>CAMHTW010000006.1 GCA_946188165.1 uncultured Prevotella sp.
AAGCATTGCGCGAGGAAGGTATCTCTTCCGTGTTAGTAAACCCCAACATCGCTACAATTCAGACCTCTGAAGGTATTGCCGACAAGGTATATTTTCAGCCTGTAACAACGCACTTCGTGACGGAAATCATCAAGAAGGAGCGTCCTGATGGCATTCTGTTGGCCTTTGGCGGACAGACGGCCCTGAACTGCGGTACGGAGCTCTACCAGACTGGCGTGCTAAAAGAATATGGTGTTGAAGTGTTAGGTACTTCAGTGGAAGCCATTATGAATACGGAAGACCGCGACCTGTTCGTTAAGAAACTAGACGAGATTGAGTTGAAAACCCCTGTTAGCCACGCTGTGGAGAATATGGAGGACGCACTTAAGGCTGCCCATGAAATAGGATTTCCCATCATGATTCGTTCAGCCTATGCGTTAGGCGGTTTAGGTTCAGGTATCTGCCCCGACGAGAAAGCATTCAAGGAACTGGCTGAAAGTGCCTTTACATTTGCACCTCAGATCTTGGTAGAGGAATCGCTGAAAGGATGGAAGGAGATTGAGTTTGAAACCATCCGTGATGCCAACGACCACTGCTTTACGGTAGCATCAATGGAGAATTTCGACCCTCTGGGTATCCATACGGGTGAATCAATCGTGGTAGCACCGACTTGTTCGCTGAGACCTGAGCAGGTAAAAATGCTGCAGGACATTACCATCAAATGCGTTCGCCATCTGAACATCGTAGGCGAATGTAACATACAGTTTGCCTTCAATGCCGAAACTAACGATTATCGTATCATTGAGATTAATGCTCGTCTGTCACGCTCGTCGGCTTTGGCTTCAAAAGCAACAGGTTATCCTCTTGCCTTCGTGGCAGCAAAAATAGCATTGGGCTATACACTCGACCAAATCGGTGAGATGGGGACCACATCAAGTGCTTACGTAGCTCCAAGTCTTGACTATATGATTTGTAAGATTCCGCGTTGGGACCTTACTAAGTTTGCTGGTGTAAGCCGCCTGATTGGTTCGTCAATGAAGTCGGT
The DNA here is from genome assembly GCA_946188165.1 of uncultured Prevotella sp. GTDB lineage: Bacteria > Bacteroidota > Bacteroidia > Bacteroidales > Bacteroidaceae > Prevotella. Next base: position 1,025 of record CAMHTW010000006.1, read on the forward strand.
AGGCGAAATTATGTCTATCGGTCGTTCATTCGAGGAAATGATACAGAAAGGCTTGCGTATGATTGGTCAGGGCATGCATGGTTTTGTAGGTAACGACCACACTAAGTTTGAGAACTTGGACGAAGAACTGGCTAACCCCACAGACCTGCGTATCTTTGCTATTGCACAGGCTTTGGAAGAAGGCTACACCATTGAGCGTATCGAGGAACTGACCAAAATTGATGTATGGTTCCTGGAGCGTCTGAAGCACATCGTAGACTTGAAACATGAGTTACAGCAATATAACAAGCTGGAAGAAATGCCAGACGAACTGCTTCTGGAGGTGAAGCGTTGCGGATTCTCTGACTTCCAGATAGCCCGTTTTGTTTTGAAACCTGAACAGGGCAATATGGAAAAGGAGAACTTGGACGTACGCCGTTATCGCAAGGAACGTGGTATCATGCCATCTGTGAAGCGTATTCCCACAGTGGCTTCTGAGCATCCGGAATTGACAAATTATCTGTATTTCACCTACACGCATACACCTGCCTTTGGTAATCCTAAAGGTGAGCAATACAAGGTTCAGCACGACATCAACTATTACAACAACGAAAAGTCTGTAGTAGTCTTGGGATCAGGTGCTTACCGTATTGGTTCAAGTGTTGAATTTGACTGGTGTTCTGTAAATGCCATCAATACGGCTCGTAAGTTGGGTTACAAGTCTATCATGATTAACTACAACCCCGAAACAGTGTCAACAGACTATGATATGTGCGACCGTTTGTACTTTGACGAACTCTCACTCGAACGCGTTCTTGACGTTATCGACTTGGAGTCGCCTAAGGGGGTCATTGTATCTGTAGGTGGACAGATTCCTAATAACTTGGCTATGAAGTTGCATCGTCAGGGTGTGCCTGTACTGGGTACAAGTCCTGTCAATATTGACCGTGCGGAGAATCGCGACAAGTTCTCGGCCATGCTCGACAAACTGGGTATTGACCAGCCACGTTGGCGTGCCCTCACCTCATTCGAGGATGTCAAAGAGTTTGTTGAAGAAGTGGGTTATCCTGTACTTGTTCGTCCTTCTTATGTGCTGTCAGGTGCTGCTATGAATGTCTGCTACGATGATGACGAGTTGCATCGCTTCTTGAATATGGCTACCGAGGTATCAAAGGAATTCCCAGTAGTTATTTCAAAGTTCATGACTGAGACTAAGGAGATTGAGTTTGATGCAGTTGCCGACAAGGGCGAGGTTGTAGAATACGCTATCTCAGAGCATGTAGAATATGCTGGCGTGCACTCTGGTGACGCTACCATGTTGTTCCCTGCTCAGTATATCTACTTCTCTACCGTACGTCAAATCAAGAAGATTGCCCGCAAGATCGCTAAGGAGTTGAACATCTCAGGACCATTCAACATTCAGTTCCTTGCTAAGAATCGAGAGGTTAAAGTTATCGAGTGTAACTTGCGTGCTTCACGTTCATTCCCCTTCGTATCAAAGATTCTGAAGCGTAACTTCATTGAGACCGCCACCAAGATTATGCTGGATGCTCCTTATCAGAAGCCAGACAGTTCAGAGTTCGATATTGATCGTATTGGTGTGAAGGCCAGCCAGTTCTCATTTGCACGTTTACAGAATGCCGACCCAGTATTGGGCGTAGATATGAGTTCAACCGGTGAGGTCGGCTGTTTGGGCGACGATCTGAATGAGGCATTGCTCAATGCATTGATTGCTACAGGCTATCGTCTGCCGGAGGCTGGTTCAAGCATCCTCATATCAAGTGGTGATGCCAAGGGTAAGGTAAGTCTGTTGGAGCCTGCCCAGCAACTGGTTAAGAAGGGATATGAAGTTTACGCTACAGGAGGTACAGCCAAGTTCTTCAACGAGAACGGCGTCAAAGCAACCGCTGTTAACTGGCCTGATGAGGAAGGCGATAACAACGTGATGGACATGATTGCCCAGCATAAGTTCTCTCTGATTGTCAATGTACCGAAGAATCATACTAAGCGTGAGTTGACCAATGGTTATCGCATTCGTCGCGCTGCCATTGACCACAACATCCCCTTGATGACCAATGTCCGTCTGGCTAAAGCCTTCATAGAGGCCTTTACTGCTCTCAATCAGGAAGACATCAAAATCAAGTCTTGGCAAGAGTACGACAATTAGTTTTCAAAATTAGTATTTAAATTGAGAATTGATATTATCACGGTATTACCAGAAATGCTCGAAGGATTCGTCCATGAGAGCATTCTGGCACGTGCCGAAAAAAAAGGACTGGCAGAGATTCGACTGCATAACCTGCGCGACTATACACTTGATAAATGGCGTCGAGTCGACGATTACCCTTATGGGGGTAGTGCAGGCATGGTGATGCAGTGTGAACCCATTGACCGCTGCATAACGGCCTTGAAGGCTGAACGGGACTACGATGAAGTCATCTTCACCTCGCCAGATGGTGAGCGGTTCGACCAACACATGGCCAACGAACTCTCGATGAAAGGCAATCTCATCATTTTGGCTGGTCACTACAAAGGGATTGACCAACGCGTGCGTGACCATCTTATTACTCGCGAAATATCAATCGGTGATTTTGTATTGACAGGTGGCGAATTAGTAGCTGCCATGATTGCCGATGCTGTCGTACGCGTAGTACCAGGTGTTATCGGCGATGAGCAATCGGCACTGAGTGATTGCTTTCAGGACGATTTGTTAGCAGCCCCTATTTACACACGTCCTGCAGACTATAAAGGCTGGAAAGTGCCTGACATCTTGTTATCGGGCAACGAAGCCAAAATACGCAATTGGGAATTGGAGCAAGCGATGGAACGTACGCGTCGTCTGCGTCCGGACTTACTCAACGAAGAGTAAGGAAAAACAAAAGCACTTTAACTGTCACGAAAACATTCAATAAGTTGGAAACATCTGCGTATAGATGTTCCAACTTAATTGCTTTTAATACTTTTTAGTGTGCATTAAGCATAAATAATGTTCCAAAAATACTACTTTTACATAAAAAATGCGTAACTTTGCAGAATATTTGTAACCTATAGTAAGATTATTTTGATTTATGTTCGATAAATACACCTATATTCGCCGTCGTGCAGAGCTGAAAAAGCTTGTAGGCAAAGGCATTGTTGTGCTCTTTGGTAATAACGAGTCACCCTATAATTATCCTGCCAATGCATATGCTCCCATGCGTCAGGATTCTGCATTTATTTATTATTTTGGGCAGCATCGTGACGGACTAGTAGGTGTAATCAACATTGACAATGATGAAGAATGGTTGCTTGGCGACGATATCGAAGTAGAAGATATTGTTTGGATGGGCTTTACACCATCGGTCAGCGACTTGGCTGAGGAGGTAGGCATCAGCAAAACAGCTCCGATGTCATATCTTTCTTCATACATCAAACATCAGACGGCTAAAATCCACTTCTTGCCCCCTTATCGTTATGATACTAAGATACAAATCATGGACTTGTTGGGCATCCATCCTTCGAAACAAAAGGAGGCTGCATCGCTTGACCTGATTAAGGCTGTAGTAAAGATGCGTTCTACAAAAGAACCGCAGGAGATTGCAGCCATCGACCGCGCATGTAACGTTGGTTATGCTATGCATACCACCGCACAGAAACTTATCAAGCCTGGGGTTACAGAGCGTTTCATCGGTGGTCAGGTAGATGGTATTGCCCGTAGCTTGGCTGGCGGTACCAGTTTTGCCACTATTTTCTCACAACATGGTGAGATTATGCACGGCAATCCTTCTGACGCACATCTTGAAGCTGGCCGTCTGGCATTGTGTGATGCTGGATGTGAACTGGACGACTACTGTTCCGATCACACGCGTACAATGCCTGTTAACGGAAAGTTCAGCCAGCGTCAGTTGGAAATCTACAGCATTGTAGAAGCATGCCATGATTATGTACTGGACGTTGCAAAGCCTGGTGTACGGTATATGGATGTGCATTTTGCTGTTTGCCGCATGATGGCCGAACGACTGAAAGAACTTGGTCTCATGAAAGGTGATGTCGATGAGGCTGTTCGTGCTGGAGCACACGCGATGTTCCTGCCTCACGGACTGGGTCACATGATGGGTATGGACGTTCACGATATGGAAGGATTGGGACAAATCTACGTGGGTTTCGACGACGAGACGCGCCCCAACCTGGAACAATTCGGCACCAACTGCCTGCGCATGGGCCGCAAATTGGAAGAAGGCTTTGTCGTGACAGACGAACCAGGTATTTATTTCATTCCCGCTCTTATTGACGAGTGGAAGGCCAAGAAGCACTGTGAGGAATTCCTGTGCTTTGACAAACTCGAGACATACAAGGACTTTGGCGGTATTCGCATTGAGGACGATGTTCTCATCACCAAAGACGGTTGCCGATTCTTGGGAGAGAAACGTATCCCATATCATCCTGCAGAGCTCGAAACATTCATGGAAACAAATAAATAACAATATCAAAAATAGAAACAAAAATGAAGAAAATCATGACCATCGCACTGGCACTGTTTGTTGCAGTTGGCAGTGTTGGAGCCGCAAAGAAAAAGGCTCCTGAGAAAAAGAACACTAACAAACCGGTGTTCACAACTATCAAAGAACTGCCCATCACGAGTGTGAAGGACCAGAACCGTTCTGGTACTTGTTGGGATTACTCTACCCTGTCATTTTTTGAGGCTGAAATCCTCAAGAATACTGGTAAAAAATACGACCTCTGTGAGAGTTTCGTATGCAATAAGACCTATATGGATCGTGCCATTCAGGTGGTTCGTTTCCATGGTGACTGCCAGTTTTCACAGGGGGGTAGCGCAGAGGATGTGCTCGCTACAATGAAAACCCATGGTATTGTTCCAGAGGGAGCGATGCCTTTCCCTGGTTCACTGTATGGCGACTCCTTGAACAATTTCAACGAGTTCTTTTCTGTGATGGAACCATACGTTGGTGCTATCGCCAAGAGCGATGCCAAGAAGATTTCCGGTCAGTGGAAAGTTGGACTTCAGGGCATCCTTGACGCTTATCTTGGCAAGTGTCCTGAGAGTTTTACCTATGAAGGCAAACAGTACACTCCGAAGAGTTTTATGGCTTCTTTAGGTATTGACCTTAACGACTATGTCAGCATTACCAGCTATACCCATCATCCTTTCTACACTGCTTTTGCTGTAGAGGTGCAAGACAACTGGCGTTTCCCTCTGTCATATAATGTTCCTATGGACGAGATGATGCAGATTATAGACAATGCTATCGAACAGGGCTATACTGTTGCTTGGGGCGGCGATGTATCTGAAGATGGTTTCACTCGTAAGGGTTTAGCTTACGCTATTGATGCCAAGAAGACTCAGCAGAGTCTGCAGGGTAGCGATATGGCCAAGTGGCTGAAAATGACTACTACCAAAAAGCGCGATGTCATCGACTCATTAGGTGTTACCGTGCCTGAAATCGTTCCTACCCAGCAGATGCGCCAGGAGCGTTTCGACAACTGGGAGCTGACCGACGACCACGGCATGCACATCTTCGGTGTTGCAAAGGACCAAAATGGCAAGGAGTACTATATGGTGAAGAATTCATGGGGTGAGACTGGCGACTATAAGGGTATCTGGTATATGACCAAAGCATTTATTGCTGCTAACACAATGGATTTCCTCATCAACAAGAAAGCCATCCCTGCCAATATCCGCAAGAAGTTGGGACTATAAAAACAGTAAAAAGGTAAAAGAGTAAAAAGGTAGAAATAATGATGATGATGCCAAAATATCCCTATAATCATAAGGTAACAAATGCTGTAAAATATGTTTTACTGCTTTGCCTTTTTACCTTTTTGCCTTTATCTGTCAGTGCACAAAGTGATGCTTGCACATGGATGAAAAAAGGTGAATGGGCGCATGGCTTCAAAAAGGCAAAAGCCCACAAGTCGTTGAACATAGATGAGTTTCAACGCCAGTATCAAAAGAACACAGAACAATGGAAGACTTTGTTCAGTTGGCTCAGAGACACCGACCTGATCACCATTCCAAAAGGCAAGCATCCGATACCAGGCTCTACGCTGGTAGCCAGCGTGGAAGACTCGGAAAACAGTCCGCTAGAAAAACGCAATACGGAAAGCCATCGCAAGAAAATTGATTTCATGGTGGTGGTAAAAGGCACGGAGGGTTTTGCCCTGCTTGACCATGAATCGAGCACCGTGTCGCAATCGTATAATGAACAGAAAGATGTAATGCGTTACAACTATGTGAAGGAGAAAACCAACTTCTTCGATGTCAAAAGCGGGCAGTTTGTCATCTTCTTTCCCTCTGATTGGCACATAGCCAAAGTACAGACCAAGAAGAAAGACCAGACTATACGCGTCATCGTAGTCAAGATGGACTACGTAGACTAAGATGAGAGCTACATTTCGATTTGTTAAAGACAAATATAAATGCAATTTAAATGGAACTACGAACCACCTACACACGAGCAACAGCAGGCAGCCGACGAACTGGCTGAGAAGATTGGCATGAGTCCCATCATGGCCAGTCTGCTCATTAAGCGTGGCATCAAGACTGAAAGTGCTGCCAAGCGGTTCTTCCGTCCTATGCTGAACGAGTTGATTGATCCGTTCCTAATGAACGATATGGATGTGGCAGTAGACCGTCTGAACGATGCCATGGGCCGCAAGGAACGTATCATGGTTTATGGCGACTACGATGTGGACGGATGTACGGCAGTAGCTTTGGTGTATAAATTCCTGCAGCAGTTCTATTCCAATATAGAATACTATATTCCCAGCCGATATGAAGAAGGCTACGGAGTGAGCATCAAGGGTATAAACTATGCGGTAGAAAAAGGTGTAAAACTAATTATAGTGCTTGACTGCGGCATTAAAGCAGTCGATGAAATAGCTTATGCTAAGGAACGTGGTGTAGACTTTATTATCTGCGACCATCATGTACCTGACGAGGAGCTGCCTCCCGCTGTAGCCATCCTCAATCCCAAGCGTGAGGACTCTACCTACCCCTTCAAGCACCTTTGTGGTTGCGGTGTAGGGTTTAAGTTGATGCAGGCATTTGCTAAGAACAATGGCATTCCTTTTGCCCGGCTCATTCCCCTACTCGACTTCTGTGCGGTATCAATAGCATCCGATTTGGTACCAGTAGAGGGCGAAAACCGTATCTTGGCCTTCCACGGCCTTAAACAGCTGAATCAGAGTTGTTCGATAGGTTTGAAAGCCATTATCGAGATATGCGGACTGACAGGTCGTGAGCTTACAATGAGCGATATAGTGTTTAAGATAGGGCCTCGTATCAATGCCTCCGGACGCATGCAGAATGGCGTAGAAGCTGTAGAGCTGCTGGTAGAACGTGACCTGCAGAAGGCGCTGACAATTGCAACCCGTATTGATGAGTACAACGACCAACGACGTGATGTTGACAAGCAGATGACTGAGGAAGCCAATGAAATTGTGGCCCGTTTGGAGAGTCAGCAACACCAGAAGTCCATCGTGCTCTACGACGAAGGTTGGAAGAAAGGTGTAGTGGGCATCGTTGCCTCCCGTCTGACAGAACTCTATTTCCGTCCTACGGTTGTTCTTACCATCATTAATGGCATGGCATCTGGTTCAGCTCGAAGTGTGGCTGGTTTCGATATCTACGATGCCATCAAGTCGTGTCGTGATTTACTTGAGAACTTTGGTGGACACACCTATGCTGTAGGTCTGACGCTGAAGCAGGAGAATATTCCTGAGTTCCGTCGCCGTTTTCAGGAGTATGTAAGCCATCATATCATGCCCGAACAAACACAGCAGACACTGGATATCGACTTAGAAGTTGACTTCCAGCATATTACTAAGCGTCTACTTGTCGAGTTGAAAAAACTGGCACCTCACGGACCTGGCAACGAGAAGCCATTATTCGTCACACGCAACGTTTACGATTATGGCACATCGAAGGTGGTGGGTCGTCATCAGGAACATATCAAACTGGAACTGGTTGATTCCAAGTCGGCAGTTGTGATGAATGGTATTGCCTTCGGACAGTCGGCTGCCGCCCGCTACATAAAGTCAAAACGTTCATTCGATATCGTCTATAATATCGAAGAAAACACCTACAAGCGTGGCGAGGTGCAATTGCAGATTGATGATATCAGTCCTTCGGAAATTGACAATTGATAATGGTCAATTATCAATCCATCCTCAGACAGTATTGGGGCTACGATGACTTCCGCGGCATACAACGTAAAATCATCGAGTCCATTGGTGCTGGTCATGATACTTTGGGACTGATGCCTACGGGTGGTGGTAAGTCCATTACTTTCCAAGTGCCGGCTATGGCTATGGAAGGTACATGTATTGTTATCACTCCTTTGATAGCACTGATGAAAGACCAGGTACACCACCTCCGTCAGATTGGTATCCGCGCTGCAGCCATCTATAGTGGTATGCAGCATAGCAGTATTCTGCAAACACTGGAGAATTGCATCTTGGGCAACACAAAATTGCTCTACGTATCGCCTGAGCGATTAGGCAGCAATCTGTTTCAAACCAAGTTGCGCCATATGCGCGTATCTTTTATCACCGTTGACGAGGCGCATTGTATTTCACAATGGGGATATGACTTCCGTCCTTCCTATCTGGAAATAGCCAACATTCGCGAGCTGCTGCCTAATGTGCCCATTTTGGCACTTACCGCTACAGCTACACCACAGGTCGTGGATGATATCTGCGAAAAACTGAGCCAACAACCAACAGATACCTCTGGTGACAAACATGGTTTTTCCGTCTTCCGCATGTCTTTCGAACGCAAGAACCTGACGTATCTCGTTCGTCATTCCGACGATAAGCCTTACGACCTCATCCGTCTGTTTGAACAGACACCTGGCGCTGCCATCGTCTATGTTCGCAGTCGCCGTCATGCTCGCGAAATCAGTGAACATCTCTGTCAAGCAGGTCTTTCGTCAACTTTCTATCATGCAGGACTGGATCATGCCGACAAAGACCGTCGCCAGCGTGAATGGCAACACGATCGCGTACGTATCATGGTAGCTACCAACGCCTTTGGTATGGGTATCGACAAGGCCGACGTCCGATTGGTGGTTCACTATGATTGCCCCGACTCCATAGAAGCCTACTTTCAGGAGGCTGGACGTGCGGGGCGCGACGGACAACCAGCCCAAGCCATCCTGCTTTATAACAATAGTGACAATGTCAAATTGCAAAAACGCATCAACGACACTTATCCTCCCAAGGATGACATCCGTCAGATTTACGAGCATCTGGCCTACTACTACCAGATAGCTACCGGCGACGGCTATGGTGTAGCTCATGAGTTCAATATTGAGGAATTCTGCCTGCGTTTCCGCCACTTCCCAGTTCAGGTCAATTCTGCCCTACAGATATTAGAGCGTTCTGGTTATATAGAGTATGACGAAGAGGCTGATAATGAGGCACGTGTCAAATTCCTGATAGGTCGCGAAGAACTATATCGTTTAGATCAGTTGTCACCTGATGAGGACAAGATTATTGTCAGCCTTCTACGCAATTATGGAGGACTGTTTGCCGACTATGGCTATATAGACGAGAGTATTGTGGCCCAACAGGCTGGCATTCCTCAGCCCCAGTGCTACGACATTCTGAAGTCACTGTCACAACGCAACCTCATCAGTTTCATTCCACGCAAACAGGTACCTTACATCCGCTACTCCCAGCGTCGCGAAGATGCTGAACACATCGTGCTACCTACCAGTATTTATGAAGATCGTAAGGAGCAGTATGCACAGCGTATTCAGGCCATGAAAGCCTACGCCCGAAACACTGATCGTTGCCGAAGTCGCATGTTACTCGAATACTTTGGCGAAAAGTCTGCGAAAGATTGTGGTCAGTGTGATGTCTGCCTCGATGCCCAGGGTAAGACCGTTACAAAGGAAGGACAACGCACGTGCAAACAGGAAATCTTGGCACTACTGGCCGACCACCAGCGTCATCATATAACAGAAATCCTCCGACTGGCACTACCGACGGAGGAGATAAATGTTGCTCTTGAAAGCCTTGTTTCCGAAGAACACATCAAGCTGACGGACGGCTATCTTCAGCTTGCCTGACAGCTTCAAGCAGATTCTGATGAATGACACCGTTCGTAGCGACCACACTGTCGCCTTCCATGAAATAGTCTTCGCCTTCATAATCTGTCACACATCCACCAGCCTCCATAACTATCAGCGAACCAGCCATATAGTCCCATTGACCAATGTAACGCTCAGCATAGGCATCCAATCGTCCAGCAGCCACATAACACAACGCAATAGCTGCTGAACCCATCATGCGGATGCTGCCCACGTTGCCATAGAAATGATCTATCAGGCGCTTGATGACAGGCTTATAGGCATCACTATTATATGGCAGTTGCAAACAAAGCAACGCATCGTTAATCCCGCTCGTACCCACCTTCAGGCTTTTCACATTTCTCATTTTTCCTTTTTCGTTTCTTATTTCGCAGTAAGCACCGCCGCCTTTCCACGCATAGAAACATTCGTCGCTGACTATCTCATAGACTACACCAATCACGATTTCACGACCCTGACAAAGAGCAATGCTGACAGCATACGGCGCAAAGCCATGAATGAAGTTCGTGGTGCCGTCCAGAGGATCAATCACCCATGTGAAGTCTGAAGGCTGATGACTGACGGATGATGTTTCCTCCATCTTACTTAAGTCATCCATCTTCGTTGTGCCTTCTTCCGTGATAAAGCCTGCCTCAGGCAATATTTCGCGCAGGGATTTTACAATCAGTTGTTCCGAGCCCTTGTCTACATACGACACATAGTCATGGGCATGCTTGCGTTCCACCTTGTCTAACGAAAAACTCGCGCGTTCTTTTTTTATATAAGAACCCGCCTCGCGAGCCACTTGACACACAAGGCGGGTTATCTTTTCAAGATTCTCCATTAAAAATATTAATGTTAAATACTTCTGAGCGAAGCGAATTTAATCTTTAATGTTTACTCTTTTAGTCTTCCTGATACTCAGGACGTAGCTTGCGAACAGTCTCACCAGCACGCCACATTTCCTGGTTGCGCATAGCTTCCAGTTCCTTCTCCAAACCAGCACGATAGTCGGGTTTAGAGTTGGCATCGATGGTAATCTGTGCCTCGTTACCAGTCTTTACTGAGTAGTACAGCCACTCCATGACGGGCTTGATGGCATCGTGGAAACGGGGAGCCCAGTCCAATGCACCACGCTGAGCAGTGGTCGAACAGTTGGCATACATCCAGTCCATACCCTTAGCGCCGAACAACGGGCCAAGGCTCTGGGTGAGCTCCTCAACAGTCTCGTTGAAAGCCTCAGAAGGTGTGTGACCATTCTCGCGCAACACTTCATACTGCGCCAACAGCAAGCCCTGGATAGCACCCATCAGGCTTCCGCGCTCACCTGTCAGGTCAGAAGTAGCCTCACGCTGGAAGGTGGTCTCAAACAGATAACCTGCACCGATACCGATACCGAAAGCCAAAGTCTTCTCTTTAGCCTTACCCGTAGCATCCTGATAGACGGCGTATGAGCAGTTCAGACCGCGACCCTCGCAGAACATGGTACGAAGGCTGGTACCAGACCCCTTTGGAGCTACCATGATGACATCCACATCCTTGGGAGGAACCACACCCGTGCGGTCGCTCCAGTTGATAGCAAAGCCGTGACTGTAGTACAGCGTCTTACCGGGCTTCAAATATTGCTTGATAGTGGGCCACTGCTGCATCTGACCAGCATCAGAGAGCAACATGCAGAGGATAGTACCCTTCTCGGCTGCCTCTTCGATAGAGAACAATGTCTTGCCAGGAACCCATCCGTCAGCCACAGCCTTGTCAAAAGTCTTACCCTGACGCTGGCCAACAATTACGTTGAAACCATTGTCGCGCAGGTTACAAGCCTGTCCAGGACCCTGAACACCATAACCAATCACCGCGATTACCTCGTCCTTTAATACTTCACGTGCTTTCTCAAGTGAGAACTCTTTGCTGGTGACTACAGTCTCGATAACGCCACCAAAATTCATTTCTGCCATAATGCAAATTTGTTTTTAAATTGTTATACATATCCCTTGCGTACCATGCCCGCCCTACCCGAGAGCAGTCGTCTTATCAGTCCGCCCAGCGCTTACTCGAAACACCGACAAGGGGGTAACTCATAAAATCGCTTGCAAAATTAATAAAAAAATATGAGCCAACAAAATTGTTAGCCCGCTTTTTTTATCGAAATTACATTATTTTCATCTAAGGCAATGTGGCCGCAATTTCGCTAATAAATTCTTTGAGCGATAAGTGCCACTTCTTGCACAATAAGCCCTGCTTAATTTCTAATAAGAGCCACTTATTTTTCATTAAGAGCTGGTTATTGACTAAAACATTTTATTAATAAACAAATCCTAACTTTTTATGGAAAAAGTGATGTATAAAACAAATAGGGAATTTAAAGCTGATTGATTCGCGGATTATGACCGATAAAACAAGTGGAAAATTCCCAAAATTTTGGAGTTACTTTATCCTTATTTCAAAATTATTTTGTAATTTTGCGACAAAATATGTGTTGACAATGAAGAATTTTTTAATTTCAGCTGTTCTGATGATGAGTGCCCTGTCGGTGATGGGTGCTCCAAAAGGCAATAAAACCGTGAAATTGAAGATAATAGAGACCAGTGATGTGCATGGCTATTTCTTCCCATGGGACTTCATGGAGGGCAAACCTATTGATGGTTCGCTGGCTCGCGCTAATACTTATATTAATAAAGAACGTAAGAAGTACGGACAAAACCTGCTGTTGATTGACAATGGCGACATTGTGCAAGGTCAGCCCTGCGTGTACTGGTCGAATTTCGTGGCAACGGACAGAATGAACTTGGCAGCCAGCGTCGTCAACTACATGAAATATGATGTCGAGACCATTGGTAACCATGATATAGAACCAGGCCATAAGGTATACGACAAATGGATGAACGAGGTACGTTGTCCGCTACTGGGTACGAATATTGTGAAAGAAGGCAGTAAAACCAGCAAGGCAGTTCCATCGAACTGCTATGGCAACTTGAAGCCCTACTCTGTCCATGTGAAGGACGGTGTGAAGATATGCATCATAGGCATGTTGACGCCTGCCATTCCCAGTTGGCTGAACCAACAGATATGGAAAGGCATGGAGTTCGAAGATATGGTGTTCAGTGCCCGCAAATGGGTAAAACACATCAAGGAACACGAGAAACCCGACCTTTTGATAGGTCTATTCCACTCAGGACTGAACAGCGGCATCAAGACAGACGAGTACGACGAAGATGCTACCGAGGCTGTTGCTAAGCAAGTACCCGGCTTCGACATCATCTTCTTTGGACACGACCATCAAGTGCATAACGAATGGATAACCAACTGTGCCAATGAACAGGTGCTGTGCCTGGACCCCAGCTGCTTTGTGAAGAACGTTGCCGAGGCTAACATCACGCTGACTTTCAAGAAAGGCAAACTGGTGAAGAAGGACATCAAGGGGAGCATTGTCAGTGTGAAAAACGAAGAGGTTGACCAACAGATGATGCAGTACTTCAGCAAGGAGATACAGCAGGTGAAAGACTTTGTGGGCCAGCGCGTTGGCGAATTTAAGACCCCTATCTTTACACGTGAGAGTTTCTTTGGCAACTCTGCTTTTACTGACCTGATTCACTCGTTGCAGTTACAGATTTCAAAGGCAGAAATCTCGTTTGCCGCCCCTTTGGCCTTCAACACCACCATCAAGGCCGGCGAAGTGACAATGGCCGATATGTTCAAGCTCTACCGTTTTGAAAACCTGATGTTCGTGCTGCGTATGTCGGGTGCTGAGATTCTTCGTCATCTGGAAATGAGCTACGACCTGTGGACCAATACGATGACGTCGCCCGACGATCATGCCCTGTTGCTGAACGACGCCTCGACGAACGACCAGCAACGCACGGGATTCAAGAACTATACCTTCAATTTCGACTCGGCATCAGGCATCGACTACGAAGTTGACCTGACCAAGCCTGACGGACAAAAAGTTCGCATACTGCGCATGTCGAATGGTGAACCTTTCGACGAGAACAAGTGGTACAAGGTGGTGATGAGCAGCTACAGAGCCAATGGCGGCGGCGAGCTGTTGACGAAAGGGGCTGGCATTCCGAAAGATTCGCTGGAGGGTCGTGTGCTATATCATACAGACTTAGACCTGCGCCACTATTTGACTGAGGAAATACGGCATCAGGGCAGTATTGACCCTCAGCCAGCCAATAATTGGCGTTTCGTACCAGAGACATGGGTAAAACCAGCATTAGAACGTGACAGAATCAAACTATATGGAAAATAAAGAAGTGAAAAAATATTATTTCGTTTTTTGTAAGGAAGACCTGCTATTGGAAAAATTGCCAGACGGCACATATACCATTCCACTGCAGGAAGAAGCGCCCACGGAGCTAAAGCCATGGACCAACGTTATGAACGTTACGCCATTAGATGGTGTGGAAGTGAAAACTTATCGAATCAATTCCCCCGTTACCGACATACCACACTACGAGATGTGCGGACTGCGCCAGAGTTTCTTCAAACTGACGAAGCCCCTCTATCTGAAAGCTGGCAAGTGTCAGGAACTACTTTACTGGGATCAAAATACACGCTTTTGCGGTGTGTGTGGTGCCCCTATGCGGATGGATACAGATATATCAAAAAAGTGTACAGAATGTGGTAAGGAGATATGGCCGCAGTTGGCTACTGCCGTTATTGTATTGATACATCGTGGTGACGAGGTGTTACTGGTCAGGGCCAAGAACTTCAAACGCGACTATTACGGACTGGTGGCAGGTTTTGTAGAAACAGGCGAAACGCTAGAAGAAGCCGTTGCACGCGAGGCATTGGAAGAGACAGGTGTTACCATCACAAACATCCGTTACTTTGGTTCACAGCCATGGCCCTACCCTTGCGGTCTGATGGTGGGCTTTAATGCCGAATACGTATCAGGCGAAATTCATTTACAGCAAAGCGAGATAGCCAAAGGCGGTTGGTTTCGCAAGGACAACCTGCCTGAAATCCCTGAAAAACTAAGTATAGCCCGCATGTTGCTTGACGCATGGACGGGAAATGAGGGATGAAATATGATAGATGATGTGAGAAGGTTAAAATGGTAAGAGAGTGACAGGGTGAGAAGGTGAGAAAGAAGGCCAACATAGCAACGATAGCTGACATCATTGTGATTATAGCAGTGACGTTGCTTAATCCTATGCTGTTTCCTCAGATGCCACCACCATCCATTCCTGACAAGGTGGTAAAACATTATAAGGTACAGCTGACAGCGGATTCCATACAAAACGCCATTGCACTGACGGAGAAGGAGATTGACGAGATGAGTTATTACCTGCGTCTGCACAACGTGATGGATGACGGCTATAACCTTGTGGCAGAATACAATACCACCCTGCAACAGCGTCTTCAACTGCTGAAAAAACAACAAGCAGGCAATGTCTCTAAAACCATTCGGAGGGAATACATTGCTGCGAAGAACAGACCAATGACAGCTGTTAAGACACTGCATGGTTATTGGAAAGCTGGCCGCTACTATATTGGACCTCTGAATGGTGAAGGTATTACGCGTGATGAGAATGGGTGTATCATTTGTGCCCTATGGGATGCCGACACCATTGTCAAGGCCCGTCGCATCGATTCGCTGGGTGTCTATTACGGTCAGATGAACAGTTTCATGGAGGCATACGGTGAAGGCACGTTCGACAGTAAGGATGGCTCGCACTATGAAGGTCTGTGGCAGGCAGGCAAGCGTCATGGTTTCGGCTTCGAGTCATCGCCCAACCATCAGGTACGTGTAGGACATTGGAAGAAAGACAAATTCCTGGGTGAGAAACTGCGCTATACGACAGAACGCATCTATGGCATTGACATCTCACGCCATCAGCACGACATAGGTAAGAAGCACTATGGCATCAACTGGCACCAGTTGCGCATTACGTCGCTTGGCCGTAAGCATAATACGGAGGGACTTACCTACCCTGTCTCGTTCGTTTATATCAAGTCGACAGAAGGTATTACCATTCGTAACCGCTACTTCTTAAAGGACTATATGGACGCTCATAAACAGGGTATTCACGTAGGTGCCTATCATTTCTTCAGTCTGAAGACATCGGCCATCGATCAGGCTAACTATTTCGTAAACCATACACTGATTAGAGAGAGCGATTTTCCACCTGTACTCGACGTAGAGCCTTCAGATGCACAAATCGAGCAGATTGGCGGTGGCGAAGTATTGTTAAAGCGCGTACGCCAATGGCTGGAGCTGGTAGAACGCCGTACGGGCAAACGTCCCATCCTGTACATCAACCAGATGTTTATCAACAAATATATGGTCAATGCTGACGACATCAAGCAGCGCTACAATGTCTGGATAGCCCGCTATGGCGAATATAAGCCCGATGTCAAACTGGTGTACTGGCAACTGACACCAGAGGGACGCGTGGACGGTATTACAGGACCTGTGGACATCAATGTGTTCAATGGCTTCCAGGGACAGTTTGAAGAATTCTGCCGTACAGGATTTCACAAGTAGAAATCGCCAGTCAGCAACGTGTATTGTTCGTCGCCTATTACCAACTCTGTCTGTTCACACGGACAGGGTTGTTTCTTATAAGCCAGCAGATAGCGGCGCACAGGCTTTGTCGGCGTAGTCTTGACAGCACAAACACGACTGGGAAAAAAGCCTTGAAAAATAGCTTCATCGTCCATACGGCGACGATAGTCAAAGGGAACGATGACACTTAGTTCGCCATCATCGTTGAGCAAACGACTTGCTGTCGCCATCAGGTCTGCATAGCTCAATGTTTCAGTATGGCGTGCCACATTGCGCTGATGGTCGGGAGCCTGAAGTGAGTCGATAAAAAACGGCGGATTGCTGACTATAGCATCAAAACAGTCGTCAAATGATTCGTCCATATCCTGCAATTTTGTCTGTTCTAAGCGTATGCAAGTGGAAAATGGCGACACCACGACATTAGCAGTGGCCTGACGGACAGCACCCTCGTCGATATCGATGCCCAAAACATGAGCATCAGGATAGCGCTGGGCCATCATCAAAGCGATGATGCCAGTACCTGTACCAACGTCAAGAATCCTTGCACCGCCACAGGCCCAAGCACCCAAAAGGACACCGTCAGTACCCACTTTCATGGCACATTCGTCTTGCTCAATCGTGAACTGTTTGAAGCGAAACATCGTCATATAGGGTGCAAAGATATTAAAATATCTTATCATTCGTGCATTATTTCAATAAAAAGTTGTATCTTTGCACCTCAATTTGAAAGAAAAGATATGAAAGATAATATAGCAATGTACATGGATAACAAAAACAGGTCGTTCTCAATGATTGCCGATGTAGAGGGCGAATATAGCGACCTGACAAACATGAAACTACCCGATGAACTGCCTATTCTGGCTGTGAGGAATCTGGTATTGTTTCCTGGTGTAGTATCTCCTATTCTGATTGGTCGCGAGACAAGCATGACGCTGATTCGGAAAGCTGAGAAGACAGGGATGATAATTGGTGTGGTCAGTCAGCGCGATGCAGATGTAGAATCGCCTATTCGTGGTGACTTATTCGATATGGGTGTATCAGCCAAAGTATTGAAAACGCTGACTTTGCCAAATGGTAATATTACAGCCATTGTGCAAGGTATGTCACGTTTCCGCCTGTTAGACCTGACGAAATACAAGCCCTACTTGATGGCTCACGTAATGGATGCCCCTGAAGACGAGCCTGACAAGCGCGACGTAGAGTTTAAGACGGCTATTGAAGACTTGCGTCAGCAGACATCGGAATATATCCAGATGAGCGACGACATACCTGAAGAGGCCTCATTTGCCATCAAAAATGTGACCAACAACATCATGGCGCTGAACTTTATCTGTTCAAACATGCCGTTCAGCACTAAGGAGAAGATGGCCCTGCTAAGTTTCGACTCGCTGAAGGAACGTCTGTTCAATGTGTTGCGTATCATCAATCGCGAAATCAATCTGCAGACTTTGAAACTCGATATCCGCAACAAGACGCGTGACGATATTGACGAACAGCAGCGTAACTATTTCCTGCAACAGCAGATTAAGAATCTGCAGGCCGAGATGGGTAACGAGAGTACTCCCGAGAAGAAGGACCTGCTGGAGAAGGCTCGCAAGAAGAAATGGCCAGAGGATATCGAGAAATATTTCTATAAGGAAGTCGAGAAGTTGGATCAGGTAAACCAAAACTCACCTGATTTCAACGTACAACTTACCTATCTGCAGACGTTGGTAGGATTACCTTGGGGGGAGTACACCAAGGATGATATGGATTTGAAGCGTGCTCAGAAGATTCTGGACCGTGACCACTACGGTATGGAGAAGGTAAAGGAGCGCATCTTGGAGTATATTGCCGTACTCTCACTACGTGGTGACTTGAAGTCGCCCATCCTCTGTCTGTATGGTCCTCCTGGAGTTGGTAAAACTTCATTAGGCAAATCGATTGCCGATGCCTTGAAGCGTAAATATGTACGTGTGTCATTAGGTGGTCTGCACGACGAGGCTGAGATTCGCGGACACCGTCGTACTTATGTAGGTGCTATGCCTGGACGTATTATCAAGAACATCCAGAAGGCTGGTTCGTCAAACCCTGTCTTCATACTGGACGAGATTGACAAGGTAACGCAGAATACGCATAACGGCGACCCTGCATCAGCATTGCTCGAAGTGCTTGACCCAGAGCAGAACGGCGCCTTCCACGATAACTATCTGGACGTAGATTACGACCTGTCGAAGGTAATGTTTATTGCAACGGCCAATAATCTTGGTACCATTCCGCGCCCCTTGCTGGACCGTATGGAAGTTATTGAGGTAAGTGGCTATATTACTGAAGAAAAGTATGAGATTGCCAAACGTCATCTGATTCCCAAAGAAAAAGAAAATACGGGTTTGAACGACAAGAAGCTGACCTTCAACAAGCCTGCTATCGAAAAGATTATTGAGCAGTACACGCGCGAAAGTGGTGTACGTCAGTTGGAGAAACAGGTAAACAAAGCCCTGCGCAAATTGGCTTTCAAAAAGGCTGAAGCTGGCGAACTTCCTTACGAAAAGATTACGCCTACAGAGATTGAAGACCTGTTGGGCAAGCCCCCCTTCTATCGCGATATCTACCAAGGTAACAACTATGCTGGCGTGGTAACGGGATTGGCATGGACCAGCGTGGGTGGCGAGATACTGTTCATCGAGACTTCGCTGTCGAAAGGCAAAGGTTCGAAACTTACGCTGACAGGTAATCTGGGCGACGTGATGAAGGAATCGGCAGTCATCGCTTTGGAATATGTCAAAGCCCACGTCGATGTGTTGGGTATCGATTACCGCATTTTCGACCAGTGGAATATCCATATTCACGTGCCAGAAGGAGCAACACCTAAAGATGGCCCTTCAGCAGGTATCACTATAGCCACCTCTATAGCTTCAGCACTGACACAGCGTAAGGTTCGCAAAAACACCGCTATGACAGGTGAGATTACGTTGCGTGGTAAGGTGCTGCCCGTAGGTGGCATCAAAGAGAAGATTCTGGCTGCCAAGCGTGCCGGTATCACTGACATCGTGATGTGTCAGGAGAATGAGAAAGACATCAACGAGATTCCTGAGATGTATCTGAAGGGTGTAAGTTTCCACTATGTGGAGAATGTGCAGGATGTGTGGAAGTTTGCATTGACTGATGAGCTGGTAGAACATCCGATGGACTTCACTGTTGAAGAAGACGAGAAGAAGAAAGACTAAATGACATTTGAAGTACAACATAACGACCCATACAGTAGTGCCCGTGCTGGACTGATAACCACAGATCACGGACAGATTAAGACGCCTATCTTCATGCCTGTAGGCACAGTAGGTAGCGTCAAGGGCGTGCACTTCTCGGAACTGCGCGAACAGGTAAAGGCTCAGATTATTTTGGGCAACACCTACCACCTTTACCTGCGTCCTGGTCTCGACATATTGCGTAAGGCTGGTGGCCTGCATAAGTTCAACACATGGGATCGTCCTATACTGACGGACTCTGGTGGCTTTCAAGTCTTTTCGCTGACAGGCATCCGTAAACTTCGTGAAGAAGGTTGTGAATTCCGTAGCCATATTGATGGTTCGAAGCATGTATTCACACCTGAGAACGTGATGGATACACAGCGTGTCATTGGTGCCGATATCATGATGGCTTTTGACGAATGTCCTCCAGGACAAAGCGACTATCAGTACGCGGAGAAGAGTCTGCGTCTAACCCAGCGTTGGCTGGAACGTTGCGTGAAGCGATTCAACGAGACGGAACCACTCTATGGCCACAAGCAGACATTGTTCCCCATCGTACAGGGTTGTACCTATAAGGATCTGCGTCAGGATGCTGCCAAACATGTGGTAGATACACTGGGCAAATTAAACGATGGCGGTGGCGCTTCGATAGGCGGACTGGCAGTTGGTGAACCAACGGAGATCATGTATGAGATGATAGAAGTTGTAAACGACATCCTGCCCAAGGACCGTCCTCGCTACTTGATGGGTGTTGGTACACCTCAGAATATCTTGGAAGGTATTGAACGTGGTGTCGATATGTTCGACTGCGTGATGCCTACCCGTAATGGGCGCAATGCCATGCTCTTCACTTACGAGGGCACCATGAATATGCGTAACCAAAAGTGGCAGGACGACTTCTCGCCTATCGACCCTGACGGTTGTGAGATTGACCGCATCCACACCAAGGCTTATCTGCATCATCTGTTCAAAGCACAGGAGCTGTTAGCCATGCAGATAGCTTCGATACATAACCTGGCATTCTACCTTCGATTGGTAACAGATGCGCGAATGCATATAGAACAGGGTGATTTCACACAATGGAAACGCTCAGTGATTGACAATTTAGGACGTAGAAGATGAATAAGAGACTACCCAAACATATCGCATGGATGATACGTCATCAGTGGCGACGCTTCATGGCGTTGATAATGCCAATCATCGTATGGCTACGTCAACTGCCTTGGTACAGACTGGCTCCATTGAAGAAACTGAATCCGTTGCGCTATGTGAAGCGAATGGACAGATATATCATTTATAAGTTCATTGGTACCTATTTCTATTCTATTTTGCTGATTATCAGCATATCGATAGTTTTCGACGTCAATGAGAACCTTGCAAAATTCACGAACTACCATGCGCCGTTGCGTGCCATTGTATTTGACTATTACGCCAATTTCGTACCCTATTTTGCCAACCTGTTCTCGCCTTTGTTCGTATTCATTGCCGTCATTTTCTTTACGTCCAAGTTGGCTGGCAATTCAGAGATTATTGCCATGTTGGCATGTGGTATGAGTTTCAAGCGACTGTTGCGTCCATACATCATCTCGGCTGCGCTTATTGCACTACTCAATTTCTATTTGGGCTCCTATGTCATTCCCAAAGGAACTGTGGTACGTCATGACTTTGAGGCACTCTATAAGAACAACAAGAAGAACACGTCAGCATCGAACATCCAGTTGATGGTTGACAAAGGCGTGGTTGCCTATCTGTCGCAGTACGATGACACCAGAAAGACTGGCTACGGCTTTGCACTCTATAAGTTTGAGAATAAGAAGATGGTAAGTCAAATGAATGCCAGCGTTGTGCAATATGACACCATTGCTGAAGAGCGCTATCACTGGAAGGCCCGCAACTATAAGATTCGTACCTTAAAGGGTATGCGCGAACAAATCACGTCGGGTGCCGAGATTGATACACTGATACAAATGGAACCAATGGATCTGGTCTTCTCGAGTGGACAGCAGGAGACATTCACCTCACCGGAATTGTTGCGATACATCTCAAAACAGCAACAGCGCGGATCGTCGAATGTGGTGCAATATGAGGTGGAATATCACAAACGAATAGCATCCTCGTTCGCCTCATTCATCCTGACCATTATCGGTGTATCGCTGTCGTCAAGGAAGCGCAAAGGCGGTATGGGACTCTATCTCGGTATAGGACTGGCACTCTCGTTTACGTACATTCTGTTACAGACCATTAGTGCCACGTTCGCCATCAATGCAGGAACACCACCCTTGCTGGCAGCTTGGATTCCTAACATTCTGTATGCATTCATCGCATACTTCTGTTACAGACAGGCACCGAATTAAAGTGAAGATTTTTAAGGTAAAAAGAAAAAAAGGATAGACCGAAATGACTTTTGAAGAAACATATTTAAATGATAATATCCTCGATGCTCTATACGACATGCACTTCGAGGAAATGACACCTATACAGGAAAAATGTATTCCTGAAATATTGGACGGACAAGACCTTATCGGGGTTGCTCAGACTGGTACAGGTAAAACAGCAGCCTATTTATTGCCTATCCTGTCAATGCTTGATGACGGAGGTTATCCGAAAGATGCCGTTAACTGTATTGTGATGTCGCCGACAAGAGAGTTGGCACAACAGATTGACCAAGCCATGCAAGGGTTTGGCTACTATCTGGACGGAATCTCTTCTGTGGCAGTTTATGGTGGTAACGACGGCACCCGGTTTGATGTAGAAACCAAAGGCCTGAAAATGGGTGCCGACGTGATTATTGCTACGCCAGGCCGACTGCTCTCGCATATCCGCATGGGACATATTGATCTGAGCCGTCTGTCGTTCTTCGTGTTGGACGAGGCCGACCGCATGTTGGACATGGGTTTCTCTGACGATATCCTGCAGATAGCCAAGATGTTGCCAGCCAATCATCAGACCATCATGTTCTCAGCCACGATGCCCCAGAAAATACAGCAACTCGCGCGTACCTTATTAAATAATCCTATAGAGGTGAAGATTGCTGTTTCCAAACCGGCAGACAAGATTCAGCAGTCTGCCTACCTTTGTTATGAATCCCAGAAATTAGGTATTATCCGACATCTGTTCAAGGCCGGCGAACTGGAGCGCGTCATCATTTTCTCAGGCAAGAAAGACAAAGTGAAAGATATCACACGCGAACTGAAGCACATGCACATCAATTGTTCACCGATGCACTCCGATTTGTCGCAGGCCGAGCGTGACGATGTCATGTATCGTTTCAAAGCGGGTCAGGTGTCAGTACTGGTAGCTACTGATATAGTGGCTCGCGGCATTGATATCGACGATATCCTGATGGTCATCAATTATGACGTACCGCACGATGCAGAAGACTATGTACACCGAATCGGCCGTACGGCACGTGCCCAGCGAGACGGAGTAGCCATTACGTTTGTATCTGATAAGGATATGCGTAACTTCGCTGATATCGAGCGATTCTTGGAGCGTGATATTCAGAAGAATCCTCTGCCCGACGGTTTGGGCGAAGCACCGGCATACCAGAAATCGTCGCCTCATAAAAATAGTCGCGGACGCGGAGGACGCCATCGTTATGGAAAGCCACGCGGAAAGTCCAAACGAAAGAATTCTAAGGAGAAAACGAACAATTAATATTTTTTAATAGAAAATAATCGGTGTAAAGTGAACAACGAATCGATATTTTTCGTAACTTTGCACCGCTTTTAAAGGTATTAATGGTACATAAGCTTGAATTTCAAGCAGTTAGAGAAAATTACAAAAGGATAAGATGAGACAATTAAAGATTCAGAAGAGTATTACGAATCGTTCAAGTGAAGCACTGGATAAGTATCTTGTGGAAATCGGTCGTGCACCGTTGATTAGTATCGACGAGGAAATCGAGCTGGCACAGAAGATACGTAAAGGTGGACCTGAAGGCGAGCGCGCCAAGGATAAGCTGGTAACAGCAAACTTACGATTTGTAGTATCTGTGGCCAAGCAGTATCAGCATCAGGGTCTGACGCTGACTGACTTGATTGACGAGGGTAACATTGGTCTGATTAAGGCCGCACAGAAGTTTGACGAGACCCGTGGTTTCAAGTTCATCTCTTACGCAGTATGGTGGATTCGCCAGAGCATTCTGCAGGCTATTGCTGAGCAGAGCCGTATTGTGCGACTGCCGCTCAATCAGGTGGGTTCTCTCAATAAAATCAGTCACGAAATCAATCGTTTCGAACAGGAGTTCCAGCGTCATCCCTCTGTGGCAGAGTTGAGCGACGCTACCAATATGGACGAGGAGAAAATTGCCCAGTCCATGCAGGCCGACAGCCACCATGTTTCGATTGACGCTCCTTTCCAAGACGGCGAAGACAACTGTATGCTGGACGTGATGGCATCTGGCGATGACTCGCGTACCGACCGTCAGGTTGATCATGAGTCGATGGCGCTTGAGTTGAACAACGTACTGCAGAAAGTGCTGAAGGACCGCGAGATTACCATCATTCGTGAGTGCTTTGGAATCGGCTGTCACGAGAAAGGTCTTGAAGAGATTGGCGACCAGTTGGGACTGACCCGCGAGCGTGTTCGCCAGATTCGTGAGAAGAGCATTGCCAAGCTTCGTGATTCAGGTAATGCAAGAATTCTGATGAAATATTTGGGCTAAAGTTTTGTGACCTCGAAAATTATTTGTAATTTTGGGGTCGTGAAATCGAAGTTACGTATCATATATTGCTTACTGATGCTGGACATGATGATTTTCATGCCCGGCATTTGTTTTGCAAACCGTACGGCTGACTCGCTGTTAATCAACCGGATATGGGATTTCAGCCGCAACTATTCGGAACCAGTCAATGGTATTGAGCAGAATTTGTATCTGCGATATACCTTTGGTTCGGAACGGCGCAACCCTACCCTGTTTCTTGTTCCGACGATGTACACGATTGCCAAGGGTGAGCGCGATTTTATCGGTGAATCGTATTGCAGAATCAAATATCGTACGCCCAGCGACTATGACCTGCATCGTCAGGTGGTGTGTGGTACGATTCCGCATAACCGCTTTACCATGTCGGCAATGGTACATTATATCACGCCCAACCTGTACGCTATCTCGATATATCCTGAAAGCATCCTGTCACCGTTCCATCGTTCTAATCGCTGGTACTACAAATACCGCGTTTTACAAAGAATAGGTCAACATGCTGTTGTTCGTTTCCGTCCACGTGTCAACAATACCCAACTGGTCACCGGTAATGCAACGGTCAATATCGAGACCGGTCAGGTGTTGTCGGTCGTTTACGAAGGCGAGTTCGACATGATATCGTTCAAGGTATATACCGAGATGAATCAGACCCCAGGCTACCAGTTGCTGCCTGCAAAAAGTACCATCAATTCCAAGTTCAATTTCTTAGGCAACAAGGTGTCAGCTACGTTTACCGCCATCTATGATTGTCCTGTCACCCTGCCCGACTCACTCGACGAGCAAGACAATCGAGAACTGATGGACTCGTTGCGCCCTGTCAAACTGCGTCAAAAGGAGGTGTCGCTCTATCAGCATCATGACAGTCTTAGCTTGTTGTCAGACAGTATTGACAGTCTGGCCCGCGATACGACAGCCATTGAGAAAAGCAACAAGATGAAGGAAATCCTTTGGGATGTCATCGGCGATAATCTCGTCAACAGCACCCATGCTGACGCTGGTGCCTTCTCTATGAATATATCCCCCATTCTCAATCCCCTTTACTTTGAATACAGCCAGAGCCGTGGTTTCAGCTATCGGTTGAAGTTCGGTCTGCAATATACGTGGAACAGTCATCGCTATCTGACCTTTAACCCCTATTTCGGTTACAACTTCAAGAAACAGCAGTTTTACTACACGGCACCGCTTCGCATGAACTATAACCCTAAGCGCAACGGTTATGCTGAATTAACCTGGGCTAACGGCAACAGAATCAACAGCGGATATCTGGTGGAAGATATTCAAAAACGCATGGGACCTGATTTCGAAGTGCCTGAATTCAAGGACGAATACTTCCAGCTTATCAACAACGTAGAAGCCTTCGACTGGTTGGAAATCACCAGCGGTATTGTCTATCACCGGCGTCGTTCCTCAAACCGCAGCCTGATGCGCGATCTTGGTCTGCCCGAAGAGTACCGCAGTTTTGCACCTACGCTGACCTTTCATATCACCCCCTGGCGCAAAGGTCCGATGCTGACAGCCAACTACGAGCGCGGCTTCCCGCATGTCTTCGATTCCAATCTGAAGTATGAGCGATGGGAATTCGATGCCTCGCATAAAATCAAGCTTGGCAGTCTGCGTCTGCTCAACTGGCGTGCCGGTGCCGGTCTGTACACCAATCGCAGCAGTGACTATTTTGTGGACTACACCAATTTCCGCGACAACAACCTGCCATCTGGTTGGGAAGACGAATGGACAGGACAGTTCCAGTTGCTGAACAGTATGTGGTATAATGAGTCCGACTATTATCTTCGTGGTCACATGTCCTTTGAGTCACCCTTACTAGCCTTGGGTTGGACGCCACTTGTCGGTCATTTTGTCGAGACCGAAATGATTTATGCCAGTGTGCTCAGCATTGAGCATACACATCTGTATAGCGAGGTGGGCTACGGTTTCACCAACCGCTATTTCTCTACAGGTATTTTTGCCAGTTTCCTCAACCAGAAGTTTCAGAACTTCGGTTGCAAATTCACCATAGAACTATTTAAAAGATGGTAACCCCCCTCGTTGTCTATAAAGCCAGTGCAGGTTCCGGAAAAACCTTTACTCTGGCAACAGAATACATTAAGCTGCTGGTACAGAACCCGCAGAGCTACCGTACCATCCTTGCCGTGACCTTTACCAATAAGGCTACGGAAGAGATGAAGATGCGCATCATCAGCCAGCTGTATGGCATCAGCCGTCAATTACCCGACTCCAGCAACTATCTTGCAAACATTGTCAGCAAGACGGGACTGTCGGAAGCACAAGTCTGCAAACGTGCTGGCGAGGCCTTGCACTTGTTGCTCCATAACTACAACTATTTCCGCGTAGAGACTATTGACACCTTCTTCCAGAGCGTGCTGCGCAATTTGGCTCGCGAGCTCGACCTCACAGCCAATCTGCGAATCGGTCTGAACGATATACAGGTTGAGGAACAAGCCGTTGACCGTCTGATAGACAATCTGACCCACACCGACGTGATGCTGCAGTGGATTCTGAAATATATCATGGAGAACATCAGCGACAACCAGTCGTGGAACATCATCGGGAAGGTCAAGCAATTCGGACGCACCATTTTCCGTGATTATTACAAAGAACAGAGCGACACGCTTCAAGCCAAGATGCACGACGAGCAATTCTTCGAAGGCTATACTAAACAGATGCGTGCCATCCGTCAGGATGCTCTCGAACGCATGAAGGAGATAGGCAACGAATTCTTCGATGCCCTATCTGCCGAGGATTTGTCTATCGAGGATTTATCCAATGGCCGATCAGGTGTGGCCGGTTTCTTCCTCAAGCTGCAAGCCGGTGTTTTCGACGAGAGTATTGTGGGTAAGCGTGTGACTGATTGTGCAGAAGACGCTTCTAAGTGGAGTACCAAGACCCACCCTCGCCGCGAAGCTGTCATCATGTCTGCCGATGCCGTATTGCAACCATTGCTGCGCCGTGCCATCGAGGAACGCCCACGCCAGTGGCGCCTGTATAAATCAGCCGACCTCACCCTGCGTCATCTCAATCAGCTGCGACTGTTAGGCAGCATCGAACAGAAAGTGCGCCAGCTGAACGATGAGTCGAACCGTTTCCTGCTCAGCGATACTCAGCAACTGCTGCATTCCCTGATACAGGACAGCGACTCACCCTTCATCTTCGAGAAGATTGGTGCCCGTCTGGAACACGTGATGATTGACGAATTTCAGGACACCTCTACCGTCCAGTGGCAGAACTTCAAGGTGTTGTTGGAGGAATGTATGAGTCATGTGGATACTGAGAATCTGATCGTCGGCGATGTCAAGCAGAGCATCTACCGCTGGCGCTCAGGCGACTGGCGGCTGCTGAATGCCATCGACCGTGAATTCTCCTATAGTCAACAGCAATTGGAGATTCGCAGTCTGACCACCAACTATCGTTCTACCCGTGGCGTCATCGAGTTTAACAACGCCTTCTTCGTCGAAGCAGCCCGTCAGGAGTACGAGTCCCAGCGCGAGGAATATCCCGATGGCGCTGAGCAGTTGCGACATGCCTACGCTGACGTGGAACAACAGGTGCCTGACGGCAAACCCTCACAGGGATTGGTCAGCATTCGCCTGCTGCCCCGTAGCGACTATCAGCAACAGGTACTTGTGGAGCTGACAGATACAGTCCGCATGCTGATGGACAAGAACGTAACGCCACGTCAGATAGCAATCCTGGTACGCAGCAATCGCATGATACCAACCATTGCCGACTATTTCGCCCTGCAAATGCCAGAGGTCCGTATTGTCAGTGACGAGGCTTTCCGTCTGGACAGCTCGGCAGCCTGCATACTGATTGTTCAGGCACTCCATCTGCTGACCCATCCTGACGACATGCTGGCACAAGCAACCATCGTCAAACTGTATCATCGGGCTGTTTTGCACGAACAGCTGACCGACGACCAGCTTTTCCGACAGAACACGCCACTCAGCACACTCCTGCCTGAAGCTTTCAGCCTTCATACTGAGGAACTGCTGCAAATGTCGCTCTACGAATTGTCAGAGCGTCTGTTTACCATCTTCCAACTCTCGACCTTGACTGACGAGAGCGGCTATGTCTGTGCCTTCTTCGACCAGCTGACACAGTTCTGTCAGGACAACACCACTGATATAGACTCTTTTGTCCGCGAGTGGGATGAGACCATTGGTGCCAAGACCATCCAAAGCACCGAGACCGACGGTATCCGTATTCTGACCATCCATAAGAGCAAAGGTCTTGAGTTCGACAACGTGATCATTCCTTACGCTGACTGGCGTTTGGAGATGCCCGACATCCTGTGGTGCCAGCCAACCGACGAGCCGTTCAGTGCGCTGCCGCTGGTTCCTGTCGATTATAGCGAGAAGCAGATGCGCGGCACCGTTTATGAACACGACTATCTGGACGAACACCTGCAGAATACGGTCGACAACCTGAACCTGCTGTATGTAGCCTTTACACGTGCCTCTCACAATCTGTTTGTCATAGGCCGCCGTGCAGCCAAGAATACACGTGCGCTACTTATCGAAACGGTATTGCCAGCATTACATCTCGATGACGCCCAACTCGACGGTGTTGATGATGAGGAAACTGCTATCAGTTTCCAGTACGGCACCCTCAGCCTTCCGACATCAGACATCCTACCCACCCCCAGCCCCTCCCGAACGGGAGGGGAGTTACATCAAACATCAGCCATCGAACATCATACATCAGAGAATGTCTTCCTCCAGCCCGTCCGTCCTGTTCAGGTCGGCATTGAGACCTTCACGTCGCCTACCGAATTCCGTCAGAGCAATCGCAGTCGCGACTTCGTAGAGGGCGATGACGAAACCAATGAACTCAGCTATATCAAGATGGGCAGCGTGCTTCATGAGGTGTTCAGCCGTATTCGCACCACTGCCGACATCAGTCAAGCCTTGAACCAATTGCAGAGCGAAGGCATCATTTACGACGATGAACTCTCACGCGAGCGAATTACCAGTCTGTTGCGTAAGCGATTGGAGTCTGAACGTATCGCCAGCTGGTTCTCGCCCCGTTGGCAACTGTTCAACGAGTGCAGCATCCTGCGCCTGGACGATGCCGGCAACCTTGTTGAGCGACGTCCCGACCGCGTCATGACCGACGGCAGCCAGACCCATGTGGTCGATTTCAAGTTTGGCAAGCCCCGTCCTGAGTATGTCGCTCAGGTTCAGGAGTATATGCAACTGCTCTGCGAGATGGGAATGCCTGATGTTCATGGCTGGTTGTGGTATGTTTATTCGAATAAGATTGAAGAAGTTTAGAAGAAGTTAGATGAAGTTATGAAGAGCTTTTTAGAATATGTAGCGGAAGATGTCATCCAGAAATACGGCACGAACCTGTCGCATATCGCTATCGTGTTTCCCAATAAGCGTGCATCATTGTTTCTGAACGAGGCCTTGGCCCGCCAGGCACAACGCCCTATATGGAGTCCTGCTTATATCACCATCAGCAATCTGTTCCGTCAGCAGAGCGACCTGCAGGTTGCCGACCCTATTCAGTCTGTCTGCCTGCTCTATCAGTCGTTCTGCGCAATGACTGGTTCTACGGAAACGCTTGATAAGTTCTATGGTTGGGGCCAGTTGCTGCTCAGCGACTTCGACGATATCGACAAGAATATGGCCGATGCCGACCGCGTGCTGGCCAACCTGCGCGACCTGCACGAACTCGACGACCTCTCATATCTTACCGACGAACAGCGTGAGATGCTGCAGCGCTTCTTCAGCAACTTCACTGACGATCATCCGTCAGCACTTAAGGAGCGGTTCCTGCACCTTTGGAGTCGTATGGCCGACATATATCACGACTTTCGCCAGCGCCTTGCCTCACAGCATCTGGCCTACGAAGGCATGCTCTATCGGCAGGTGGTGGAGCGTCTGACTGCCGACAGCAGTTCCGCTGCTGCCGACCTTTCAGCCTTCCCCTACGATACCTATCTTTTCGTGGGATTTAATCTGCTGCAACAGGTCGAGCAACGCCTCTTTTCCTTGTTACAGAAGGAAGGAAAGGCGCGTTTCTATTGGGATTTCGACCACTATTATGCCTCCTCCGAAGCC
Organism: uncultured Prevotella sp.; assembly: GCA_946188165.1. GTDB lineage: Bacteria > Bacteroidota > Bacteroidia > Bacteroidales > Bacteroidaceae > Prevotella. The sequence goes on from CAMHTW010000006.1 coordinate 31,597, forward strand.
GGTCTGTACATTAGCCATTACCTCAAGGCGTTTCCAAACGAACTCGATACAGATCGGGCTGACATCTACGACAACTTGCGTCATCCCAAACACATCAGCTTCATATCGGCACCTACCGAGAATATTCAGGCACGCTATGTCAGCTCATGGCTTCAGCAGGAAGACCGTTTGAAAGCCGGTCGCCGTACAGCAATCGTCATGTGTAACGAAGCCCTGCTTCCTACCGTCATCCATAGTCTGCCGCCACAGGTCGCGAAGGTCAATGTCACGACGGGCTATCCCCTCTCACAGACACCCATTGCCTCCTTTATACAACTATGGTTCGATATCCAGATGCAGGGTGCTACGCCTCGTTTGATGCGTACTTTCCGCCGTCATCCCTATAGCAAATATCTTGACGAAACCATCGACACGTCCGACCTGACCCGTCTCAGTTCATACATTCAGACCATTGCTCAGAAGGGAAATGCAACGCCACACCCTGACCAAGGGTCAGCGAACGTCGACCACCAAGCCGACCCGTTGTTTCAAGAGTCGTTGTTCCGGGCCTATACGCTCATCAACCGTCTGAACGGCCTCATGTCCGAAGGTGTGCTCAATGTCACGATGAACACCCTGCAACGGCTTGTCAGCCAACTCATTCAGCAAACGTCTATCCCCTTCCACGGTGAGCCCGCCGAAGGCTTGCAGGTGATGGGTGTACTCGAAACGCGTAACCTGGACTTCGACCACGTGCTGCTGCTTTCGTGCGGCGAGGGCATGCTGCCGCGTGGCATCAACGACAGCTCGTTCATTCCCCACAGCATCCGTCATGCCTACGAACTTACCACAGTCGAAAACAAGGTAGGCATCTATTCCTACTATTTCCACCGTCTGTTGCAGCGTGCTTCCGATGTCACTATTCTTTACAATAATTCCACCGAGGGCGGACAGCGCGGCGAGATGAGCCGCTTCATGCTCCAGCTCATGGTCGAGTACCCCCACCCCATCCAGCATTATTCCTTGTCCAGCGGCCAGCAATCCGTCCGTTGGCAACCGCAACCCATTGCCAAACCTCATCCATCATCCCTCAGCCCTCAGACATCATCCCTCAGCCCTACCGCCATCAACACGTGGCTGCGCTGTCCATTGCGCTTCTTCTATCGCTATGTAGGTGGTCTGCAAGAGCCCGAGGTTCCTGATGACGAGTTAGAGCTCGACAACCGCATGTTCGGCACCGTGTTTCATCGTGCTGCCGACCTGCTCTACCACCAATTGCCGTCATACGTCGATAAACCCATTCTTCAGCACCTTCTGCGCAACAAGCAGGAACTGGAACGTGCTGTCGATGAAGCCTTCCATCTGGAAATACCTCATCTGCCTGCCAGCGGACTCTATATCATCCAGCGCGAAGTCATCGTACAGTATCTGCGCCAGCTCATAGCCCTTGACTTGCGTCAGGCTCCCTTCCGCATCCTGGGTCTTGAAACCGACGTCTATCGCTCCCTCACCCCCATCAGCCATCAGACATCAGCCATCAGCCCTCTGAAGATAGGTGGTCGAATCGACCGTTTAGACCTCGTTGACGAAGGCACCGCCAGCGAGCGTATCCGTGTCGTTGATTATAAGACCGGGGCAAGTCCCATCAAATCCCTGCCCGATGTCGAGGCCATTTTCCAGCCACAGAACATTCATAATCATTCAGATTATTACCTGCAGACCCTACTCTATGCCGACATCGTCCGAAGCGACCGTCCTTCGTCCATCAGCCATTTTCCCTCCGACATCGCCATCAGCCCTGCCCTGCTCTTCATCCAGCATGCCGGTGCCGACGGCTACGACCCCACGCTCTGCTTCGGTCGCGACCGCATCCTCGATATATCGCCCTACAGTCCGCGTTTCAACGAGCTGCTCAGCCAGACCATCACTGAGATTCTATCGCCCGACGTGCCCTTCCGTCCCACTACCGACTTGCAGGTCTGCGCCTCATGTCCCTTCGCTTCTATCTGTCGCCGGTAAACAAAAGAGCTACAAGGTTTAAAAATCGGTTTCGACCGACCGCTCGGACATATCAGGTCGGGCGCTCCAACATATCAGGACGCCCGCCCTAATTTATTCGGGCAGCCGCCCAAATCTGCCAAGATGCCGTCTCGCTCCCTGCTACATCCCATGTTAATCCCTGCAACTACGGAACTCTTCCCCTTTCTCCTCCTAATATTAAATTACTGAACTTTCAAAAAGAAAGCAACTGCTCGCGTCCACTTACCACCAAGGTAATGAGGTAGGTGCCGCGACCATGGTAGTCATGTCCTGGATTACGTGGCCGATATGCTGATGTCATCATTCTGCACACAAAGTTAGCAATTATAAATCAAGATACTCTGACGTGGCGTTAATGTCTGAGTTTCAGAATGACGTAAATGATGACGGGAGCACCTAACAGGGGGGTGACGGCATTCAGGGGGATGACGCCATTCTCGCCTGGCAACACGCACAACAGATTGCAGACGAGGGCTGTTACCGAACCCATCAGAATGGTGGCGGGCAACAGGGTTCTGTGGTTATCGGTGGTCAGCAACAGACGGGCCACATGAGGTACGGCCAGTCCGATAAAGGAAATGGGACCGCAGAAAGCCGTAACGACAGCAGTCAGCAAGCCTGTAACAACCAGCAACCAGTTGCGTACACGAACCACATTAACGCCTAAGTTTTCTGCATAGCGTTCGCCTAACATCAGGGCATTGAGGGGTTTTATCAGCAGAAGGGCACAGAACAGCGCCAACAGCGTGATACTGGCGAAGGCTGGCATCATGCGCATGGAGACACCGCCAAACGAGCCCATGCCCCATACGACATAGGACTTGACGCCCTCGTCGGTGGCAAAGAAGTTGAGCAGGGTGACGGCTGACGACGAGACATAGCCGATCATGATGCCGACAATGAGCAGCATGACAGACGAACGGACCAGTCCGGAGAAGAAAAAGATGACCAGCATGACGGCCATAGCACCCAGGAAGGCTGCAACAAGGATGGCAACGAAACCAGAAACCGTCACTGTACCAGCCGTGATGCTACCGCCTAAGAACAGCATGACCAATGCCACACCCAGTCCGGCACCACTGCTGATACCAAAAATACCCGGGTCGGCCAACGGATTGCGGAATGCCGTCTGAAGCATCAAACCACTTGCAGCCAAGGCGCCACCAGCCAATACGGCGGTGATGGCCTGTGGCAGACGCGACTGTAGCACGATATACTGCCACGAGGGACGTATGCCTTCTGTAGAGCCTGTCAGGATGCTCAACACATCGGAGGCAGGGATATGGATAGACCCTACCAGAATATTGACAAACACGAGCACTATGGCCAGTACTGCAAGGAAGAGACACTTTTTCATTTTACCAAGTGATAATAACGCAACGTATGATGTGGCAAGACGTCTGGGTGCAAGATACGGATAAAGTCGGACAACAACAGGTCAGGACGGAAAGGCGACTCCTCGTAGAACAACGACTGTTCGACATTGCAGCCATAGACCCTACCCTCACGGAACGAACGGAACTGACTGTAGCCACGGTGTTCGCTTAGCAACTGCTGACGGGTCAACTTCTGTTGGCCACTATAGCGCAAGAGCCACACATCGCTCTCGCCGGCACGTTCAAGGACTGTCTCGAAAGGCAATGCTACTGAACCGCTATGCTCGTCAGCAGCCCACGGATAATCGGCGCCAGCATCGGCCAGCATACAGCCAATGGTGCTACGTCCGCCAGGCACATACCAAACGGAACCTGTAATCTTATCCAATAGGGATGAAGTCCGCTGTTTGATGCCTGACATCTGTTGTTTCAGGGCATTGTAGCTGCTGTCGACGAGGGCAAACAAACTGTCGGCCTCGTGTTCACAGCCATACAGCATACCGTAGAAACGCACCCACTCTGCCCTGCCCAATGGCGATGCTTCCATATATTCAGCACACTCGACGATGGGGATGTCTATTTCCTCCAACGGTCCATAGCCGCCACTGTTCTCGAAGGGCGACAACAACATGGCATCAGGATGCAGGTCGATAATATTCTCGATGACAGGACTCATACCGTCGCCACAGTCCATAATACGTCCGCTATCGACACCGGACTGGACAAACGGAGCCTTGATATACTTCAAATCAGCAACGCCCGCAACACTGTTTTCGCGATGAAGCATGCTGAGCAGCGAACAATGGACGGTCGTAAACACCACACTGCGACGCAAAGGAGTGCGAATCACGGTACCCTCAGGCACCACCTCAGGCAAGGCACTGTCGGCAGGTATCAACACATAGCGATGGAGCACGGCATCCTGACGCCAGGGATGGCTAATCGTAGCAACCGTATAACCTTGGTAGCGAACCAGGCTGAGCAGTCGGGCATATTGTAAATGGACAGTGTCGCCACCGTCTGCGGAGGAACGCATTCGTCCCCCGCAAGACGATAGCAATACTGCCAATATGAATAAATAAATCAGCCTGTACATTTAGAACTGAACAGCGACATCGTCGTAGGCAAAGTACGCAGGCGTGTTAAGACCCCAATCGCCCTTGTCCGTACCGTCCATGTCGAAGACAACCATGACAACCTTGCCAAGAGCAGAGAGGTCGAACTTGGTCCAGTCAGAGACATATACGCCGTCCTTGCACAAATCGAACTGGACGGAGCCAGTCTCGTTGCCATCAGCATCGTAACCTGTAGCAGTAATCCACAGACTGCCTTTTTGCGAAACCAGCGACTTGGTATATCCATCGCCATTGATAATGCTGTTCAGCGTATAAGTGGTAGGAATGACATACATGTGGTCAATGACACGGGCAACATCATCAGAGAAATACAAGTAAGGAGCAATGCCCATCATGGTGCTTGAACCGAAATGAACACAGAAGTTCTTGGAACCATTGTGACCTGTGGCAACAGGAATAGCCAATTGGTTCTCATAAGTGCCCTTCGACAGGTCTAACTCAGAATAATTAGAAACGGCATGGCCACCATAATAGTACTGATTGTCGTCGAACAAACCTCCAATGATGATATGAGCCAGGAAGGTATTGCCGTCATCACTCCAGTTATATGCTGGCGTTGTAGCCTCTGTAGGAGCGAGCATCTTACCACCATACTGAGGATAGTCAATCAGCGTGCTCCAGTACTGCTGGCCAAGATAGTTGGTACCAGCCTTCCAGTCGGCATCCTCAAAGGTCAGGACACGGATGGTCTGACCAGGCACATCATCACTACCAGTGCCAGTGCCAGTGCCACTATCGCCACTGGGATTGTCGATTTTAGAACACGATGTGAAAGCAGCCATTGCGCATACGAATGCTGCAGACATAAATAACACTTGTTTTTTCATAACTGTTTGTTTTTAAAAAAAGAGTAAATGTTTATTGAATGATAAAAATTCTTCCGTTTCGGACGTAGAGTCCCTTGCGTGGGTGTGCCGTCTTTTGCCCAAGCAGATTGTAATACGAAGCATTGGGTGACGACAACGTCTTCATGTCACGTACGCCGGTCGTGCTGTCCTTGACACGCTGGACGGAAGTGTCAAGATGCAGGTCCTCGGCACCTAACAGCTCCGTTGATGTCTCGCCAATCCATCCACACTGCTGATTCACAGCGGTATAGACACGAACGAAATCAACAAAATCAATCGTCACTGGCTGACGGCTCACTACCTCGACGGCATTGTCGAAGTCGAAGCTGCCATTCTCAGCCACAGTATTAGGCTTGTTATCGACATAACCCCATGCCAATGGTTGTAATATCCAGTTCTCTTTAGGATACACCAGCGTATTGTATCCATTCCGAGGCAGTAACGTCTGCGGTCCGAACGTCATCGTATCGTCATTGACCCACATCGGATAATACGTCTGGGCATGGTATCGGTTTTTGCTGACATAGCCACTCTGGCCCTGATTATCAGTCCAAGGGACATACTGCTCTATTGTAATATCCTTGGAAATCGCACTGGTTTTGCCGTCAGCCTGCTCGGTGGTGGGGCGTTGATAAGTGATGGTATAGCCATAGACGACCTTACCCACGCTGTCAGCATCGGCACTGCCTTTCAGCTCATACCACGTATCGTCAGGAAGTCCGTTTCCATTCTCGTCTTTCGACACCATAACGATACCTGGTTCGCTATTGCCTTCGAAGTTAGAATTTCCCAGTATCAAGACGTCAGCCTGACCCTGCACGTTAGCAATGGAATGGTCGAAATGAAAGGTAATATACCCGCCATATCCGCCCAGGCACACCATATCGCGCTGATTATTGGCCAGCGACTCAGTACATTTCTGTGCCATACGTGCAGCATCGTCGCCCTGTTCGTATTTCGGCATCATGTTGACAAACTGTCCGGGGGCTGGGCGATACTCATCGACAGCCACAATATATGGCGTATGCTGCGTGACGTTATCCAACCGCTGAGCTTGCAGACCGATTGACAGCCAGAAGCCCCAACCTATCAAATAGATTTTCTTCATCATATCATATCTTTTATCTTTCATTTCTCATCTTTCATCAAGAACACCGCATGTCCAGGAATATCACCCGTACGCACCATATAATCGAACGAACCGTCTGCATTGAAATGGAGCAGACTGCCACTCGACACAAAGTTTTTGGCATCCATCAGATAGAAATCATGATTCGTAGGATGCACGATGATGCCGTAGGGTTGCTCCATAAACCAATACGCGTCAGGAATCGCCAGATGAGTCGTTACAATCTCATGTGTACGGACATTGATAATACCTAACGATTGCTCGTAATTTGCCGTAGCGTAATTGAACTCTGCACCCAGATAATAGAGAGAGTCGCCAACGATACACATGTCCGAAACAGGCATATCCATTCTTCCTTTCAACTGCATCTGTCCGTTGTTATCGCTCTGCAACCAGCACAGGCCAGACGGGTTGTCATAATAATCCCCTCTGGTAGTTACCCATAACTGTCCGTACTTGTCAGCACGGCAACGATGCAGATTGACGGCTACGTCTATCTGGCGCTCTTCGGTGAACGATTCGAGATTGACGACACTCACAGTCTGGTCATAATCAGGCACGCGGTAGCCACCACTATTAGCTACATACAACTTGCCTCCGACGACAGCCATCTCCTCTGGCTGATAGCCGACAACCACAGAGTCGACCTTCTGTAACGTCAGCGTATCTACCTTATACACCCTACCACGAGGTGCATTACCATCTATGGCTACTGGACCTACATACGAACTGACGTATGCATAACCGCCATCGAACGTCACATAACGGCAGTTGGGAATGTCCACCTTGCCTATCTTGACGGCATCTGCAGCACGGCACACCTCTACTTTGTTCGAACAATTGATGACAAGCCACAGGCGCGAACCGTATATTTTGATGTCGTTGCCCACATCGCCCAACTCCTTGACTTCATTGGGATTACGCTCAGCGTAGATATTACGGTTATAATGGATGGTGCTGTCGTTACCTGACAGATCCAGGTAGTCAAGTGTGCACTTGTTTGAGCCCATATTACCCTCATTCAGAATATACATACCTATTACCTCACTGGTCACAGCCTTCACGCCCGTATCCTCATCTTCTGCATAGATGATGGTATCGTCCGTACGACAGGCCGTCAGTAGCATCGACAGAGCTGTTATAATATATAATAGGTATAATCTCATATCTTCACATCAAAGGTTAAACCGTAGTTACGCTTAGGCATCGGATAGTTTAATATGACGTCATAGTCCTGCGAGAACACGTTGTTCACCTCCAGCATCACCCTCATCTCTAAACGCCTGACTCCAAACTGATATGACAACGACACGTCGCTGGTGTACCAGGGTTGCATGTAGTTGTACTTGATGTTCTCCTGCTGGTTATAACGCTCGCCGGCATAGATAAAACTGTAGTTCAAATCCCAGCCTTGATATTGTATATTCAGAATGGCTGAACCAGAATGCCAGGGAATGTAGGGAATCTGGTGGCGATAATACGAGTCAGCAGGATCAGTCACATCACGCGCCTGTTGCCACGTATATTGCACACGTCCTGTCACTAACAGTTTACGGACAGGAACGATAGTGGTCTCGGCCTCTACATCAATACCCTTGATATGCACACGCCCAAGGTTAAGCATGGTCCAACGGAACTGCTGTCCCTTAGGATAAGCTACTATCTTGTTGTGTACCGTATTGTAGTAGGCATCCGCCTGCACGTGAACATAGCGCAACAAACCATTTGAGAAATGCTTGTCGTAACTCAGTCCGACATTATACTGCAGGGCACTCTCTGGCTTCAGCAACGCATTGCCGATTTCTGTATAATAAAGGTCGTTGAACGTAGGCATGCGGAAACTTTTCTTGGCATAGGCACGGATGGAGAGATGGCGTGAAGCCAGCGGATAGACGTTGAAGAACACGGCAGGCGTCCACTCCGTCATGGCATCCTTGCTCTGACCACTGGTGCGGTCTTTTACCGACGTCATCAGCAACGAAGCTTGAAGCTTGAAGCGTTCGAAGTTTACAGCCGATGCAAATGCCAGATAATGACTCCAACGTTGCGGATTCACGAACTGACGCATGTCGGCATCCAACTTATTCCAGCGCAGGTCATAGCTCAGCGAAGCACTCCACCAAGGCAACAGCTCGTAGACGTTCGACGTCGAGAATAGCAACTCCTGCTGACGATAGGTATTATCCACCATCAACTGCGTGGTGTCACGATTCACGTAACGGGTTTGATAGTAGGCGTATTTGGCCACAGCCTGTGTTGTAAACTTCGGTGTCAGCTGTTGTTGCCAGCGTCCCTGCACAAAAGTGTTATGGTCCCATTGGCGTTCGCCTCGGCGCCACACATTATTGACGATAGCGCCAGGGATGCCACGTTCAGAATGATAGGTGTAAACCTTCAGTTTCCAGAAGCCGTCGTCCAACATACCATGCAGGTTCCCCTCGGCACGAAATGCCCAGATGTCGCCATTCTGACGGGTAGCCGTCGTATCATAAGCCACCGTACCATCCTGACGTTTGCGAAGATAGCGGAACTCATATTTGCCCGATGACGACAAGCCTTCTGCCGACAGCGAAGAACTGACCTTCGAGGACAGTTTCTGTTCCCATAGGGCAGACAACTTAAAGAGGTCGCTGGAACCATACTTACCCTTAATCCGCAAGTTATATGAACGACCATCGCTAAAACGAGGTGCACGTGTGCGGATATACACCGCACCAGCATGACCAAAATCACTGGCAGGTTGTAGCAGCGCACTCTTCTGACCATTAAACAGGGTTATCTCCTCAACATTGTCCAATGAGAACTGGGCAAGGTCTATCTGACCATTCTGCGCATTTCCGAGTTCAACACCATCGTACGAAATACCCAGATGGTTGGTACCCATGGAACGGATATTCACCGTCTTGATGCCTCCAACACCGCCATAGTCCTTCAGCTGAAGCCCGGAGAAATAACGCAGCGCATCAGCCACAGAGTGAGCACTCAACTTCTCCAGTTGCTGGCCGCCAAGCGTTTGCGACGGTATCACCTCTTTGTGATTATAGCGTGCCGTAACAATGACCTCGTCCACATACTGGATGCTGTCGAAACGACTGTGCTGTGCATAAGATGTAAGAAGTGAAAAATGAAAAGATAAAAATAGCAGCATCCGCTTGTTCAGAGGATGTGTCAGCCATTGATATAATATCTCATCTTTCATCTTATAATCATTACATTTTTAATAAGATTCTCTGAAAATGGGAGACCACATGTCTCACGACATAAGTCTCCCGACTTATATAATAATACACGTATTGCCGACTCCGGCCTAACCCCAGAGGCCTCGAAGTACGGACTTAGATACAACAGGCAGGTCTTCTGACTTACAGCCAGGGTGAACGTCTTCCCAAGAATATCAGTGACTTACAGTGTTCACCCCACTTAATAACTGCTTACAGCTGCGGGACAGTTGAGGACTCACACCTCATTCCCTTTTCCTGTTGCGCTTGCAAAGGTAATGTAAATCGAGCGAAAAACCAAAAGAAAGACAAGAATTTCTTGGTATTTCCCACTTTTTTTATTACTTTTGCACGGCAAAAACTAAGTTACAATGGAAATTGAAGCCAGTTTAAGACAAAAAATACTGATTCTGGACGGAGCCATGGGCACCAAGATACAGTTGTTAGGACTAACAGCTGAAAGCTATCATCGAGAACAGTTTGAAGGGTGGCCAGTATCGTTAGTTGGTAACAACGACGTGCTCTGTTTGACGGCTCCAGACGTTATCAGTAACATTCATGAACAATATATCGAAGCTGGTGCTGACATCATCACAACGAACACCTTCTCGGCAAACCGCATCAGTCAGAAAGAGTACGGCTGCGAGCAACAGGCCTACGAGATGGCTTTGGCTGGTGCACGCATTGCAAAACAAGCTGCCAATGCCTTCAATCATCAGAATTCAAATAACGGACGGCACATATTCGTTGCCGGCTCGATGGGACCGACATCGAAATCGCTCTCGCTGGCCAGCGAGATGAATGAACCTGGCAGCAGAACAACGACTTTTGACGAGATGGCTGCCGCCTACGAGGAACAGGCCGAGGCACTGATAGAAGGCGGTGTGGACGTGTTACTATTGGAAACATGTTTCGACGCACTGAATGCCAAAGCCGCCATTTATGCCATTGAGCGCATCAACGAGCGCCGCAACATGTCGATGCCCCTGATGGTATCGGCTACCATTAACGACCGCAGCGGACGCACGCTTACCGGTCAGACACTTGAGGCATTCTACATCAGCATCAGCCACTACCCCAACCTATTAAGTTTTGGACTGAATTGTTCGTTTGGTGTAACAGACCTGCGCCCGTTTGTCGAGCAGCTGTCGAACAGAATCCCTGTCTTTCTGTCCCTATACCCCAATGCCGGTCTGCCCAACGAGATGGGCGAATATGACGAGTTGCCCGCCTTTACGGCCAGCCACCTACGTCAGATGGCAGAGGACGGTCTGCTGAACATTGCAGGAGGCTGTTGCGGAACCACCGAGGAACACGTTCATGCCATCAGCGAAGCCCTACATGGATTGAAGCCCAGACAGTTGCCCGAACGCGACCAACGCATGTGGCTGGCTGGACTTGAACCGCTGTTGGTTGACAAACAGACACAGAATTTCACTAATGTCGGCGAGCGTACCAATGTGGCAGGCTCGAGAAAGTTTGCACGTCTGATAGCTGAAAAGAAATATGACGAGGCACTGAGTGTGGCCCGCAACCAGATAGAAGGCGGCGCACAGATCATCGACATCAACATGGACGACGCCATGCTGGACAGTCAGCGTGAGATGCAGACCTTCTGCCGATATATTGCCAACGATCCAGCTGTAAGCCGTGCGGTATTGATGATTGACTCGTCGGATTGGGCCACAGTATTGGCAGGACTGAAGAATGCTCAGGGTAAATGTATCGTCAACTCGATTAGCCTTAAGAACGGCGAGACAGACTTCGTGAATAAAGCACATGAACTGCGACGGTTGGGTGCTGCCGTAGTGGTCATGGCCTTCGACGAAGAAGGACAGGCTACTACCTACGAGCGTAAGATAGCCATTGCGGAGCGTGCCTACAAATTATTGACCGGCATCGGTTTTCCTGCACAAGATATCATCTTCGATGTCAATATTCTCTCAGTTGGAACAGGACTGAAAGAACACCAGGCATACGGTGTAGACTTCATCCGTGCCGTAGGTTGGATAAAACAAAACTTACCCCTGGCAAAGACAAGTGGCGGTGTAAGCAACTTATCATTCAGTTTTCGCGGCAACAACAAAGTCCGTGAGGCCATGCACTCCGTATTTCTGTATCATGCCATTCGTGAAGGATTAGACATGGCCATCGTCAACCCAGGCATGTTGCAGGTGTACGATGACATAGAACCCACGTTGTTGAAGGCTGTGGAAGACGTCATTCTTAATACTGACGACGAAGCCACCGAGCGTCTGATATCGCTGGCTGCTACTGTTCTCGCTGATTCTGCTTCTGGCCCCGCTAATTCTGCCAGTGGGGAATCAGATTCCTGGCGCAACAAAACCATAGAAGAACGCTTGACCTATGCCTTGAGCAAAGGCGACAACAGCCATTTGGCAGACGACATTCCAGAGGCACTACAGAAGTATGGTCATCCCATTGACGTGATTGAACAACCGCTGATGCAGGCGATGGAACACATTGGCCAACTGTTTGGCGAAGGCAAGATGTTCCTGCCGCAGGTCGTCAAGTCGGCAAAAGTGATGAAGGATGCCGTAGCCATCTTGCAACCATACATAGACGAAGAACAGGGTACGCAGAAGACTGAACGTCCCTGTGTAGTGCTGGCCACAGCCAATGGCGACGTGCACGACATCGGCAAGAACATCGTGGGCATCGTATTAGGCTGTAATGGCTTCGACGTCGTAGATCTGGGTGTGATGGTGCCCAACGAAACCATCTTAGAAGAAGCTCGCAAGCGGAAGCCCTGCCTGGTGGGAATCAGTGGACTTATTACTCCGTCTCTAAAGGAAATGGAGCAATTGTGTCAGCTATTCCAAAAAGAGGGATTACAGATACCCATTGTGGTTGGCGGTGCCACCACCTCGACAGTGCATACAGCCGTCAAGTTGGCGCCACTATACGATGGTTGCGTAGTACATGGTGGCGATGCCTCACAAACATCCCTGTTGGCCAAACACCTGCAAATGGATGCTGCGACAACCATCGCCCAGATTAAAGCTGAACAGCAGACGCTACGTGACGCATACGAAGAACATCACGCTCCGCTGACACCATACGCAGAAGCCAACGGCAAGGCACCAATTATAAACAACCACGAATGGCACGAAGCAAGCGAATTATCCGGATATGACGGAAGCATCCCCATGACGGAACTTACGTCGCTCATCGACTGGCGTATGTTCTTGCTATTCTGGGGGTTCAAGGGCGAAACACTGCAACAGTTACTGGTAAATCCAGAAGCTGAGCGTACGCTGAAAGAGGGCCAACAATATCTGCAACGCGCTATCGAACAAGGAACGATAGAAGTGCAGGCACTGCTGCATTATGAGCCCGCTATACGCCGTGGCAACGATATTGTGCTTGCAGATGATGCTAACGGGAAATGTACCAACGGCGTGCTGCCCATGTTGCGCAGCCAGAGTGCCGCAGGTCATTATCTCTGCCTCTCCGACTTTTTTGACGAGCAAGCCCCCACTCCGCTTGGACTCTTCACAGTTGTTGCACGTCCCAAACAGCAGTCTGCCGACGAGGGCGAACGATTGATGAGTCATGCCATCTGTGCCCGTTTGGCGGAAGCTTGCGCAGAACACCTTCAGCACGTCGCAGTTCCCAGCTCTCAATTCTCACCTCTCAGGGTCGCCTTCGGCTATGCAACCTGTCCAGACCACTCACTGAAACGCATCGTATTCGACCTGTTGGGGGCAGAAGACAAACTGGATATAAGACTGACCGACCACTACTCCATACTGCCTTCTACGTCTATTTGCGGACTCTTCATCTGTCATCCTGATGCCCACTATTTCCCTGTGGGACGAATTGATGAGGACCAATTGGAAGACTATTGCCAGCGCCGTGGTATCAGTGTGGCAGAAGGCGAGCAGCTGCTATCAAAATACATTGCAACGCAATCATCTTAATAACGACAAAACGAAATATCGATAAAAGAACATGAAAGTAATAGACATCCTGAATAGTTCTAAACAACCGTTTGCCAGTTTCGAGTTGGTACCACCTCTGAAGGGCAGCGATGTTACCCGACTCTACGACAGCATTGAACCTTTGATGGAGTTTGCGCCACCGTTTATCAACGTTACATGCCATCGCGACGAAGTGGAATATGTGCCAAACAGTAATGGTACATACACGAAGATGACTTTGGCCAAACGTCCAAGCACCATTGCCATCGTGGCAGCCATTATGCGCCGTTATCCGCAACTGGAGATTGTGCCACACGTCATTTGTGGCGGTGCGTCACGCAGTAAAGTTGAAAGTGAACTGCTTGACCTGCACTTTTTGGGTATTCAGAACGTAGTCGCTCTCCGTGGTGATGCCCTACCGGGACAGCGTTTCTTCATTCCCGAGCCCGATGGTTTTAGTCACAGTTCAGAACTGGTGGGAATGATTCACAACCTGAATCAGGGACAGTATCTTGACCCCACAGTAAAGAATGGTCTTTCAACAAATTTCTGCGTGGGTGTGGCAGCCTATCCCGAAAAACACTACGAAGCAGCCAACCTCGATACAGACATCAATAATCTGAAGCAGAAGGTGAAGGCTGGTGCCGACTACATCGTCACACAAATGTTCTTCGACAACGACCAGTATTACCGTTTTGTCGATAAGGTACGCAATGCGGGTATCAGCGTACCCGTCATTCCTGGATTGAAGCCGATTTCCAGTCAGCGACAGATTGATTTGTTGCCACGTTCTTTCCATATTGACATTCCGCAGACGCTGGTAAGCGAACTCAACAAGGCCAAGACTGCTGACGCAGCCTATCAGATCGGTATTGAATGGGCTATTGAGCAAAGCCGTGACCTGTTGGCACACGGTGCTCCTGCCATTCATTATTATACAATGGCTAAGACGGACAATGTTCGGAAGATTGTAAAGGCCGTCTTTTAATTGATTTATCTGCAAAGGCGCAAAAAAGAGTTTGAAAGTTTTGGTAGTTCAAATTTTATTTGTACCTTTGCAGACGAATTTCCGAAAACATGACTCCACAATGATGGAGCATTCTTTCCAGAGTTTTCTTTTTTAAATCAAAAAATATCATTCAAATCACTGTATATACTCACTATGTACACAAAGGAAGAATTAGAAAAACTGCCTATCCCCGAATTAATGGAGATAGCAGCAGAATTAGGCATTAAAGTGTCGCAGAATGACGAGTTGGAAAATGTCATATACGCCATTCTCGACAAAGCTGCTGAGAACTCGGCTGCAGGTGTTTCCACGCCCAAGCGCAAGCGCACGCGTATTACAAAAGATAATAGTAAGGTTTATACCGTCAACGGAACAGACGCCGAAAACCTTGATACAAAAGCAACCAAAAAGGTTAAGAAGCCCTCACTCGACTCACTGTTTGCCGAGCAGGAAGCTGCTGAGCAGGCTGCTGCAGAGAGTGCAAAGGCAGAAGTAAAAGAGGAAGTAGAAAAGCCCGCACCCAAGAAACGTGGTCGCAAGTCTAAGAAAGAGTTGGAGGCTATTGCTGCTGAAGAGGCTGCAAAAGCTGCAAAAGCACAGGAACCACAGGCTACAGAAACCGCCCTCGAATTCAAGGAACAGGAGGCACCTGCAGAGCAAACCGACATCATTCCAGAGGCTGCACAGGTTGCTGACGATTCGCAAGTAAACGAAGAAATGCTAAACCAGCTTCAGGAAAAAATGGTTATGCGCAACCAGGTTGAAAGCGAAGAGTTGAGAGATGATATTGGTGAGAGCGTTTGGGAAGGTGATCCTGGCGATGGTACCGATTTCATTGTAAAGGTTGACCTGCCTATTGAAGACGAAGCCGCCATCCCCACCCTCGACATGTTCGATCGTCCCATGACGCAACAGCCTGCCACTGAGCCCATCATGCCAGTGGACCGTACAATGGGCCGAAGCAATGAAATCTTTGACTTCGAGGACCTGATTACGGGTAATGGTGTCCTTGAGGTATTACAAGACGGTTACGGTTTCCTGCGTTCAAGCGACTATAACTATCTGTCATCGCCGGACGACATCTACGTATCTCCTCAGCAAATTAAGAAGTATTCGCTGAAGACTGGTGACGTAGTAGAATGCACTGTTCGCCCACCGCACGACAACGAGAAGTATTTCGCCATGTGCAATGTCAATGCCATCAACGGACGTCAGCCTAATGAAGTGCGTAACCGTGTGGCTTTCGAACATTTGACGCCACTGTTCCCAGAGGAGAAGTTCAAACTTTGTGGCGATAAGGCTACCACTAATCCTTCAGTACGTATTGTTGACCTTTTCGCTCCTATCGGTAAAGGTCAGCGTGCACTCATCGTAGCCCAGCCAAAGACTGGTAAGACCATCCTGATGAAGGATATTGCCAACGCCATTGCAGCCAACCATCCTGAGGCATACATCATGATGCTGCTCATAGACGAGCGTCCAGAAGAGGTAACGGATATGGCCCGCACGGTAAATGCCGAAGTGATTGCATCAACCTTTGACGAGCCTGCTGACCGTCACGTAAAGATTGCAGGTATTGTCTTGGAGAAGGCTAAGCGTATGGTGGAATGCGGACACGATGTTGTCATCTTCCTCGACTCTATCACACGTCTGGCCCGTGCCTATAATACCGTCAGTCCGGCATCTGGTAAGGTGCTGACGGGTGGTGTCGACGCCAATGCACTACAGAAGCCCAAGCGTTTCTTTGGTGCAGCCCGTAACATTGAAGGAGGCGGTTCGCTGACCATTATCGCTACAGCACTTGTGGATACTGGTTCAAAGATGGACGAGGTGATTTTCGAAGAGTTCAAGGGTACAGGTAACTCCGAAATACAGCTTGACCGCATGCTCTCTAACAAGCGTGTGTTCCCTGCCCTCAACCTGGTACAGTCTTCTACTCGTCGCGATGATCTGCTGCAGGATCAGACCACGCTGAACCGCATGTGGATTATGCGCAAGTATATTGCAGAGATGAACCCCATCGAAGCAATGAATACTGTTCGCGACCGTTTGGTTCAGACCCACTCGAACGAAGAATTCCTCCTGTCCATGAACG
This sequence comes from uncultured Prevotella sp., assembly GCA_946188165.1. Lineage (GTDB taxonomy): Bacteria > Bacteroidota > Bacteroidia > Bacteroidales > Bacteroidaceae > Prevotella. The sequence goes on from CAMHTW010000006.1 coordinate 48,371, forward strand.
GGTAAGGCAACCTACAAATAGTCCGGCATTATTATACTATACTTCCGGAATAAATGAAAATAGTCCAGCATTATCTCCTGATAATGAAGGACTATTTTTATATTCAGTCGCTATAGGCATCCTCGCCTATCTGTTCGCGAGCTCCGATAGTCATTTTACGGAGATCGTACATTGAGCCATTGTAGATGTTGAAGTCAACATTACCCTTGATGCCAGGCAAACGTCCAACATCTGTATGCTGCCAAAATTTCCATTTGCCCTGATACTCCACAGAGTCTACATAGTAATGGGCTATCCAATAAGGATAGTCGTCAAAGACAGGATCACTCAAGTATTGCGTCTTAAATTTATAATAAGTATAGATGATGGGCTTTACACCATAGTGTTGTTCAACGATATCAAGCCATTGCAAGACGCTTTGCTTGAATTCCTCGTCGGTTTGGTTCTTAGGTTTATGCTCAACATCAAGCACAGGAGGCAGGTCGCCATTCTCAAGTTTGACTTTGCGAATAAAGAAAGCGGCTTGCGGCTTGGCTGATGAATGAACGCTATAAAAATGGTAGGCACCACGTGTAAAACCGTATTCGCGAGCCTGATAGAAATTATCTTCGAATTTCGGGTCAACGCGCGTTGCACCTTCAGTAGCCTTAATCATGACAAAACGCACAGGAAACTTGTCAATCATTCCATGATCCTTAAGTTCCTGCCAGTTAATATTGCCTTGGTGGTGTGAGATGTCTATGCCATGTATTTCGTATCCTTCTGGATAGCTGATATCACCATAGAGGGCACGCCAACGGAAACCGAACGGACTGACAAAGATATAATAAAAGAAGAACACATAAGCGGCCACCACCAAACATCCGCCCAGCCACCAAGCCCACCCAGGCATGTGCTGCAACAGACGAATAAAGACATTCGGACGCCTATGTTGCACAATGCTTCTTCGGCGTCCGGATGTCGGTTTACTTTTATGTTGGTCCTTCTTCTGAGGCATTAATTATTTTGCCTTCTCAAGAGCCAAAGTCTTAGTGGGCTGGTCGCAAACCTCAGTGGGTCCCCAATACTGGATAGGACCAGGATATACATAAGCTGTCTCACGAGCCCAGCGATCACGTTCCTTGGCAAATGCCTTGAAGGGAGCACCATCAAGTTCAACGAGTGCCTTACGGATTACGGGTTTCATCTCACCGGCACGCTTCTCCATGTTCATCATCATCGTGATAGGCACACCACCGGCAATCCACTGGTCAGCAGGAGCTGTCGTATTCTTAACGATAGCCATATAACCAGTCTTACCATTGGCAATCAGCTGAGCTGCTGAAGTACCAAGTGCATAGCAATAGTCTGCATCGAAGTTAGAAGGAGCAGCGCAACGTCCCTCATAACCAAAGAAGTGGTGCTGAGTTCCGAACTTACCAACATACTTGCCTTCCTTCTTCATCTGCTCGAGCTTCTTGCCAACCATCTCTGACAGCAGTTTCTCGGTCTCAATAAGAGATACCTGTACGTTTCCGTGAGGATCACGGTCGAGAGCCAGCTGACGAGCCACACCTACGGGCAGGCTGTTGAAAACAGCAAGGTTCTCGGGAGTCAGATGACTCTTGGCGAAGTCAACCTGCTCGTCGCGACTAATTGTCTTAGCCTCTGGCAGAGCCAGCACGTCGTTCAACTGAGCAATCAGTTTCTTAATGGCGGGAATAAACTCGATGACACCCTCAGGAATAATAACCGTACCGAAGTTGTTGCCATCCTCCGCACGTGCAGCTACAACGTTAGCAATGTAGGTCACGATATCGTCGAGGCTCTGACCCTTAGCCTCTACTTCCTCAGAAACGAGACAGATATTAGGTTGTGTCTGCAGCGCGCACTCGAGAGCGATGTGGGAAGCTGAGCGACCCATGACCTTGATGAAGTGCCAGTACTTGCGTGCAGAATTACAGTCACGCTCGATGTTACCAATCAGTTCTGAATAAGTCTTACAAGCGGTATCGAAACCGAAAGAGGTCTCAATCTGCTCGTTCTTCAGGTCACCGTCGATAGTCTTGGGACAACCAATCACCTGTACACCATAATTCTTAGCGGCATAATACTCAGCCAGCACACAAGCGTTGGTGTTAGAGTCGTCACCACCAATAATCACGATAGCCTTGATGTCGAGCTTGCGGATAATCTCGAGACCTTTCTCGAACTGGTCAACCTTCTCCAGCTTTGTACGACCAGAACCAATCATATCAAAACCACCAGTGTTACGATATTCATCGATAATTTCCGGAGTCAACTCCATATAATTGTGGTCAACCAAACCACCAGGACCCAGAATGAAACCATAGAGACGGTTCTCAGGGTTCAGCTTCTTAATCTGATCGAACAAACCTGTAATCACATTGTGACCACCAGGAGCCTGACCACCAGACAGGATGATACCTACGTTCATCTTCTTGGTGTTAGCCTCAGTAGCAGGCTCAAACTCTACGATAGGCATACCGTAGGTGTTTGGGAAAAGTTTTTTGATTTCCTCTTGATCGCCAACACTCTGGGTAGGCTGACCTTCTTTGATTTTCACTGCGCCCTGAAGAGCCTTAGGCAATTTGGGCTGATAAGCGGCTCTCGCCAACTGCAATGCACTTTTTTCCATTGTCTTTAATATTATATTTAGATGAATAATTGAAATTTCAGAATGCAAAAATACGCTTTTTTTGTGAGAAAACACAAAGAAATAATGCTTTTTAAGATTTTTTTTTGATGAAAGTCATTGTATATCGATTTTTTTTAGTATCTTTGACCTCAAAAGATATCATAATTTATTTTTTGGAGGAAAAAAATATGGCAAGTAAAAGACATTTGAAACAAAGTATTAACTTGATTTGCGAAGAGCTTTTCGCTGAATGTGTGGCCGGTTCACTCTATGGTCAGAATCGTGAAAGTGCAAAGGCACTTATCTTCAGCACCATTAAGATGCGTAACAACTTTGTCCGTCGCATCTCACATCCAGAGCCAGGCATGTCGGCAAAAGTGTACTACAAGGATTTGAAGGAGAAATTTACTGCTCAAGCTGGAGAACTGATAGACCAGTTAAACAGTTTCTAACATAAGGATTCACGAACGACAACATAAACTATGTGGAAATCATTCTGCCGATGGCTGCTATACAAACGTATGGGGTGGACAGCTGAGGTAACAGAAGCACACCCCGACAAATGTATTATCTGCCTGGCCCCTCACACCAGCAACTGGGATTTTCTTATTGGCCAGCTTTATAGTAAAAGTACAGGTTTGAAGAGCAACTTCCTGATGAAGAAGGAGTGGTTCTTTTGGCCGCTTGGTCCTATTTTCCGTCGTATGGGCGGTATTCCTGTTTGGCGTTCCAAACACACCAGCATGACGGATAATCTGGCTGAGACAGCCCAGAGACTACCCGTCTTCCAATTGTGCATTACGCCCGAAGGTACACGCAAGCTGAATCCTGAGTGGAAACGCGGTTTCTACTATATCGCCCAGAAAGCTGGAATACCTATCCTACTCTATGGTGTCGATTATGAAAAGAAATTGATTCGTTGCACCAAAACAATTGTACCTAATGGCGACATCGACAGTCAGATGCGTGAAATCAAAGCATATTTCAAGAACTTCAAGGGGCGCTATCCTGAGAACTTTACTATAGGGGAGGAATAATACCATGTATAAAATTCTATTGTATCTGCTTTTATTATCAGCCCCAACTATCTGTTTCGGACAGTCAGCCAAAGACGAAGCAAAGATGGCCGACCGCCTGAAACAGTTTTTTTCTACCTATAAACCCAAAGACTTGCGACTGTCTCGACAGTACCGTATGCAGAGCTATCAGGTGGACGATAACGAGAAAACGCTTACTATCAATACCGACGAATGGTTCGCCATGCAAGCGTTAACGCCCGAGATTACTGAGAACATTTATAAAAAGATTAAGAGCGAACTGCCAAAGCCATATAATAAATATAAGGTAAGTATCGTCGTTAATGGTATGACCATTGAAGAACTGATTCCCAATCGTCTCACGAAGAATGCCGACAAGTCACGCCTTTGGGGAAACATCGAATACGACGGCGAACCTTGGGTAAAGAATATATCTACCCCATTCCATCCGACTCACGGACTGCAAAACCGTCATCTCTCCTTGTGGGCCAGTCATGGACGTTACTACGACCAGAAGACATCACAGTGGCGCTGGCAACGTCCGAAACTGTTTGCTACCACCGAAGACCTGTTTACACAAACTATTGTTGTTCCCTACCTCATTCCTATGCTAGAACGAGCCGGAGCCATCGTCTTCACACCACGTGAACGTGACTGGCAGACCGAAGAGGTTATTGTCGACAATGACGGTTCAAAGAGCAATTATATCGAGGTTACTGCTCATGGTAAGTGGCAGACAACACCACAGCCAGGCTTCATGATGCACGAAGGGCATTATCAGGATAACGAAAATCCCTTTGAGGCAGGTACAGCCCGTATGGCTAACACCACAAGCAGCAACAAGCGTTACTCCGTTGCTACCTATCAGCCCCGTTTCCAAAAAGCTGGTCGCTATGCTGTTTACGTCAGCTACCAGTCACTTCCCAATAGTGTCAACGATGCTCTATATACCGTTTGGCATAAAGGTGAACGCACGCAGTTCCGCGTCAACCAACAGATGGGTGGTGGCACATGGGTATATCTGGGCACCTTTGAGTTTGATGCCGGTTACAGTGAGTTTAACCGTGTCACGCTGACCAATCAAAGCAAGCACAATGGTGTAGTGACTACTGATGCCGTCCGCTTCGGTGGCGGTATGGGTAATATCGAGCGCTTTGGCGAAATCAGCGGTATGCCACGAGCCATTGAGGGAGCACGCTACTATGCACAATGGGCTGGTATGCCCTACTCCGTCTATAGTGGACGACAGGGTACTGATGACTATGCCGATGATATCAATGTCCGTTCGTTTATGACCAACTACATAGGCGGTGGCTCATGCTATTTGCCGACACTTGAAGGTCTGAAGGTTCCCATCGAGCTCTCTTTAGGCATCCACAGCGACGCAGGCTATTTCAAAAATGGAAAGGATGTATGGGGCTCACTGTCCATCTGTACCACCAACCATCATGAAGGAAAATTGAATTCAGGTATCTCGCGTATGGCATCGCGCGACCTTGCCGATGCTTTGCTCAATAACGAGGTAGCCGACCTGAAATATAAATATGGCGATTGGGTACGTCGCGACCTGTACGACCGCAACTATTCGGAGTCGCGTGTTCCTGAGGTGCCCAGCGCTATCCTTGAGACTTTGTCACACCAGAGTTTCCCCGATTTACGCTATGGGCTGGATCCTAACTTCCGGTTCACGCTGGCCCGCTCTATCTACAAGACGCTGCTTCGCTATGTCAACGACCAGCACGGGACATCGTATGTAGTGGCTCCGCTGGCACCCGACAATTTCCGCATTGAATTCAAGAACAAAAACGAGATACAGCTCAGTTGGAATGCCGTCAACGACCCTCAAGAACCAACATCGAAACCTACAGGTTATCTGCTTTATACTGCTGTGGGCGATGCAGATTTCGACAACGGCACCCATGTCAAGAAGACTTCATACGAGTTGAAACTCGAACCTGGTCAGACCTATCATTTCCGTGTTGCTGCCGTCAATCGTGGCGGCGAGAGTTTCTGCACAGAGGTACTCTCTGCTTGTTACCAGCCTGGAGCCACCAAGACAGTAATGATTGTCAATGGTTTCAATCGCGTCTCGTCGCCAGCCATTCGCAACAATGAGTTGGAGCAAGGTTTCGACCTCGACGAAGACCCTGGCATTACTTATGGTCCTACATTCGGATGGGTGGGTCGCCAGATTAATTTCGATATTTCGCAGATAGGAAATGAAAACGGAGGCTTAGGCTATAGTGGCGAAGATCTGCAAGGGCAGTTGATTGCTGGTAATGACTTCAATTACGTTCGCACGCATGCTGATGCTATTGCCTCTGCCCAAAAGTATAATATTGTAAGCTGTTCCAACGAAGCTGTCGAGACGGGTAAGGTCAACCTCTCGCGCTATGATGCTGTCGACTTGCTGCTGGGACTCGAGCGCAACGACGGACACAGTCTGAACTACTATAAGAGCTTCACGTCTCTCCTACAAAATGCACTGCAGAAATACAGTCAGAATGGTGGTGCCCTCTTGGTAAGCGGTGCCTATGTGGGCAGCGACATGACGGCTGATACTGAACAGCAGTTCCTATCCAGTGTTTTGAAGTGTCGCTATGCTGGTCGTTCGCTGGCAGGTTCTAGCACAGTAAATGGTCTTGGGATTAAGCTCGACTATTGGAACACGCTTAACGCCACACACTATGCTGCCACTTCTGTCGATATTCTGCAACCTGTCAAGCCAGCCTTCACAGCTATGCAGTATGCCGACGGACAGGATGCTGCTATTGCTTATAAGCAAGGACGTGAAAGTGTGTTCGTGATGGGCTTCCCCTTTGAGTGCATCAAGGACCGCCAAAAGCGTATATCTATCATGCAAGGAATATTAAACTATTTGCTAAATAATTAAACCAACAAACTATGTACAAAATTCAAACAAACTCATCAGGTACAAGAAGTATCGAAATCAGCGAAGAACATCTGCAGACGATTGAAGACTATCAGTTGTTCCGTGACCTTATTGACTCTAACGGCTATGTCGATGAACAAGTACTCGACAAGCTGAAGTTCAATATCCGTTCGATGCTCGAGTCCGATGCTGGAAAGGACAAGCGACTGCTCGACCTTTGTCTCGACGTGATATATCACAGCAACATGAAGGCTTTTGGTTTGCAACAGCTCGTACTGCTCTTTATCAATTGGAAGAATCAGGGCAACGGCGAATTGGGTATGACTAAACGTGCCATACAAGGAACTCCTTTTAATTAAGAATTAAGAATTAATTGGTAAGAAATAAGAAGTAAGAATGGATTATAGGCTGACTGATTTTCTCCCCACGACAAAGAAAGAGATGGAACTACGCGGTTGGGACGAGGTGGATATCATCCTCTTCTCAGCCGATGCTTATGTTGACCATCCTTCCTTTGCCAATGCTGTCATCGGACGCACACTCGAGGCAGCAGGCTATCGTGTGGCTATTGTCCCTCAGCCTGACTGGCATGGCGACTTCCGCGACTTCAAGAAGTTGGGGCGTCCACGTTTGTATTTTGCCATCTCTCCAGGCAATATGGACTCGATGGTCAACAAGTACACCGCTAATCGTCGTTTGCGTTCAGAAGATGCTTATAGTCCTGATGGCCGTCACGGCCTTCGTCCTGACTATCCGTCAGTTGTCTATTCCCAGATTTTACGCCAACTCTATCCTGATGTGCCTATCGTCTTAGGTGGTATCGAGGCTTCCTTGCGCCGACTTACCCATTACGACTATTGGCAGGATAAACTGCGGCCTTGTATCCTTTGCGATGCACCTGCCGACATCCTTGTTTATGGCATGGGCGAGAAGCCGATGGTCGAGCTGTCACGCCGTCTTGCAGACGGACTTCCCATCAGCGTCTGTCGCGACATACCCCAGACGGTTTATATTGCCAATGATGTGACACCTCTGGAGAGTGATATTGTGCTGCATAGCCATGAGGAGTGTCTGCACGACAAGCGCTCACAGGCTGAAAATTTCCGCCATATCGAGGAACAGTCGAACATGATGCATGCCCAACGTCTGTTACAAAAAGTGGGTAACAGTTATGTTGTGGTCAATCCTCCCTATCCTCCCATGACTACTGAGGAACTGGATGCTTCGTTCGACCTTCCTTACACGCGCGTACCTCATATCAAATATAAAGACAAGCGCATTCCTGCTTACGATATGATCAAATTCTCCGTCAATATCCATCGTGGCTGTTTTGGCGGTTGTGCCTTCTGCACCATCTCTGCCCATCAGGGCAAGTTTATTGCCTGTCGGTCCAAGGAGAGCATTCTGCGCGAGGTGAAACAAGTCATTCAGATGGACGGCTTCAAGGGCTATCTCTCTGATTTAGGTGGTCCATCAGCTAACATGTACGGTATGCATGGACGCAACCTCAATGCCTGCGAAAAATGTAAGCGTCCCTCGTGCATCAATCCCCAGATTTGTCCTAACCTGAATACTGACCACTCGAAACTGCTTGAAATCTACCGTGCTGTCGATGCATTACCAGGTATCAAGAAAAGTTTCATTGGCAGTGGTGTACGTTACGACTTGCTACTGTATCACAGTAAGGACGAGAAGTCGAATAAGGCTGCAATGGAATATACCCGCGAACTTATCAAGAACCATGTCAGCGGACGTCTGAAGGTAGCGCCCGAACATACTTCCGACCATGTGCTCAGACTCATGCGCAAGCCTTCGTTCAAACAATTCTACGAGTTCAAGCGCATCTTTGACCGCATCAATCGCGAGGAGGGACTGAACCAACAAATCATCCCCTACTTCATCTCCAGCCATCCTGGTTGTCGCGAGAGTGATATGGCTGAGTTAGCGCGACTGACACGCCAGATGGGTTACAAGCTCGAACAGGTGCAAGACTTCACGCCAACGCCCATGACGGTGTCCACCGAAATGTTCTATACAGGCTATGACCCCTACACGCTCGAGCCTGTCTATGCTGCCCATACACAGGACGAGAAACTGGCTCAGCGTGAGTATTTCTTCTGGTATAAAAACAAACCCACTCATGGAGATTATCGAACAAAACCTCGTCGCGAAGAATCCAAAGATGAAAAGCGAGGACGGAATCGTCGTCACAAATGATTTCATTGCCGTCATCGATGGATCTACCTCCAAGTCTCAGTATCGTCACAGCCTCTTTCGCAGCAATGGTCGCTATGCCATGCAACTGGTCGGTCGCTATATCCGTCGCATGCCTAAAAACACTACCTGTGAGGCTTTTCTTCGTGGTGTTACGGCATATATTCGCAAGCATTATAAAAAAGCGATGCTATCCCGTATGGCCGAACATCCTGAGGATCGCTTGACCTGTTCCGTAGTAGTATTCAGTCGTCTGTGTCGCGAAATATGGATGATTGGCGACTGCCATGCTATGGTTTTGCCCCTTACATCTGACCTCTTACCTCTTACTTCTCACCTCTACTACGACAATCCCAAACCTTACGAAGCAGAGCTGGCTGCCATGCGCGCCGAAGAAGCTAAGCGTCAGTTGTCAGACGGAAAAACCATCAATGACATTTGTCGCAACGACACGGCCCGTCCTGTCATTATTCCCCGCATGATTGAAACCATGCGCAATCAGAATATTACCTATAGCGTGGTCGATGGTTTTCCGATTCCTCGTCAACATGTTCTTGTTATCCCACTCGACTTCCGTCCTTATGAGATTGTCATGGCTTCCGATGGCTACCCTTTCCTCTATCCATCACTTGAAGAAAGCGAGGAGGCCCTGCAACACCAGCGTCAGAATGACCCGCTTAACATCGGACCGCATTTTCAAGCCACTAAGGCTTTCCATCCAGACAACAATTCCTTCGATGACCGCACTTACATCCGCTTCCGCGTGTAACAATCAACGGTTCGCGGTTCACGATTGATGGTTCATTGTGAATGGCTCACGGTTCATGGTGAATGGTTCAAAGGTCTTGTAGCTTGATGTCCCTGGCACCTCGCAGATACTCACTGCGCAGTTCTATTGCTTTAGTCCATTCACCCTTGAACAACTCGCTCACATCAAGGTCAATCTTCCAGTGTCCTTTAGACTCCAGTCTGTCCACCAGAATGCCGTAAGTCAGATTGCTGATGTCTTCGGCAGGCATAAAGCGCGACGTCTCGCCCTTCTCGTCACCACTAATTTCTATCAGCAACTTGGCATCAATCAGTTCGTATAACAAATCGTTCACAATACGGATAGGAATATTCGTCAGTCGACGCAGTTCATAGGCACTATATGCACGCTGTCCGTTGGAAAAGCGCTGGCATATCTTGCTCATCAGCAGCGCTGACATCAGCAATTTGTAGCGATGACTAATCTCGCCCGTGTTTGCATCGTAGTCATAGTAGTCCAAGTTCTGATTCGTGTAGCACAACTCAGCACCAAACAGACAGATAGTCCACGATATCTGCACCCACAGCATGAACAATGGCAAGGCGGCAAACGAACCGTAGATGGCGTTATAGCTTGACAGGAACATCTGCGAATGGATGTAGAATATCTGCAGTCCCTGCATGGCAATACCTGCCAAAATGCCAGGCACCAGTGCACTCTTCAGTCTTACCCGCGTGTTAGGCATAAAGATGTATAGCGCAATAAACATGCCCGACATCAGCACGTAAGGCAACAGGTCTATCAACCATCTTACAAAGGGACCTAACAACAGGAAATTGGGTAGCGAGTTGGCCACTGTTGCCATAAAAATCGAGATACCTGACGTCAGCACGATGATGATGGGAAACAAGAAGAACATGGCCAAATAGTCGGTAAATGTGCGGAAAATGCTCCTTGGTTTCTTTACCTGCCATATCTCGTTGAAGGCATCCTCCACATTGCTTACCAGCATGAGCACCGTGTAAAGCATGAACACCAAGCCGACACCCAGGAACACACCACTCTGCGTGTGCACCAGATAACTGTTTACGAAGCCGATAATGATGTCGGCAGCCTGAGGTTGCGACTGGAAGGCATCCCTAAACCACACCTCGATATACTTGTTGTAGCCAAAGCCGCGCGCAATGGCAAACACCACCGCCATAATTGGCACGATGGCCAGCAACATGCTATACGTCAACGCTGATGCTTTCTGCATAACACGCTTCGCGGTAAAGAATCTGATAGCCAGCAGCAACTTCTTCAGCACCTCTAACAACAGATATTTTACTGGCGACACCTCGTCAGGACCTATACGCCAGATGTCCTTTTGCAAAAATTGAATCAGCTGTTTCATGCACTATTTAATAACTCACTCTACACTAAAAAGAAAGCAGTGCCCCTGTAAGCCGGGTTCTGTACCCTTGCGGGCGTCTGTCATTTATCTACTACGCTGGTTACCCAGCGTCTCAAGCATCCTACCCTCCATCGTGTCCCGAAGAACTCGGACGGACAGCCCTCCGACGATGGTATACGCGAACTTGCAGCCTCCAGACGGAACAGCCCTACGATTACCCGCAGGCTGGTGGTCTCTTACACCACCTTCTCACCCTTACCCTTTCGGGCGGTTATTTTCTTCTCCCGTATCCTGCTGTCACCAACAGCTGGCACTTTCACCAGTGGAGCGTCCTATGCTGCCCGGACTTTCCTCTCGCACTCTAAAGAGTACCAGCGACAGACCGTTGCACTGCTTTCAGTTTGCAAATGTACATAAAAAGTTTGATACTGCAAAACTTTCGGGCAAAAAACACCTTCGGACCGGCAAGAGCCAGCCCGAAGGAGAATGATGAAATTACACAAGAAGAGATATCCCTTCTGTGTCACATTTATTTGCCTTTAAATACAACCGTGAAGGCGGCATTCACATTCTTGTTCCAGTCGTCTCCCTTCGGTATGGCGTTCCATTTCTTCTCGTTGGCAGACTTCAGACTGTCAGCACAGCCAAAGTATATCGTCTTCAGGCTGCTGCAGTCCATGAAGGCTCTGTTGCGGATTTCCTTCAGGCCGTAGGGCAGGGAGATTTCCTCAATGCTCATACCTTTGAAGCCCTCGGGGTCGATTTCCTCGATGCGTTAGCTCGGCGTTCGTCGAAAACCCTTGTAGTTTTCTGGCAGAACATTTGATTATTTCATACAGGGGGAATGTTCCCTGTGAGTACAGTAAGATCAAAGAAGTGGTTTGGCCAATGGCTCATACTGGCCGACATAGACGGAATTGGAGGTGCGGCCCTTCTTGTCCTTCATAAAGGCATAGAGGTGCAGTGTATGCCCCTTCCATTCGTCAGGAATCGGTGCACTGACAAAACCGACAGAACGGGCTACCGGGGCAACAAACAGTCCTTCGCGCTGGTCGGGACAGAAGACGAACAGATAGAACTCGTCGTTCTTGTTCTCCGTGGTACAATTGCCGTCGAAAGCAACGCAAACCATACCTTCTTGATTCACGTCGGCAGAGGTGATGCTGAAACCAGTCACCGAACCCCAGCTGATACGAACGCGGGGATAGTCGATGCCGTCGGCACCATAGCAGTCTTTGTTGAGTTTCTTGAAAACGCTATGGGTGTTCAGCTTTTCGCGCACGGCCTTACTATGAAGCCCCACCGAGTGAGCCACCTTCATGGCCGACGACAGCCGCGAAATCTCAGCAAAGGCATTGCGATGTGCCTGCTGCGCCTCGGTCTGCGGATTAGCCACCGACTCAGGCATCTTCCGCTCATACGGTCTGCCGTGCCATGAACTGTAAATCACGCCACCCAGCTTTCCGCTCTTCTCTTCACCACGATATTTTGCCATAATCATTCACACTGTTAGTCCGACTTATTTCATCACGTTCTCCAGCTCTCCTCATATCCATCTCATACCTCTGCGGCTATCGAAAACATAGAGCAAGTATAGAGAGGACTTAGAACTACCTTAGTGATACCCTTGAGATGCCTATGAGGAACCCCTGAGATACCCCTGAGATACCCCTGAGATACCCTTGAGCTACAATAGAGTTGGTATAGACTTGGTATAGAGTTGGTATAGACATGCTATGGAGTTGCATTGGGAGAATTAGCTTATAAAAATCTTTGTGTGGCAGTGATTGTTATAAGCCACTATTTTCTGATGCAAAGATACATCATATTTTTCAATTTTCCAAATTTTTTGGCAATTTTTCCTCACAAGGGCCTTGTGAGCCAAACAAAAGGGAGCCCGAAGGCTCCCCTGAATTAATATTTCTCCTTTTCTGACATTAGCAACAGTTGGTCAGGGCGTTGCCACAGAGCCATTCTTCTTCTATCCAGCCGGTGAACTTGCCGTCGACGGTCTTTACCTTGACCCAGTCGCCCTTAATGTCCAGCGGGCGGAGCAGTATTTCGTCAGTGAACTGATAGACAACGGCAGACTTCTCGTCAGGTGATTTGCGTAATGTAAGTTTCTGATTATCATAATTGCGGGTTCCCAGAGCCAGCACGGAATAGTGAATCCAACAACCCGTGTCTGAACTTTTGACTTTGACTTGACTGTCGCCTGTATCGTAATTGTCGCCAACTATTTTCCACCAGCCATCGGTCGGCTTCTCGACACCTATCATAGCCGCCTCGCTAGTAGGAATGCGGTCGATAATCTTACCATTTGGCGCATTGCGAACGTTAGTGAACTTACCTTTACTATCCCAAGTAAAAACACCTATTGACTGGGCGCTGACAGTTGCCGACAGGGCGATCAACAATACAAGAAGTAAGATTAGGGGATTCTTCATAGTTGTTATGATTTTAAAATCAGTTACGACATGCCGAGCAGTGGCTTCAAGTCGTCTTCTTTATAGAGTATCCAACCTGTGGTGGCAAGGAAAGCCAAGAAGACGAAGATGAGACACATCTGGGCGCGCTTGGGTCCAGCCTTCTGAGTTGGTACGGTTGCACTCTGAAGGGTAGTAAATGCAGGCGTTTCCTGCTGTACCTTGGCCTCGGCAGCCAACAGCTGTGCAGCCACTTGCTGGTAGGCATTATATTGAAGCTGCATTTCGTTCTCCAATTCTGTCTGACGCTGACGAACGGATTCAAGCAAAATATCCTGGTTGTGGTCTACAAAGTCGGCATACATGCGGCGAGCCTTGTCGTAGCGGGCCTTTGACTCTGTGTAGATTTTCTGGTTATACTCCAAATCGACGCGAGCCTTTGAGGTGCGGTAGTCGGTAATGAAGTTCTGCAGACGGTTCTTGACGGTATCAGCCATTGTAGCGCAAATAATAGCATTCTGGTCAGTGACGTTGATGGTGATAACCATGGTCTTCTTGTCGACATCGCAAACTACTTTTTTGTTAAGCGCCTTGACAATAGCCGTCTGTTTATTGGTCAGACGGAAGGGGTTAATAACCTCCTTTTTTTCTTCTTGTTCTTTCTTAGTACCGAACAAGCCTGAAATAGCCTTCATAGTAGCACCAATGGCTGCCGACCACCATGGCTTTTTCTGCTCCTTGCTCAGATAGTCGTAGTAGGTCATGGTGCGGTCCTTCTCACCCTTCTTCTTGTCACCCTCAATGGTGACAGGCACCTCAAACAACGACGTTTTGAAGTCGGTAGAGTTCATCAGTTCGGGATAGAGCGTGGGGAACAGTGCCTCAGAGCCCATACCGGCTGAACCAGAGCCGATATTGAAACCAAAACTACTGGCCAAAGAAGCCAAACCGCCTGAAGTACGCGAGCTGGACAACTCAGGACTCAACTTGACGGTACAGGAATAGACATTGGGCTGGCCAAGCGCATAGATGGCAGCCAACACAAATGCTACAGGAAGCACGATGTAGTAGAGACGCTTGTGCTTCAACAGGTCCTTAAATATTTTTCCGAAGTCGATTGAAGACTCCTCAACTTCTATTTGCTCAATATTCTCCATAGTTTATATCTGAGTTTCTATGAAATATTACCTATATTCAGTTTGCAAAGTTACTAATTATATTTTAAATGACTGGCATTTTACAACAAAAAAAATGCAAAAAGCCATCGGTATCAGCGATTTTTATGCTTCAAAAACCAACGATGAGTCAGAAAATGATATATAAGCAGAGCCACTACCGTGACCGCCAAGCAGGTGTAGAGTAGCATATCGCGAGCATCGTAGAACAAGCTATAGCCCAAACCAAGCCCTAAGGCCAGACCAGTTTCCCACCCAAGGAAATAGGTGCTCTGCGAGGTGCCTCGCTGGCAATGACGGCTCAGCTTGACAAAGAACAGCAGGAAGCGTGAGCTGATGACGCCGACGGCGGTACCTATCAGCAGCGGTGATACCAAACTGGCGGGATAGACTAACAGCACGAGCAGGGCTGCCAACAGAAGGATCAGTCCGGTAATTACCTCGCTCTTCAACTCGGCATTGCGAAACACGAAACGCTGAGCCAGTAATGCCAAAAGGAAACCAAACATCATCAAAGCGTAGAACGCCAGCGACAAAGACAATGAGAGCGTCAGTCCGATAACAATACTGATGAGCAGCAGATTGAAGAAAAGCACGAAACCGCTAGGTAGAAAGAATCTGTCTAGAGACACGATAGACACGCCCTCTTCCGGTGTACGGAACGGGAACGATACTCGACTGATGAGTAGTAAGCTTACAAGTGCAAGAATACCTGATACAAAGAGAATTGGCGTCATCTGCGAGAGACGACAGCCGAGTGGCAGCAGGTAACGATGAGCGGGAAGAAGGGCAACAGCCAATCCCACAACGGGACCTAACGACAAGGCAAAACGTGAGAACCAAGCTGCCCCAAAATTGGCCTCAGTGCGTTGGTGCGACTCGCAGGTATCAATGATGAGCGTGGACGTCAGCACCATCTGTGTCAGTCCGAAAGCAGCACCCAAGGCAACACGATGTATCAAAGCCCAGGGGAAGGATGTCAACGGACTGAAATAACCCATCGTCAATACGTTAACAGCCAGCGCTGCAATGCCCCAGATGCAGACCATATTACGACGGAAACGCTGCACCAGCCATGAACACTGGGAGCCAAACAGATACAGTCCGAAGGCGAAGGCCGCCATAGTCAGTCCAGTCTGCTCGGGCGTCAATTGCTGTTCAGCCATCAACCATTGCGGGAAGGTGGGTATCAGCATATATACCGACATCGTGAGCAGTAAATCGGCTATAACTAAAAGCCAGAACTCATGATGCCACAAACGGATATGTACTGGTGTGTTTTGATTGTTCATCAATATGATTCAGATTCGTTAGGGAAATCGCCACTCTTGACATCGGTTACATAGTGGCCTACAGCATCGGTAATAACCTCGTTAAGGTTAGCATAGCGACGCAGGAAACGGGGCGAGAACCCCTGAGTCATACCCAGCATGTCGGCAATGACCAGCACCTGACCGTCACAGCCATTGCCAGCACCAATACCGATTGTAGGAACGGAAATCTCGCTGGTCACGCGGGCTGCCAATTGGGCTGGCACCTTCTCTAACACGATACCAAAACAACCTGTCTCGGCCAATAGCTTGGCATCAGAAATCAGTTTCTCGGCCTCGGCATCTTCCTTGGCACGAACGGCATAGGTGCCGAACTTGTTGATACTCTGAGGGGTCAGTCCCAGATGTCCCATGACGGGAATGCCTGCATCAAGAATGCGTTTCACGGTGTCAATAATCTCAACACCACCCTCAAGTTTCAGGGCATCGCAACCACTTTCCTTCATGATGCGAATGGCATTGGTAACACCATCGGCAGCATTTACCTGATACGAACCAAAAGGCATGTCGCACACCACCAAGGCACGATTCACGGCACGTACTACAGCACTAGCGTGATAAATCATTTGGTCGACGGTAATGGGCAGCGTGGTCTGATTACCTGCCATCACGTTCGAGGCTGAATCACCTATCAATATTACATCAACTCCAGCCTTATCGACAATACCGGCCATGGTGAAGTCGTAGCTGGTAAGCATTGAAATCTTCTCGCCCTTCTGCTTCATCTCCATGAAGCGATGGGTCGTAACCTTACGGTTGTCTGAAACTAAATATCCTGCCATAATCTTTTATAATTATAATAATGTATAATCACTAATAACTTGGTCGCAAAGCGGGGCAATCTTCTCAGCGCTGTTTGTCGTGGCCACCCCATAGACAAACATGCCTGCAGCCCTACCCGACTTTAAGCCATTGAATGAGTCCTCGAAAACCACACTCTCGTCGGGCGTCACACCTAAACGTTCAGCAGCCTTCAGATAGCAGTCGGGATCGGGTTTAGAACGATCGAAATCCTCTGATGTCAAAATAGCATCGAACAGATTGCAAAACTCTGGGTGCGACTGATAGACGGCCTGCATCTTAGGCTGATTAGAACTTGTCACAACAGCAGTCTTTATACCCTTTTGGCGCAACGACGTAATATAGTCAAGGAAGCCGGCAATATAGTCATAATGCATCTGCTGCTCGAACATGTTCAAGCGTTCGGTAATGACAGCCTGCTCAGGTTCCAACGGTCCGGAAAACCATGCGTCGTATATCTGCACTAACGTCTGACCTTTAATCTCTTGTTCTAGTCCAGGATGCTCAGGATGGTACTCACGACATTGCTGTCCCCAGAACACGGTGTACTGAGGTTCAGTATCGAATACCACACCATCTAAATCAAATAAAGCGGCCTTAAAATTCATCTCATTTCTCATTTGCGGCTGCAAAGGTACAAATAAGTAAGAGAAATTCCAAATTTATTTAAGAATTTCAAACGTTTTCAGACATTTATGGAACCACAATGAGGGCAGGCTCCCTTCTGTTGTAGTGCGGCTCCACAGTTACCACAACGCAGAGAAGTGCGGGCATGTAGGACCCATCGCCTAAGGGCAAAGAAAATGTAGGCAGGAAGAAGAAAATAGCCAATATAGTATAGTGTCAGGATGCTAAATATAACATATAACACAGCGCAAACGGCACCAAGTCCGAAGAGGTAAAGAAGTGCATCAAAGGCCTGAAGACGATGTATAGTATCGTCGACAGCAGCCACACCAACGATGATGATTGCCCATACGGAACTGACGAAAAGGCCAAGGGTAAAGGGAAGGTTGAAGGGATTGAGCGAAGGATGGAAATAGTAGTGTCGCCACTGCTCAGCACCGAAAGTCTGGATGGTGGCATAGGCTGTGGCGGAGCAGGCCATGAGAATACACAGCAGCGTGGGATAGAAGGAATCAATGTCGTTTAAATGCACAATATAGGCATTGCGTCGTAATAGTTTACGCATGGCATAGGCGCCACCTACGATAACACAAAAAGCCAGGAATACCAGCAGGTGGGTGTCAGAGAATACGTCGATGAATTGTGAAATGGGGTCATCAGGCGACACCGCATTCAGTAGTTCGCTCTCACGAATCCAGCCCTGAGTAATCTGGTCTCGAGCTACCTTTACCCATACAGAATCGATAGTATCCGTCGGAATAGTCTCAATATCAGCTACCACTATACGCTGTCCTTTCGTGACATACATTGTATCGAAAGCCATATCGCCCTTACTATCAGCCAACGGCAACAACTCGGAGCGAACCAAGAAATTATAGTTCTGCGTGTAATGATGCGTCGTTGAGAAGGATATGGAGTCTATCTGCTGCTTGCTCAGGTCCCAGGCATCAGGTGTCTTCTGGCCGTGATTGTAGCACGCGCAGCACAAAACAGAAATCAGCAACCCTATGACAATCCTAACGAGACGCATACACATTCATTTGACAATTCTTACAATCAAACTCCAGACGGAACTGACGTCCATCAGCTAAACGAAGACTTAACGGTTCCTTCCATGCAGGATGCTTCCCACCATGTTTGACACAATAGCCCAGGGCATAACGCAGACAATGACGACATTGCATCACGGGGCCGTCCTCACTTTTTATCTCATAAGCTGAAATGGCATCAGTATGATAGAAATCGCGCGAAAGGCGATTGGCGATGTTGTAAAGATAGGAATAGGCATAACGAGGAACAGGCTCATTGGAAGAAACACTGAGAACTGTGTGCCCAGCAGTATCGCTGCAGGGATTGCTGGGATTATTCAATGCCTCCACCAATAAACGGCGCAGTTCACTCAGTAAGCTATTGGGAATAAAATAATTGAAACCATCATCAAACGTCACCTCGCAGCATTCGTAAATCGTTCCTCCCAACTTAGACAACTGGCGTTGGATGTTTTCGTGCTGTAACTTGTTGGCAACTTGGTGCTCACAAGGCACAGAAACGCTAACGCCATTAGCTGACAAACAGAAGCCATCATCGGTAACCGACAGATGCATCGATATGGGCAGTTTGCGTTCGGATGTAGGACGTGACAACAAGCGTTCAAACTCCTGATCATAATTGCGATAGAGTGCCATACCTGAACGTAGATTATTAGGCATCTGATAGGGGAACAAACGATTGCCTTGCGCACGATTGACACGGAAGCCCTCTAACTCATGGTCAGCATTGATAAAACACAAACCGTCGCCATTAGCAAACGAAGCAGTACCTGCCACATTGAAAGAATCGTGGCGCAACTCCTTGACCGTACCAACAAATTCTCCCATAGCCTTGGGTGTGTCAGGAGAGAAAATATCTGGCTGCCGACCATGCAGAAAATAAGTGGTAAAGCCACGATTGAACGTCTTCTTCAGATTCGGCGTAAACGAATAAGACACCCTACCCTTGGAGGCACGACAATAAGCATCGGGATGCTTGGCAATAACAGCATCAAGACGCTGACTATAGGCTGCAACAACATTCTTGACATAGCTGGCATCCTTCAAACGGCCCTCTATCTTAAACGAGCAGGCACCAGCATCTATCAACTCTTCAAGATGTTGTAGTTGGTTCATATCTTTCAGAGACAGCAAATAACGTTGGTGTTCCAGTTCACGACCATCAGCATCGAGCATGTCGAACTTCATGCGACAAAACTGGGCACACTCGCCACGATTGGCTGAACGCTGGAAACAATGTTGTGACACATAGCACAAACCACTATAACTAACACAAAGGGCACCATGAACAAACACCTCTAATTCAACATCGGACACCTGACGATGAATCTCAGCAATCTCGTCGACAGATAATTCACGCGCCAGCACGACCCTACGGAATCCTAAAGAGCGTAACCATCGGACCTTGTCAGCAGTACGATTGTCAGTCTGCGTCGAAGCATGCAATGCTATAGGCGGCAACGACATCTTCAAGATACCCATATCCTGCACAAGGATTGCGTCAACCCCAGCATCATACAGTTGTTGGATGAGCAGCTGGGTAGCCTGTAGTTCATCATCATAAAGGATGGTATTGACAGTGACATAGACCCGTGCAGCAAACTGATGAGCATGCAGACACAACGTGCGGATATCCTCGACACTATTGCCTGCTGCAGCACGTGCACCAAAACGTGGAGCACCAATATAGACAGCATCGGCACCATGGTCAATAGCAGCTATACCACACTCCAGATTCTTGGCAGGAGCCAGCAGTTCCAATTGCGTCATTTAATTTGATTAATATCGTAAGGTGTCTCCTGATAGACGTAATAATTTATCCAGTTGCTATACAGCAGGTTAGCATGAGCACGCCACGTTACCAAAGGTGGCTGCGACGGGTCGTTGAAGCGATAATAGTTACGCGGAACATCAACATCCTTTCGTACATCCTTATCGCGGCGATACTCCTTATCAAGGGTGTCAGGCGCATACTCCAAATGTCCGGTGATAAAAAACTCACGACCATTACGGGCCATTACAATGCTAACACCACTATCAGGTGACTCTGCTATAAGCCGCAAATCAGTATTGGCTAGAATATCTTCGCGATGCAATTCTGTATGACGGCTGTGAGGCATCTGGAACACATCATCGAACCCACGGAAAATCGGCAGTAGCGGATCAAGTGTATGCTGCGGGAAAATACCGAACATCTTCTGGGGTAACGGGTACTTGGGTATACCATAGTGGTAGAAGAGACCAGCCTGAGCAGCCCAACATATATATAATGTACTCGTAACGTGCGTACGCGCCCACGCGAAGATTTCCTTCATTTCCTCCCAATAACCTACATCCTCGAACTCCAATTGCTCAACAGGCGCACCAGTAATAATCATGCCGTCATACTTCTCGGTACGCATCTCCTCGAAACTGCGGTAGAACATCATCATGTGCTCAATTGGTGTATTCTTGGGCGTATGGCTCTTCAACTTCATGAAACTGATTTCCAACTGCAAAGGCGTGTTCGACAAGAGACGTACCAAATCAGTCTCTGTTGTTATTTTCAGTGGCATCAAGTTGAGAATAACAATCTTCAAGGGACGGATATCCTGCATATGAGCACGAGTATAGTCCATCACAAAGATGTTCTCTTGCTTTAGCAACTCAATGGCAGGTAATCTGTCTGGTAATCTTAAAGGCATCTAACTAATTACTATTTGACAATTAACAACATTCTTTATTCCACATGGAAGACACAAACAGAAACATTATCAAAACCACCAGCCTCAATAGCAGCTTCGCACAAAGCATTGGCAGTAGCTCCTTCATTCATCAGTTTCTCAATATCTTCGTGATCTACCATATCATTCAGTCCGTCAGAACACAACATATAGGTGTCGCCTGATAAGAAATCGGCAGTAAACTCATATAAATCGAGATAGGAATTCTTGCAGCCCGCACCAATACAGTTCGTAATAATATTGGAATGCTTTTTCTCACCATTGGCATTGCTGAGCGAATGGTCGGTAGATAACTGCACCAACTTTCCATCACGCAAGCGATATAAACGACTGTCGCCACAATTGAACCAAAAGTACTTGCCACCATAATAGATAACACCAACCAAGGTCGTACCCATTTCATGCAGCGAGGGGTCGGAATTACCTCGACGATTAATGGTTGTATTGATATATTCAAGCCACTCTAACATGGTCTCGTCAAACTCACCAATAGACAAGCCACGGGGAATGTCGTTTATAAAGAACTTCAAACTATCAAGCGTCTGCTCACTGGCTACCTCGCCAGCACGATGACCACCCATGCCATCAGCAAGAGCAATGACAAAGCGCTCATTGTTTTCAGTCATAAATTCTGTACGATAGGCGTCACTACGCACAAACTTGTCATAAGCCAACACCATGTCTTCGTTATTGCTTCTAATACATCCTACGCGACTGGCTGATGTTAATACGATTCTACTCATAATTATTACTAATCCTAAAACATCTTATATATTATCATTAATTCACGCTAACTTGCAAATTTATATTTGCAAGGGTTACGATGTCACCCGACTTAATAGACATAGGTACATCTGGAAGAAGATCGCGTTGATTAAGCTTTGTTCCGTTAGACGAATGCTTATCGATGATGCACCATCCAGTATCAGGTTTGTATATGAGCTGGGCATGAACACCGGAAATGAACATGTTGCCTTCAAACAATTGCTGATATGGACCTTGCCGACGACCAATAACAGCTCCATTCACACCAACTATGCGGATATCAAGTGATGGGTTGTAGAGGGTCAGCGAAGGTATACCGCTCTTGGTTGCTACAGGTTGCTGGGGCACATCAGGCTCAGGTTCACGCAAAGAAGCTTGTGTCACCTGATTGAACGAGAGATTGGCAGCATTTATAGAAGCAGACATGGAAACGGCACTGGCCTCCTTCTTTCCCAAATTATCAGGACTAACCATCAACCCACCGCAATGAGTACAACGGCGACCTTTACCAACACGTCCGCAGTTAGTACAATACGCCAACTCTTGGCCACACTGGTCACAAAAGTGCGATCTTTCTTCTATCTCTTCTTTACAATTCGGACAGATTATCATATATTCTCATTAATATCTTCTGGCATAATCATTTGATAAGTCTCTGGCGTTACCTCCGACTGATTCATCTGGCTAACACGCATAGAAAGTTGCTGGATGGTCTGATCGAGCATGTTGCGCATCTCACGGGCGTTGCCGAAGGATTCTGACTTGTTGACCACAATACGACAGATAACATCCATCAGTTTGAATTCTGCCTCAGGCGACAGCTTGTAGTTGTCCTTCTGAGCCATCTTCTTGTAGATAGCCAACAACTCGTCTTCATTATAGTCATCGATATGCATTTTGTGAGAGAAGCGGCTGGCCAAACCTGGATTGACAGCCAAGAAGGTTTCCATCTCATCCTTATAGCCGGCAGCAATCACCACAAACTTGCCACGATCATCCTCCATACGTTTCATCAGCGTATCGATAGCTTCCTTACCATACTGGTCATTCTCAGATGAAAGTGTGTAGGCCTCATCGATAAACAGGATACCACCCATAGCCTTGTCGCAAATGTTGTTGACAATCTTCGGTGTCTCACCCATATATTTACCAACCAACGTAGCACGACTGGCCTCAATCACACGGCTGGTGGGAAGAATCTCCATAGCTTGCAAAATTTCACCCATCTTACGAGCAACAGACGTCTTACCTGTACCAGGATTACCTGTCAGGATGAAGTTCATAGACATCTGCTGAACCTTACCGGCACCCATAGCAGCACGTTGCTTCATGAACATACTCTGTACTGCCAGACGACGAATCATGTTCTTCACTGAACGCATACCGATAAACTCGTCGAGTTCGTTGAGGACCTCGTCGAGTGGACGAGCCTTCTCACTCTGAGCAACCTCAAGGTCAGCACTGGTAATACGATACATATCATCGTCCTTAAAGTCAGGATTACCCATCATGCTTACAAGACGTTGGCTCTGTTTCTCGACAGCCTGATCAAAGATCCTGCGTGCCTCACGGGCATTACCAAAGTTCTTGTCACGACGCAAATAAAGCTGCTCGAACTGACGATGAATAGTACCCTGAGTTTCTTCGTCCACAGTAAAGTTCTTATCCTTACAGAGGTTGAGGAATATCTGCGTGAGTTCGTCGGGTGTGTAGTCGTCGAAGTGGATAGTTTGTGTGAAACGGCTCTTCAATCCAGGGTTAGAATCGATAAAGTCATGCATGTTGTCAGTATAACCAGCAACAATACAAATGAACTTGCCACGATCATCCTCCAAACGCTTGAGCAAGGTATCGATGGCTTCAGCGCCAAACGAATCTTGATCATTAGACTTCAGTGTATAGGCCTCATCGATGAACAGCACACCACCCATAGCAGAATCAATCAACTGGTTGGTCTTGATGGCAGTCTGACCAGCAAAACCTGCAACCAGCTTAGAACGGTCTGCCTCTATCAACTGTCCACGTGAAAGAATGCCTAAAGTACGGAAGACATCTGCCATGATACGAGCCACGGTAGTCTTACCTGTACCAGGATTACCAGAGAATACATAGTGCTTGCCCTGGAATGTATTGGTTTCTCCACGACGAATCTGAAGATTGAGGAAGGCTGCTAAGTTCGAAATTTCCTTCTTGACAGCAGCCAAGCCAACCATACCGTTGAGTTTGGCCAGACATTCTGTATAATCGACAGCCTTTGGAGCATCGTAAGGAATGTCAGCAACATCAATTGTCATCAACTGCTCGTTGCTGAGTGTAGATATGTCAACCTTTTGCATGCGCTCTGCCTGCTTGGTGCAAATCTTCTCAAACAACTGACGCATAGTGCGACCATTGGCAAAGTCCTTATCACGCGAATTATACAACTCGGTAATCATCTTCAGCGTCAACTCACGAGCCTCAGGTGTAAACTGATATTTCTTGTCGCTGGCAAACACTTCCATAATCTGGAACAGCTGATCGGGATTGTAGTCCTCGATATTCAGGAAATAACTGAAACGGCTGCGTACACCTGGATTGATTCTGAACAGGTTTTCCATCTCTGTGCGATAGCCTGCTGCAATGACAATAAACTTGCCTCGGTCGTCCTCCATGCGCTTCATCAGCGTTTCCAAAGCCTGTGTACCCTGCTGGTCACGTTCGCCACCACTACTGAGGGGCACCAAAGTATAAGCCTCGTCGACAAAGAGAATACCACCCATGGCCTTGTCACACAAACGGTCAACTACCTTAGGTGTCTCGCCCTGATACGGACTAATCATCTTAGAACGGTCTACCTCAACAACATGACCACTGTCCAGATATCCGATAGCCTCCATGATTTCACCTAACTTACGGGCTATGGTCGTCTTACCAGTACCAGGATTACCTGTCAGTACGATATGAATACCTGCCTTCTCCTGTTCGCCTAGTCCACGTTGTGCACGTTGTACATTGTTGTGAACAGTGAAAGCTATCTCGCGAACAGCCTTCTTCACCTCGTCCATACCAATATAATGGTCGAGATCGCTCAAGATGTCCTCCAGCGTTCTTTCTACTGGTACATAACCACGAATATCGGTTTCCTCTATCATGGTGGCTTGAGAGCCACGGCTGATAAACGACGTAAAGATATCTTCGGCAGTTTTCACAGCCAAATGGGCATAACCAAAAGTATCGTCCTTGATTTTCACCTGATATTGGAAGAAACGCAACAACTTACGTTCTGCCTCAGGAGAAAAAGCGGAGAGTCCATATTTTGATTGTAGCTCCTGTTTACAGATATCACACAATTCCGTATAGCCTGGTGTTGGCAGACGGAACATATATTTGAAGCGGTTCTGTGCAGCAGGATTGGCAGACAGGAAATCGTCAAGTCCCTTGGGCAAACCAGCAATCATCACAATAGGATTCTCATCCCATTTGTCCATCTCAACAAATAGTTTGTCAAGTGGGTTTACTTGATTCGAATAACGATCTGGGAGAAGTTTCTGGACATTATCAAAGAACAGGATACCTCCTCTGGCATTCTTGACGTTTTCATCCCATTTCTCGACGAAACGCTGATAGTCAACAGCATCAACCATCGTCAACTTAGGATTCTCAATAATCTTGTGCTGATAGAAGTAGTCGCGTATCACCTCTGCCAATGCCGTCTTACCTGTACCCGTCTCACCAATAATAATGGTATTCACGCTAAGGCGCACATTCATCACGTCCCTGCGCGAATGGAGATAAGTATAAGTGTCAACAACTGTTTTCAGCTGCTGCTTTACCTCATCAAGCCCCACCATACGGTCAAGCACATTGAGGGATACAAGCTGGTGTCCACACCACTTACAGAACTTCGCTATCGAGCGGTTTTCTTTATGACATTGCTCACAAATCATAACTTATTCTGCATCATTATCATTTTGTATCTGGTCGACAACTTCTGTAGTCTGAACCTTAATCTTTTTGCCGATGTCAGACTTATTAATATTCAACAAGTTTGGACTGAAGACTACCAACTCAGCCACCAACATGCCCATCATCAAACTCCATAGAATATAGTGAATCACAGACTCACCACTGATAGAGCGAACCTGATTAGCCACGTCGTCAAGCAGGCCAAACTTAGAGCCTTTGAAACGGAATGACCTCTGCTTGAAAGTGAAATAGAGTGGTTCCAACAGTGTAGACTTGATATCATGGTCATCCATTACCTCACTTACCAACTGGCTGTCACTCTTAGTCACGCTACGATAGTCTGTAAAGTGACATATTATAATATATATTAAGGTAATGACAACAATTGCTGGTACAAACATGCTGGGGAAAGATCCATTCACATAGCGTAATACCGTTACTGGTATCCATGCAGAAAGGTAACCTATCAATCCCCAAAGGCTGGAAATGAGGAAGCCATAGCCTCGGAAATATGCTCTGGAGGCTAAAATCAATGCGGTAGCTCCTCCCACTGGAACACCTATCGTCAGCATGGGATGCTGTAGAACATACTCTTTAGACGGTACGCCAAAGATCATTACCAACAGCAACCATACAGCAGCTAATCCAAAGAACATGCCACGCCATAATTGTTCCTTACGCTTGGCCTGGAAGTAGCTTTGACGAACTTCCTGATACTTGTTGGCAGTTTGCTTACGAGCATCACAGAAGCGTTTGTAGAATTTATGATGAGCGTCTATCTCGCCTATCTCATTAATCCACTCCTCCAACTTATGCTCGTAGCTATATGTTTCCAGGAATTCATTATGAGGGTCTTCATGATAGAACACAGACATCCATTGGCACAAAGAGCCACGCTTGATGGCCGCCAACAACTGTGGTCTGTAAGCCAACTTATCTACAGTTTGGGGCGATTTCAATATAGTACCATCCTCCAACTGATACGAAGGAATAGCACCTAGAATACGACAGAAACGATAGGCAGCTGTACGCAAATCGTATGCGCCTAAACGTTCGCGATTCTCTTCACTCTTCAGGTCAAAGCAGGCACGTGCCTGACTGATCTGATCTATCCAACCATGTAACTGAGCGAAATAGAAGAAACGTCCATTGGGGTCATTATAATCTGACACCTTCTCAGCAAATGCAATATCATCGAGCGACTGCCAACCAATGAGTTGACGAGCCATCACTTCGCCCACTTTATATGGTGTATCAGCATCGCGCAAATCATAAGCAGCCTCTCGATCCAGATTATAAAGCACCTTATAGGCCAACGAACGTGTAGGCTTTTGTCCTTGTGTCATAATGCGCAAAGCCTCACAGGCCATAGCATCCTCACGACAATACATCCATGAAAGCAAACGACCATCAGTCAAACTGTTCCATTCGTCATCACTACAGTTCTCGTAACCAAACGAATGGGTTATCTCTTCAACAGTAGAAGATGGAAATTTAGCCAAGAAAGGAATATCCCTGTCTATCTCGTATACCAATCGGAGCACAGCCACGCGCCCGTCATAGTTGGCATCAGCAGTAAAATAACTACGCAAGCGACTGACATCAGCTTTGCTGTGAGATTCCAAATACAGGAATAAACGGTCGTTTGGATTAACCAACGATAGCGCATATTCCTCTTGATAACTTAAGACTGAAATAGCCAGACTGTGGATATCGTCACATTTATTACCCTTAATATCCTCATAAGGATAGGTCGGTTCCATCATATAGATAGCAGACATCAGACCTGCCATCTGGTCAGCCGGATATCTGTTAACCACAATATCCTTGACAGCCGAACTCAGTTTTACATTACCACACTGTTCCAGCCAACCAGCTATTCGTCCGTTATAAAGATAGCTGCACGACAGGCGTTCATTATCAAGCAACAGCGGAATAAGTTCATGGACATTATCAGCAACCAGGTTGCGCTCAGGATCGACAACAAAGCTACGATACTTAAGCAAGGGCGACGTGACATCAACACTCACATCCTCGCCCAAGAACCAGCGTTCCACTTCGTCATAGCCCCAGCGGCTCTGCGGATTGACGGCTGTCAGACCCATGACAATCATCTTGACACGCTCAGGCAGTTCGTTGATACGAGGCAGACGACCTTCGTTCTTCTTACGCATCATGACACGCTCATTCTGGCTCAACGGATTCTCTCCCAACCAGAGTGTCATCAAGGTAATACCCAAGGAATAGAAATCGACAGCTGGTGTGATTTCCACCTCGCCATCAATCACGTCATTGTACATTTCAGGGGCAGCATACACAGGTGTACGAGCCTGAGTAGTACGATGCACCTTCTCGTCATTTTCCATCACACTTGAGATACCGAAGTCGCCTAGTACTATCTCTTTATGCTTCGTGTCACGGAAGAAATAGTTACCAGGTTTGATATCCTTGTGAATCACATTGTTCTGATGACAGTAAGCCAAGGCTGCAGCAGCCTGCAATGCAATACGACGGAATTGGTTGAAGTCGCCGTCCAAGTCATAATCACTCAACGTACCACCGCGAAGATACTCCATCAGTTCATAATCGCGATTCTTTCCGTCAACATAAGTCTTACCATAGTCTATAATCT
This sequence comes from uncultured Prevotella sp., assembly GCA_946188165.1. GTDB lineage: Bacteria > Bacteroidota > Bacteroidia > Bacteroidales > Bacteroidaceae > Prevotella. Next base: position 76,771 of record CAMHTW010000006.1, read on the forward strand.
TGACTATCATCTCCATGTTGAAGTTCTGAATGATACGCATCAGTGTCTTCTTAATCGTGAAGTTCGGATAGTATATCTTCAATACCTTCTCGCCTTCATTATTCGCAACAAGGAACACCTGTGCCTCACCAGAATTATCACTGATGCACCTGATACTACGATATGCTCTCCCCTTCAGGATGAAGTCGGTACCACCATCAGTCTCCATGTAGACAGCAGCAGTTCCTGGTTTTACTGTGGTCTCATTGTTCGCTGAGGAACCAGAAGTACGCTGAGGACTAACAACACGGATAGTCGCAGACATATCTTGAGGTACTGCTGTTTGCTGGGGATTTGTGGCCGGATCGGGCTTACGTATGGTCTCGTCCATATTTATTTATCATCTTTTATTTCCGCTGAACTATTCTTGCCTAACACAACCCATTTACCTCCAAGATGGGGCTTGGCACAACCACATGGGCTGCTGTGCATGGCATGCTTATAGTTGCACACCCATGCCAGCCTCACGCCTGTTGGCTTGCTGGCCATCGCATAATTGCGCGCCTTAACTGGAGATGATGAAGGGGGAACGGCCAATTTCTCAAGTATGGCCGAAAGCATCTTGACTTTGACTGCTTTCTGGTCTTCCAACTCCTCCTTCGTCATTCTATTTGACTCTATCTTGGGAATAACAGGTATTTCAACACCTTCGTCTTGTTGCAACAAAGTGAGCACTCGCTCGCGTAATTTCTGACAATTCTGCTCACGAACGACATCACGTTCAGAAGTATACGGCAGAACGTTCTCCAGTTTCGAGTAGTCTTGCACGATTTCCATCAACTGCTGATAGTCCGGATTCTTCTCCAACTGCTTGACCATCTGTTTGGCCTCTTCCGTCAAGGCTGTACCGCATTTCTTGCAGAAAGCAAAATCGTTGAGTGAGTGACAGGTGGGGCACACCAAACCGCCTCTGGGACTACCGCACTCAGGACAATAGGCTTCAATACCAGACAAATGAGAACCACAAAAAGAGCACACATCTTTGCGGATATAGTGGTGACAAACTTCACAGAAATCAGCATCAGCGTCAACTTCAGCACCACAATGAGGGCACGTCATCTTGCTGATAGGTTGTCCGCACTGTGCACAGAACAATGCCTCAAGTTCATTGATAGCTCCACAATAGGGGCATTCCTTGCCAGCAGCCTGCTGTTGCCTTTGCTGCTGCATCATTTGAGGAATCGGTTGCTCACTCATTTGCGGGCGTATTGTCCGCTGCAGCATTTCCTGCGGCCTTACCGTCCTCTCCATTGGTCCAAAATTAGAAATATTGTCGTTCATTACGTAGACGATTAGTAATATATTGATGCAAAGTTACACATTTTTTTTTATTACAAAGAAAAAACCGCCGTAAATTTATATTTACGACGGCATTTTTCATCGATTTTAACAAAAAATGTTACCAAAGAGGCAATCGTTCTGCTTTTGGAACGAATAATTTATCACTTTCTTTCACACCAAAGGCTTCATACCACATGTCAATATGAGGCAACGCACCATTGACACGGTAACGTCCCAATGAGTGGGGGTCACTCTTCGTGCGATTACGGATTTCAGCCTCTGTGATGTTACCTGCCCATACACCAGCGTATGCAATAAAAAAGCGCTGGTCGGCAGTCAACCCATCAATAACAGGTAAGGGGTTACGCTTGGTAGCATTCTTATAGGCATACCACGAAACCTGTAGACCACCATGGTCAGCCAGGTTCTCGCCAAGCGTCAGACGGCCATTGGCATTCAGGTCAGGCAACACTTTGATATTCGAGAAGAAATCAGCGAACTTATCTGTACGAGAAGTAAAATTCTTTCCATCCTCTTCCTTCCACCAGTCGTGCATGTTTCCATCCTTATCATACTGACGTCCCTGATCATCAAAACCATGCGTCATCTCATGTCCAATCACGACACCAATAGCACCATAGTTAAAGGCATCATCAGCCGTTGGGTCAAAGAACGGAACTTGCAGAATACCAGCAGGAAAACAGATTTCGTTCGTGGTAGGGTTATAGTAAGCGTTAACCGTCTGCGGCGTCATGTGCCAGTCGTCACGGTCAACGGGTTTACCAGCTGTATGGTCTATATGCCACGCTGTCCAAAAGCGGCGGCACTCCATCATATTATCATAGTATGATTTTTTCGCATCAATCTTCAAGCCAGAAAGGTCTGTCCACTTGTCAGGATAACCAATCTTCACATAGAAGGTATTGAGTTTCAGCAGCGCATTCACCTTCGTAGAATCGTCCATCCAGTCCTGGGCAGCAATGCGCTCGCCTAAGGCAACGCGCAGGTTCTCGACCAGCGTCTTCATGCGCTCCTTAGAGGAAGCAGGGAAATACTTCTTCACGTAGATGCGTCCCAAAGCCTCACCCATCACGCCTTGCACCTGATTGGTTGAACGGCGCCACAAAGGATGGTCTTCCTTCCTGCCTGAGAATATTTTACCGTAAAAATCAAAGTTAGCCTCACGGACGGCATCGTTCAAGTAACCTGTACAACCATCGATAATGCCCCACTCCATCACGTCACGGAACTCGGCGGGAGTCATGGTCGAGAACAGCTTGTCGGCAGCCTCCATAAAGGCGGGCTGGCCAACGACCATCTCCTGAATATACTGGCTCTTGACACCTTTGGCATTCATCTGGCGCTCCAACATCAGGTGAGGATAATTCGCATCGAACTCCTTCAGGGTCATCTTGTTATAGTTGGCCTGCGGGTCACGCAGTTCCGTATTCGACTTCGATGCTTTAGCCAAGGCCACCTCCACCTTCATGATGTTCTTCATCTTCTTCTCGGCCACGCTCTTCTTGAAGCCAAACAGTTGAAACATACGGACAATATGCTTCTTGTATGCCTCACGAATCTTGGTGGTAGCCTCGTCGGTCTCCACATAATAGTCTTTCTGCCCCAAGGTCAGTCCCCCCTGCGAGATGTTAAGGATATTGTTCGTGGCATTCTTCTCGTCAGCACCGATATACGTACCAAACAGCTGTGATTCGCCATAAGACATCAGCTCCAACTGGATGTCGAACAACTGGTCCTTGGTCTTGGCAGCCTCCATTTTCTTAATGAGAGGCATCACCGGTGCCAGACCATCCTGCTCACGACGGGCAGAATCCATTGCCAGTTTATAGAGGTCGCTCAGTTTCTGTTCGACGGTACCGGCAGGATAGGTATTTTCCTGCAGTTCCTTCAAGATGCTGTTAATGCGCTTGTTATTATCTTCGGCCAAGCGGTCGAAACTGCCAAAGCGTGAATAGGCAGCAGGCAGCGGATTGGCTTTCATCCATCCGCCACAGGCATACTCGTAGAAGTCGTCGCCAGGGCGCACACTCTTGTCGAGGTCGTTCATGTTGATGCCCGACTTCAACTGTGCCGATGCAGTGACTACTGTCACTGCTAATGCCATCATAGTCAGTAATTTCTTCATATTGTATTGTTTGTTTAAAATAATAATTGTTCCAATTCTTCCGATAGTCGTTCCCAGCGTTCCACTTCTTCGTCAAGAGCTTTCTTCGTTGAGGTATATTCTGTCACAAACTCCATGTTCGACGCATTCTCTGGCTTCATCAGCAATTCGTCCAGTTCCTTTAGTCTGCGTTCCATATCGCTGATTTTACGTTCCGACTGCTCGACAGCCTTTTCGGCCTTCCGCAACTGCTTCTGCTGTTCCTTGTGTTCGACATAACTGGTATTCTTCGTTGCCGAAGGTTTAGCGGTTATTATTCCGACGCCTGCGGACTTGTTGTCTGACGCCTGCGGACTCTCAGTCCGTGCCTGACGGACTGTCAGGCCCAGCTCGTCCAGTTCTGAAATCTTCTTAGACTGCAGGAAGTCGTAGATGCCTCCCAGATGCTCGCGGACCTTGCCACCTCCGAACTCATAGACCTTCGTAACAAGACCATCCAGGAATTCACGGTCGTGACTGACGATAATGGCCGTTCCGTCGAAAGCCTTGATGGCTTCTTTCAGCACATCCTTCGATGCCATATCCAGGTGGTTGGTAGGCTCGTCAAGTATCAGCATATTGACAGGCTCCAGCAACAAACGAATCATAGCCAACCGACTGCGTTCACCGCCGCTGAGCACCTTGACCTTCTTATCCGACTCTTCGCCTCCAAACATGAAGGCGCCCAGTATATCGTTGATTTTCAATCGGACCTCGCCCTTTGCGACGTTATCAATCGTCTGGAACACCGTCAGGCTTTCGTCTAACAGCTGTGCCTGGTTCTGTGCGAAATAGCCTATCTGCACATTATGTCCCACCTTCAGATGACCCTCGAAAGGAATCTCGTTCATGATACATTTTACCAGCGTCGACTTACCCTCGCCATTCTTACCAACGAAGGCTACTTTCTCGCCGCGCTTGATGGTCAGGTTTACGTGGTCGAACACCACATGCGCATACTCCTTCCTGACATCCTCGCAGATGACGGGATAGTCGCCACTGCGCAGACAGGGCGGGAACTTCAGGTGCATGGCCGAGTTATCGACCTCGTCCACTTCAATAGGCACAATTTTCTCCAGCTGCTTCACCTTCTGCTGCACCTGCACGGCCTTCGTAGCCTTGTAGCGGAAGCGCTCGATGAAGTCCTTCATCTCAGCCACTTCCTTCTGCTGGTTCTCGTAGGCTCGCAACTGCTGTTCACGACGCTCTTTGCGCAGCACGACATATTCGTCGTACTTCACCTTGTAGTCGATAATCTGTCCGCACGATATTTCCAGCGTCCTGTTCGATACATTATTAATAAAGGCACGGTCGTGGCTCACCAGCACGACAGCTTTGGCCGATTGGGAAAGGAACTGTTCCAGCCACTGGATAGACTCGATATCCAAGTGGTTGGTAGGCTCGTCGAGCAGCAACACGTCAGGCTTCTGCAACAGAATCTTGGCCAATTCTATACGCATGCGCCAACCGCCCGAGAACTCCTTGGTCGGTCGTTCCAGATCGTCTCTGGTGAATCCCAATCCCGCCAATGTCCGTTCCAGTTCTGCCTCACGACTCTCAGCACCCATCATCATATAGCGTTCGTGTTCCGTCGTGTAGCGTTCCACCAGCGCCATATAGTCTTCACTCTCGTAGTCAGTCCGCTCGTTCATCTGACGTTCCAACTGTTCTACATGCGCTTTCAGGTCGGTAATATTCGCAAAAGCCTTCTGAGCCTCTTGTCTGACTGTCGTATCGTCCTGCAAGTTCATGACCTGAGGCAGATAGCCGATGGTCGTATCCTGCGGCACGCTGACCGTGCCACTGGTGGGCTTCTGCAGTCCGCAAAGTATCTTGAGCAGTGTAGATTTTCCGGCTCCGTTCTTACCCACGAGGGCTATACGATCTTTGTCGTTGACCACGAAACTGGCGTTCGCAAACAACGGCTTCACGCTGAATTCTACACGCAATCCTTCTACTGAAATCATACCTTTATATTAATAAATAGGGTGCAAAGGTACAAATAAATTAAGAATTAAGAATTAAGAATTAAGAATTATTTTGTACCTTTGCACGAAAATTGAACAAAACTATCATGACAGACGACAAAATAACGCGGATGCAGCAGCTGGTCAGCGAGCTGAACGAGGCTTCCGACGCCTATTACAATGGTCGTGCCGAACTGATGACCGACTACGAGTGGGACCAGCGGTTTGACGAACTGAAACGACTGGAGACTGAGACTGGCACTACCCTGCCCGACTCTCCTACACAGAAAGTTTCGGAAGACACCATTACCGGTCAGAAGGAAGCGCACGAATTTGCGGCGCTCTCGCTGGCCAAGACCAAGCAGACTGGCGAACTGGTGAAGTGGGCCGAGGAGCGTCCCATCTGGATTTCATGGAAGTTGGACGGTCTGACGCTGGTGGTCACCTACGACGACGGCCGACTGACCAAGGTGGTGACGCGTGGCAACGGACACATCGGCACCAACATCACGCACCTGTCGCGTTCCATCAGCGGCATTCCCCAGGAGATTAGTGCCAAGGGGCATACCGTGATTCGCGGCGAGGCCGTCATCTCGTACGACGACTTCGAACGCTTCGTCATGGAGAGCGGTGAGGACTATGCCAACCCGCGCAACCTGGCATCAGGGTCGCTGACGCTGAAGGATGCCGACGAGGTAAAGGCTCGTCATATCCAGTGGATTCCCTTTACATTAGTATATACTGAAGAGGACATCACGAGTTGGGGCGAGCGCATGGATTGGCTGGACCGCCAGGGTTTCAACACCGTCGAGCGCCAACAGCTGGAACACCCAGATCTCAGTGCCGTGGAAGCCTGTATAGCCGGCTTCACCGCAGAAGTCACGTCGAAGCAGAACCCCTATCCCGTCGATGGTCTTGTCGTCTGCTACGACGATACGGCCTATGCCCAGACGGGTTCCGTGACGGGCCACCACGCCACCCGTGCCGGACTGGCATTCAAGTGGCAGGACGAGGCTGCCGATACGATATTAAAAGAGGTGGAGTGGTCGTGCGCCGCCAGCACTATCTCGCCCGTGGCCGTCTTCCAGCCAGTCGAGCTGGAGGGCACGACCGTCAAGCGTGCCTCGCTTTGCAACATCAGCGAGTGCGAGCGCTTGGGCATTGGCGACGCCGGCACGCAGATTAGCGTCATCAAGGCCAACAAGATCATCCCGAAAGTTATTGCCGTCACACAGAGCGTCGGCACGTTCAGCGTGCCTGGCGAGTGCCCCGTCTGCCATGCGCCGACGCAGGTAGTGGTCAGCGAGGCCAGCGGCACGAAGACGCTACGCTGTACCAATCCCGACTGTGCTGCCAAGCAACTGAAGAAGTTGGCACGCTTCGTGTCGAAGGAGGGCATGAACATCGACGGCATCTCTGAGCAGACGCTGGCTAAGTTCATCAACTTAGGCTGGATTAGCGAGTATGCCGACATCTACGACCTGCGCAGCCACATTCTGGAACTCTCGCGTATGGAGGGCTTTGGCGAGAAGTCGGCATCGAACATCATGCGTAGCATCGACAAGAGCCGCGAGGTGGAGGCCCACCGCCTGCTCTTCGCGCTCAGCATTCCGCTGTGCGGTCTCGACGTCTGCAAGCGTCTGCTGTCGGCCTACTCGCTGGACGATTTGGTCAACGAAGCCATCAAGCAGAGCGACGACCTCTTTGCAACGCAGGCCGAACCGCAGGACGTCTTTGCACACATCAACAGCATCGGCCCCGAGAAGTCGGCACAGTTCGTACAATGGTTCCGCAATGCGCAGAACCTGGCCCGCTACCGCCGGCTGAAGGAGAAGCTGAACATCAAGGCGCTCGACTTGGCACCGACGGGCAATGCCTGCCAGGGGCTGACCTTCGTCATTACCGGCGACGTGCACCACTACAAGAACCGCAACGAGCTGAAAGCTTACATCGAGTCGCAGGGCGGCAAGGTGGCATCGGCGGTCAGCGGCTCGACGTCCTTCCTTATTAATAATGACGTCACATCGACATCGGGCAAGAACAAGAAGGCCCAACAGCTTGGCATTCCCATTATCAGTGAAGACGACTTCATATCAAAATATCAACAATGACACAGAAAATGAAACGCGCCACGCTCTGCGTACAGGCAGGCTGGCAACCCAAGAACGGCGAATCGCGCGTGCTCCCCATCATCCAGAGCACCACGTTCAAGTATGACAACACGGAAGAAATGGCCGACCTCTTCGACCTGAAGAAGGAGGGCTACTTCTACACTCGCCTGCAGAATCCCACCAACGACGCGGTGGCCTCGAAGATTGCCGCACTCGAAGGCGGTGTGGGCGCTGTGCTGACCTCGTCGGGTCAGGCAGCCAACTTCTATGCCATCTTCAACATCTGTGAGGCCGGCGACCACTTCGTCACTTCCAACGAAATCTACGGTGGCACGTACAACCTCTTCGGCATCACGCTGAAGAAACTGGGCATCGAGTGCACCTTTGTATCGCAAGAGGCCAGCGAGGAGGAAATCTCGGCAGCCTTCCGTCCTAACACCAAGGCGCTGTTCGGCGAGACCATCTCGAACCCTGGCTGCCAGATTCTGGACATCGAGAAGTTTGCACGCATCGCCCACAAGCACGGCGTGCCCCTCATCGTCGATAACACATTCCCCACACCCATCAACTGCCGTCCCTTCGAGTGGGGCGCCGACATCGTCACCCACTCCACCACGAAGTATATGGACGGACACGCCACACAGGTGGGCGGCGTCGTCGTCGATAGCGGCAACTTCGACTGGGACACCTGCACCCACGTGGGCGCCACTACTCCCGACGGGTCACCCTCGGGCAAAGACAAGTTCCCCGGACTCACCACGCCCGACGAGTCGTACCACGGACTGACCTACACCAAGAAGTTCGGCAAGATGGCCTACACCACCAAACTCGTTGCCCAGCTGATGCGCGACCTCGGCTCCATTCCAGCCCCACAGAACGCGTTCCTGCTGAACCTCGGACTGGAGACGCTGCACCTGCGCGTGCCCCGTCACTGCGAGAACGCCCAACGCGTGGCCGAATTCCTGGCGCAGGACGAGCGCGTGGCCTGGGTGCACTATAGCGGACTGCCCGGCGACAAGAACCATGCACTGGCCCGAAAGTACCTGCCCAACGGCTCGTGCGGCGTCATTGCCTTCGGACTCAAGGGCGACCGCCAGACCGCCGTCCAGTTCATGGACTCGCTCCGCATGATTGCCATCGTGACCCACGTGGCCGATGCCCGCACCTGCGTGCTGCATCCCGCCAGCCATACCCACCGCCAGCTCAGCGACGAACAGCTGCGCGAGGCAGGCGTGGCTCCCGACCTGATTCGTCTCAGCGTCGGCATCGAGGACTGCGACGACATCCTGGCCGACATCCGTCAGGCGCTGGACAAGATTTAATCTTTAAATTAGAAATGAGAAATGCAAAGCCCGTCATTTCTCATTCCTCATTCCTCATTTCTCATTTACTATGAACATTCTCCTGATGATGCTCCGCGCACCGCGCCCCAGTCGCCAGAACGACATGCGCGCCGTGGCCAAGCCCCACTGGATCCGCAAGGGATACGACGGGCTGACCTTCTTCGGACACATCATCACGCATACCGACGAGGAGGCCGAGGTGTTTAACCAGCACTTCGGCTCCTTTAAGAACCACGAGATGATTCACCTCTATCAGGCCCGCGACTGCCACGACTCATGGCTGCTGTTCTACCTGCGCTACGGCTGGTACTGGCTGCTGGCCAACCGCTACCGCCACCGGCTGAAGAATGCGGGCTACAGGCTGAACCCGTTCGAGATGGAGGCCTACGCCAACATGTACGACCTGCACTATCTGGACGACAAACCCCACGGCGCTGCAGGCTGGCGCCGCTACGCACGGATGTCGCTCGACGAACGGATGAAGCATCTTTAAGACTAGAGGATGCATGATACGGGGGACAGCCCCACTTGTAAGATAACGACCTCCCTGCACGTCGCTGTGCGGGGAGGTTTTTTTGGGGGGGGATACACGAAGGAAAAGATAGTTTATTCAAGTTTTATTTGGAAGTTTCAACAATAATTCTAATCTTTTACAACGGTATATCTCCAATTCATCTCTAGTTCATCTCTAGTTCATCTCTAGTTATATTATTAGAGATATAGTAGAGTTAAAATAGGGAAGAACATGAAATAAATTGTAGTATAACATCAACTAAATAGAATAGGGATTATGGCAGAAATGACGAAAGACATGTATGGGGCTGCAGGAAGAGTTGGCAACAAGAGTTTGCCAGCGACCGTTTCAACTTCGTGCCGGATAGTGGCGGTGACGACGAGCCGAATGAGAACTGATTAATTAAGGGAGTTAAAAAAGTTAACTCCCTTAATTTGTAAAACTTGAATTATTCGTCTTTACTTCGCGCGAAAGCGTTCGGCCTGACTCTGAATCAGCTCTGCGTCGTCGAAGTAGTTGATGCGCATGGCGCGGCGCACCTCGTCCATGGTCTGGGCGGCAGTCTCGCGGGCGCGCTCGGTGCCCTTCCTTAATATATTATAGATTTCTGGAATGTCCTGTTCGAACTCGTGACGGCGCTGGCGCATGGGTTCGAGGAACTCGTTCAGTATCTGGTTCAGGAACTTCTTGCACTTCATGTCGCCCAGTCCGCCGCGACGGTAGTGGTCCTTCAGCTCGTCCAGCGACTGGTATTCGGGCCAGTAGTTGGCAAAATGCTCGGGACGCGAGAAGGCGTCGAGATAGGTGAACACGGCGTTGCCCTCGACGTGGCCTGGGTCGTTCAGGTTGATGTGCTGGGGGTCGGTGTACATGGAGCGTACCTTCTGCCATACGGTGTCAGCATCGTCCGAGAGGTAGATGCAGTTGCCCAGCGACTTCGACATCTTCTCCTTGCCGTCCGTTCCGGGCAGTCGGCGGGCGGTGGCGTTCTCGGGCAGCATGATGTAGGGCTCGACCAGCACGGGGCCGTAGGTGTGGTTGAATCGGTTCACCAGTTCGCGCGTCACTTCGAGCATGGGTTCCTGGTCCTCGCCGGCGGGCACGGTGGTGGCCTTGAACAGGGTGATGTCGGCAGCCTGGCTGACGGGGTAGCAGAAGAAGCCCAGCGGGATGTTGGCCTCGAAGTTGCGCATCTTGATTTCGGTCTTCACGGTCGGGTTGCGCTGTACGCGGCTGACGGTGATAAGGTTCATCAGGTAGGTGGTCAGCTCGGCCAACTCAATGATCTGGCTCTGTATGAACAGCGTGCACTTCTTGGGGTCCAGTCCGGCCGATAGGTAGTCCAGCGCCACCTCGACAATGTTCTGGCGAATCTTCTCAGGATTGTCGGCATTGTCGGTCAGCGCCTGCACGTCGGCCATGAACACAAACATCTTGTCAAAGTCGCCAGCGTTCTGCAGTTCTACGCGGCGACGCAGCGAACCTACGTAGTGTCCCAGGTGCAGTTTGCCCGTAGGACGGTCGCCAGTCAGTATAATCTTTCCCATTTTTTTAAGATAGTTTTTTTAAATTTTCGTGCAAAGGTACAAAATTATTTCGTATCTTTGCACAAGATAACCAAAAAAATGTAACTGTTATGATAGAGTATTTTCTTCAAAACATGTGGCAGGTATGGGCGGTCATCGCTGTCATCTGCCTGATTCTGGAGCTTTCGTCGGGCGACTTCTTCATCATCTGCTTCTCCATCGGCGCCGTGTTCGCCCTAATCTCGGCAGTCCTCGGGCTGAGCATCTACTGGCAGATACTCGTCTTTGCCGTCTTCTCGCTGCTCAGCGTCGTCTTCGTCCGTCCGGTAGCCCTGCGCTGGCTGCACAAGAACGAGCCCAACCGTGCGACGAATGCCGATGCACTGATAGGTCGCACGGGGCGCGTAACAGAGGCCATCGCCAAGGGCGGCAACGGCTATGTGCAGATAGACGGTGACCAGTGGAAGGCCGTCAGCACGGGCGACGACATAGCCGTAGGGACAACGGTCCGCGTCATCGACCGCCAGAGCACCATCGTCACGGTAGTGAAGAGTGAAGAATTAAGCATTAAACATTAAACATTATTATATTATGGACATTATGACTTATGTACTGATTGCCATCGTCGTTCTGGTGGTCATCATCGCCAAAAAGGCACTCGTGATTATCCCTCAGTCGGAAACCAAGATTGTTGAGCGTCTGGGCCGCTACTACGCCACGCTGAATCCCGGCATCAACCTCATCATCCCCTTCATCGACCGCGCCAAGGACATCGTCGTGCTGTCTCGCGGCCGCTACGCCTACTCGAACAGCATCGACCTGCGCGAACAGGTCTATGACTTCCCGTCGCAGAACGTGATTACCAAGGACAACATCCAAATGGAAATCAACGCACTGCTGTACTTCCAGATTGTCGATCCGTTCAAGGCCGTCTACGAGATTTCGAACCTGCCCAACGCCATCGAGAAACTGACGCAGACCACGCTACGTAACATCATCGGCGAAATGGAACTGGACGAGACGCTGACCTCGCGCGACACCATCAACACCAAGCTGCGCGCCGTGCTGGACGACGCTACCGACAAGTGGGGCGTCAAGGTGAACCGCGTAGAACTGCAGGACATCATTCCCCCCGCAACTGTGCTGAACGCCATGGAGAAGCAGATGCAGGCCGAGCGTAACAAGCGTGCACAGATTCTGACCTCAGAGGGTGAGAAGGCTGCCGAAATCCTGGCTTCAGAGGGTGAGAAGACGGCCATCATCAACCGTGCCGACGCCCAGAAGCAGCAGGCCATCCTGCACGCCGAAGGTGAGGCCCAGGCCCGCATCCGTAAGGCTGAAGCCGAAGCCAAGGCCATCGAACTGATTACCGAAGCCGTGGGCAAGAGCACCAACCCCGCCAACTATCTGCTGGCTCAGAAGTACATCCAGATGATGCAGGAACTGGCCCAGGGCGACAAGACCAAGACCGTCTATCTGCCCTACGAAGCTACGAACCTGATGGGTAGCATCGGCGGCATCAAGGACTTGTTCAAGAGTGAATAGTAAGAGTTAAGAGTGAAGAATTAAGCATTAAGCATTCTTAAAGTCGAATCACATCATCGCACAATTCGGCAACCAGCGTGCGATGCGTAATCAACAGGAAAGTACGGTCTGGATACATAGTAAACAGACGCTCGAAAAGTTCGCGCTCGGTGGTCTCATCGAGCGCGCTACTTATTTCATCCAGTAGCAGAATAGTGCCCGGACGCAACAGTCCGCGGGCAATGGCGATACGCTGCGACTGACCCTCGCTCAGTCCGCTGCCGCGCTCGCCCAGCTCCGTGTCGAGACCGGCGGGCAACTCGTTCACGAAGTCCGCACAGGCGGTATGCAGCACGTCCAATAGCTCCTGGTCGGTGGCTTCGGGTTTGGCCAGTTGCAGATTATAGCGGATGGTGCCACTCATCAGCGTGTTGCCCTGTGGCACGAAACAGAACGCGGCATTCCGGTCCACACGTCCACTGGTAGGTTCAATAAAGCCCAGCAGCAGTCGGAACAGCGTCGTCTTGCCGATGCCCGTCTCGCCCATGATGGCCGTCTTCGACCCGGGCTTGAACTCGTGGGAGAAATGATCCAAGACCATGCGGTCGCCCTTGGCATAGCGGAACGACACGTCGCTGAAGCGTATCGGCCCGGCGCCGGTTGTGGTCGCCGGTTCTGCCTGCGCCGATCCGTCGGTGGTCTCTAGTTCCTTCAGTCGGTCAATGCTGGCCGTACAGTGGATAACGCTCGGCACCATATTCAGCAATTGCAGAATAGGATGCTGAATCATGCCCACCAGTTGCAGGAACGACGTCATCACACCAAACGAGATGGTGCCGTTGCGCAGTCCGATACCGCCCCACACAAAGGCCAGCAGGTAGCCCAGACTGAAGACGCAACCCATGATGATGCGCGTGATGACCGTAAAGCGCAGGCGCCGCATGACGTTGCCGCGCAGACGCTGCTGCATGGAGTCGAGCCGGTCGGTGACCCACTGCTCGGAACCCAGCGAGCGCAGCACGGCATTATACTCCATGCCCTCCTGCACCTGCATCTGTATGCGGCTCTCGTCCTGACGGATGTCCAGCGTCATCTGGCGCAGCTTGCGGGCAATGAGCTTGCCGAACACCAAGGCCATCGGCGTCAGCAACAGCAGCGCCCAGGCCAGCCGCTCGTCAAACCAGCGCATCAGCAGGAACGCACCGCTCAGCTGAATCATGGTGATGGCCATCTGGGGCAGCGTGTCGGTAGTGATAGTGCTGACCGTCTCGATATCCTTCGACATGCGCGACGTGACATCGCCCGAATGCAGTTCCTCTTCAGTATAAAGCTGGCGGCGGAACAGGCAACCGAAAATGCGCAAACGCATAGCATTGACCTGACGGATGTTGGCTGTCGTGGTCAGCCAGTAGCCCAGCTGGCGCAACAGCACCCCACTGGTCACCGTAATGACAAGCAGCACAATCATGTGGATGATATCGTCGGCAGTACCCGTGCGTATCGTCTCGTCGATGAAACGGCGACTGAGCCATATCATCAGCAGACCGAGACCAACCTGCACAATACCTGCCACGATGCGCACCGCCGAATTCCAGCGAATGCCGCGCGACTGTTGCCATAGCCACCAGACGTACTTCATTCTATGACCTCAACTTTCAACCATTCATTGACAATATTCGTCACATCACGACGGGCAACGTCCTCTGTCACTTCGTATTCCTCACAAAGCTTTGCTACCAGACTGTCGATGGTGAAATCACCCATCTCGGCAGCCTTTTGCCACAGCCATGCAGCCGTCTCGTTCAGCGACAGTAACTTGCCGAAATTGATAGCTTCTAAACCTTCACCAGTAACTACATTCTCGCCGCAAACCTTACGCAGCACAAATCCTTTTTTTATCTTCATAACCTTTTCGTTTTTTGTTTTTACTTTTATAGCCTTCTATAGACTCCTAATATATATCGTCTCAGCGGAAACAGCACGTTCCAGACATAAACGCCACGCATGCGCCACTTCGTATACAAATCATGCTTACGACCCTTGGCATCAACCACATGCGTAGCCAACGCACGGACATCGCTCAGCTGACAGTGTTCCAATGCTCCCAGATTACCGTCGCCCGTCAACGTGACAGCCTCGCCGTCAATCGCCTTGATGCGATGTACCACATAGTGTGTACCGTCAACCCATGCCAATATGACATGTCCTACCTTTAGGTTTTCCGGCTTCTGCAGGATAACGCTCTCTTTGCCGCCGATGATGAAGGGCAGCATACTCTGTCCGTTGACTGGCAACGTAACACAAAGTCCCTCTTTGACTAGTCGGCAGGCCTCTTCGATGATTACCTGGTCCTTCATCTCACAATGTTTTTATGGCACAGCTGGGCAGCGGCTTCGTCAGGCAGACATTCCAGATGCCACGTGGGAATATTCATGGCCAGAGCATTCTCTGTTTTATGCAATCCGTCGGCTATACGCTTGTCCCATCGTTTACCGCTGATGCTGGGCACTAAAGCCACATAAGCATGAATACCTTTCAGACGCTGAATCTTGTTATACGGAGCCTGACTTAACAGCACAATACCACCCAACGGATAACTTAAATTGCGATAACAAGGCGTCTTACCACTCCAAGGCGAACCGTATACGGTGGCATGGCCATCGTCAAAGACCCGCACCACGGGATTGTCGTCGTTCAGCAGTTCCGTACCCTCGATGTATTTCAGCCACAGGCTGGAATGTGTGCTCTTACCCGTACCACTAACACCCAGGAACATGTAGGCCTTGTCGCCAAAAGACACGGTAGAAGAATGGAACAACGCTACCCCTAACTCTGCTGTCGAGAGTGCATAGAGTATCATCAGTGCATTGTCGATGGCCAGCTTACGATATCGACCTGTCACCACTAGCGTAGCCTGCTTGTAGTCCTGTGAACCCAAAAGCCAGCCAGCCGTCTCGTTGGCCCATATAAACTCAAACACCGGTTTTCCATCGTTCGTTTTACCACAGACAATCACCTGCCCTTCGTCATCCTGACGCATTTCTTCCGTATAAGCTATAGCATCGCCTTCTTGGACGTTAATTTGAAAAACTGAAGATTCTTGTTTCCCGTCAGGAATAACAAACGGCTCATAGTTCTTCATCAATTCAAAATCATTGTCAAAAGCCGTAACAGCAAATACGACATCCGCAACCTTATAAAATTTAGTCTTACACATTTCTTTTCTTTTTGGTCGGCAAAGGTACAAAAAAGTGAGTAAAATGCCAAATTTATTTGGATTTTTTGTTGTGGAAATGAAAATAAAGTCGTACCTTTGCAAACAATTATATTATTTAATAATTTAAAAAAGGTATGAAGATTTCTCACATTGAACATCTGGGCATTGCCGTCCAGAGCATTGAAGAGAGCCTGCCGTTCTTCACAGACGTGTTGGGCTTGGAGTGTTATGCAACTGAGGTGGTAGAAGATCAGAAGGTAAAGACTGCCTTCCTGAAGTGTGGTGAGGTAAAGCTGGAACTGCTGGAGCCGACATCACCCGAGAGCACTATCCAGAAATGGCTCGATAAGGGCAACAAGGGCGTACACCACGTGGCATTCTGCATAGAGGATGGTGTTGCCAATGCACTGGCAGAGGTTAGCGAAAAGGGCGTTCGCCTGATTGACGAGAAGCCTCGCAAGGGTGCCGAGGGCCTGAACATTGCTTTCCTGCATCCAAAATCTACATGTGGCGTTCTGACAGAATTGTGCGAGCACCCAGAGTAAATAATTGATAATTGACAATTGATAATTGATAATTTAAACAATGAGTAAGCAATTAGAAAAGATTAAACAGCTCATCGAGAAGCGTGAACAAGCCCGTCTCGGTGGTGGCGAGAAAGCCATACAGAAACAGCACGACAAAGGTAAATACACGGCTCGAGAGCGTGTCGAGATGTTGCTCGACAAGGGTTCGTTCGAGGAGTACGATATGTTCAAGGAACACCGCTGCCATAACTTCGGAATGGAGAAGAAGCAGTTCCTGGGCGACGGTGTGGTTGCTGGTTCTGGTACCATCGACGGTCGTCTGGTATTCATCTTCGCACAGGACTTTACTGTTCATGCTGGTTCGCTGTCTGAGACTATGAGTCAGAAGATTTGCAAGGTCATGGATATGGCCATGAAGATGGGTGCGCCCGTCATTGGCATCAACGACTCGGGTGGTGCACGTATCCAGGAAGGTATCAACGCGCTGGCCGGTTATGCTGAGATTTTCGAGCGTAACATTCTGGCATCAGGTGTGATTCCTCAGATCAGTGGTATCTTTGGTCCTTGCGCCGGTGGTGCCGTATACTCCCCTGCCCTTACCGACTTTACCCTGATGATGGAAGGCACATCGTACATGTTCCTGACGGGTCCGAAGGTGGTAAAGACCGTGACTGGCGAGGACATCGACCAGGAGCATCTGGGTGGTGCTTCGGTACACGCTTCGAAGTCTGGTGTGACCCACTTCACTGCTAAGACTGAAGAAGAGGCTGTCGAGATGCTGAAGACACTGCTGAGCTATATACCTTCTAATAATATGGAGTTGGCTCCCCGCAAGAAGTGCGACGACCCTATCGACCGTCTGGAGGACTCACTGAACGAGATTATTCCTGAGAACCCCAACGAGGCATACGACATGTACAAGGTCATCATGGCTATTACTGACGATCACGAGTTCTTCGAGGTACAGCCTAAATTCGCCAAGAATATCATCGTAGGTTTCGCCCGCTTCAACGGTCAAAGTGTAGGTATCGTAGCCAACCAGCCTTCTTGCTATGCTGGTGTGCTTGACGTAAATGCCAGCCGTAAGGGTGCTCGTTTCGTTCGTTTCTGCGACGCTTTCAACATTCCTATCGTATCACTCGTTGACGTTCCTGGATTCTTGCCCGGTACTGGTCAGGAGTATAACGCTGTCATCCTGCATGGTGCTCAGTTGCTGTACGCTTACGGCGAGGCTACTGTACCCAAGATTACCGTTACCCTGCGTAAGTCATACGGTGGTTCACACATCGTAATGGGTTCTAAGCAACTGCATACCGACCTGAACTATGCATGGCCTTCAGCTGAGATTGCCGTCATGGGTGCATCAGGTGCTGCCGCAGTGCTCTATGCTAAAGAAGCTAAGGCAAAGAAGGAAGCTGGTGAGGATGTGAAGGCATTCATCGCTGAGAAGGAAGAGGAATACAACGAACTCTTTGCTAATCCTTATCAGGCTGCCAAGTATGGCTACATCGACGATGTGATTGAACCTCGCAACACGCGTTTCCGCATCTGCCGTGCATTGGCCCAGCTCGCCACCAAGCGCGATGCTCTGCCCGCTAAGAAGCATGGTAACATAC
Source organism: uncultured Prevotella sp. (assembly GCA_946188165.1). Classification (GTDB taxonomy): domain Bacteria; phylum Bacteroidota; class Bacteroidia; order Bacteroidales; family Bacteroidaceae; genus Prevotella. The sequence goes on from CAMHTW010000006.1 coordinate 94,600, forward strand.
CAATGTAAAATGAGATTCTCTCATTATCTATATTCAATATTTATGAAGAACGAAGTTTATGCAGCCATTGCGATGGCACTATACGAGTTCAAGGGCAATAACGTCCACGACAAGGAACCCGGCATCATCACGATTGCCGAGAAACAGACTCAGTGGAACGGTTATGCTCTGACGATGACAGAACACCCCTGATAAAGGAAAAGTGAAAAGTGAACAATTATGAAGAAAGAATATAAATACACCATCAACGGTAATGAGTATGAAGTTGCCATTGGTGAGATTGTAGAGAATGAAGCCACAGTCACCGTGAATGGTGAGGAATATAAAGTGGCATGGGAACCAGAGGCTGAACCCGAGAAGAAAGTTGTAGTTCGTCCTGCAGCAGCTCAGGCTAACGAGTCAAGTGATTCCGGTGAGGCTAATGCAAATGTCAACACCAATAATGCCGTTAAGGCTCCTCTGCCCGGTGTCATTACCTCTATTGAGGTGGCTGTCGGCGACGAGGTAAAAGCAGGCGACACACTGCTGGTGCTGGAAGCCATGAAGATGGCCAACAACATTGAAGCTGAAAAGGATGGTAAGGTAATTGCCATTTGCGTAAAGCCCGGCCAGAGCGTTATGGAAGACGATGCACTGGTGGTTATAGAATAAGCAAACGACTTAAGACAAAAAAGAGGTTCACTTCACAAATGAACCTCTTTTTTATGTTTCTATTTCTTGTTTATGTCTCTATTTCTATTTCATGTTTACTCCTGCGCTTCATGAACGACGACCTTGACCTTGGCTATGCGACGTTCCTCTATCTCGACGATTTCGAAGGTAAAATTCTTGAAGTCTATCTTCTCGTGCAACTTGGGGAAGTCGCCCTTCAACTCTAACATCAAACCTGCCAGTGTGTCTGCATCGCCCTCCACATCCTCAAAGATTGTATCATCGAGGTTTAGAATCTTATAAAAGTCACTCAGCAGTGTCTTTCCTTCAAAGATAAAGGTATTAGAATTGATACGGACATAACTCTTCTCATCCTCATCATATTCATCATTAATCTCGCCAACGATTTCTTCAAGAATATCCTCAAGCGTCACGATACCACTAGTGCCTCCAAACTCGTCGACAACAATGGCAATATGGACTTTGTTCTCTTGGAATTCACGCAGCAGGTCGTCAATCTTTTTAGTCTCAGGAACAAAATATGGTGGGCGAATCAATGACTGCCAACGGAAGTTGTCCCCCTTGTTCAGGTGAGGCAACAAATCCTTGATATACAAGATGCCGCGAATGTTATCACTATTCTCCTGATAGACAGGAATACGCGAATAATTATTCTCTACAATACACTTGATGACCTCAGGGAAAGGAACCTTGAAGTCAAGATCTACAACATCCTGACGAGAGGTCATAATCTCCTTGGCTGTTTCGTCGCCAAAACGGACAATACCTTCGAGCATGCGCTGTTCTTCCTTGATATCTTCCTTATCCGTTAATTCCAAAGCCTGTTCAAGATCATCAACACTTAACACATGATTCTCTTTTTGAACCACCTTCTCAGCCAACATACCCGTCCGCAACAGGATATTTGAAATAGGCCAGAACAGTCGACGGCAAAACATGATACCACCAACCGCCTTACGACAAAACTGAAGAGGAGCCTTTGCTGTATATATTTTGGGCATAATCTCACCAAACAATAACAGCAGGAAGGTAAGCAATACTGTAATACAAAGGAACTGAAGCCAATAGGCACCACCAAAGTCAACAACATGTGCTATGAAATAGTTACACAACATGATGATGGTAACATTGACAAGATTGTTGGTAATCAAGATGGTAGCCAACGTGCGTTCAGAATCCTCTCGCAACATCTTTATCTGAACATCGGCCTCATGCTTCTCCTCATCGAGTTCACTTAAGTCAGATGGCGACAAAGAAAAAAAGGCTATTTCAGAACCTGAAGCATAACCAGAGACAAACAACAAAAGACATGCCAACACACCAGCCAAAGTGGCACCAAGTGTTGGTGTCATTAGGGTTACCTCAGAAAATAACTGTTGAAAATAGTCTATGTCCATAAGGCATTATTCAGTAGGAATAGGCTCGGCAACTTTAGGAGTCAGCATTTCCATATTATCTGCCCATATCTCAGTGGCATAGCGCCGCTGCCCTTGCTTATCATCATATGTCGTATAGCGAATACGACCTTCGATATATAGTTTATCGCCCTTATGAACAAACTTCTCACAAATTTCAGCCAGTTTGCGCCACAATAGGACTGTATGCCAATCAGTACGATCAGGAACCTGAGTGCCATTCTGAAGCGTATAGCCACGTTCAGTTGTAGCCAATCGCAAACGAGCTACAGCAACATCCTTGTCAACATAACGTATCTCAGGATCAGCACCAACATTTCCTATCAACATAACCTTGTTCATAGACTACACCTCCAACTGTTTGCAATCACCAAGATATATAAACTTGAAGTTTTTTCCTTTAGAAGAAGGGAACTGACTACGACTATCAACACGCTGACTCAGATGGTCAACAATACGGTTATAACAGTCTTGGCCTGAATAGGCTTTGCAACATGCCACAAAATGTGTATCGCGATATTGGAACTTACCTGTACCTGGCATCAACGTGACTCGCTTGAAATCCAAAGTACCTTCATACCAACCATAGCGCTCTTCATTAAGACGAAGAACTGCTGGAGCTGCAGCTTTTGGAGCGACTTCAGAGCGTACAGCACGCTTTTCCTTAAAGTCCTGCATAGTAGCAGCTTCCGTTTTTATAATAATAAAGTATACGCGCGGACGTATTTTATATCTTTTAGGATATGCCACATCACTGGCCACATAGTCACGTATGTCTGCCTCAAGCATATGATTCATACCTATCTCGTCAATATCAGACAAGAATGCAATAGCTTCATCTACTGTGTTGACAAGTATTTCCCTGTCAAAATAACGTAAGTATAAATTCATCGAATTAGATTGTTTTCCTGTTGTATAAAAAAGAGCGGAAAACGGGACTCGGACCCGCGACCCCAACCTTGGCAAGGTTG
>CAMHTW010000007.1 GCA_946188165.1 uncultured Prevotella sp.
GGGCTATCTGGCAGGTATCTTCGTCTACTGGCTCGAAAGGACCTTCATCTTCTAACCCTTCCACATAAACGAAACAACGAGGAGACCCAGGCACATCGCTTATTACTGGAACAAAAATACGTGCAAAGATGGTGATTATTACGGATTTTTCATTAAATTTGCAGGCATATTTTGAATAGTAACTATGAAGAAGTGTAGAGTTATATCGGCATTGTTGGGCATATTCGTGATGCTTGTGTCGAACACGTTACGAGCTGAGGACGTCATCCAGTTGCGTATTCTTGGTGGCGAGTTGAGCAACTCGGCAGCAACATCGGTGAGTGACATAGAGAAGGTGCTGCCCCGCATGAAGACGTTGGGACTGAACACGGTGCTGGTGCCTGTCTATTGGGAATTCCTCGAACCCGTAGAGGGACAGATGGACTTCACGCTCGTTGACCGTACTATCGACGTGGCCCGACAGCAGGGACTGAAGATTGTACCACTCTGGTTTGGGGCGTGGAAGAACTCGATGTCGTGCTATGCGCCGGCATGGTTCAAGCTTGACGTAAAGCGGTTTCCTCGGGCAGTGACGGCAGAAGGGAAACCGTTGGAGATTGCCTCGTGCTTCAGTGACCACGTGCTGCAGGCCGACTTGAAAGCCTTTTCAGCGCTGATGCAACATATTGCCGAGAAAGACCCTCGGCGCGACGTGGTCATCATGATTCAGATAGAGAACGAAATCGGGATGTTAGAATCGGCACGTGACCACTCACCACTGGCCGAGAAGGCCTACAAGCAGCCTGTACCACAAGCCTTGCTCAAGGCGTTGAGCATCAAACGGCAAGGCACATGGGCAGAAGTGTTCGGTACTGACGACTATGCCGACGAGAAATTTATGGCTTGGCACTATGCCTGCTATGTGGAGCATCTGGCGCAGGCTGCAAGACGCATCCACGACATGCCTCTCTATGTAAATGCAGCCATGAATAGTCGCGGTCGCAAACCTGGTGAATATCCGTCTGCTGGTCCATTGGCTCATCTGGCTGATATATGGAAAGCCGGTGCCCCCGACATTGACATACTCGCACCAGACATTTATGATACGGGCTTTAAGTCGTGGGCTTCGCAATATGCCATGCCTTCAAGACCACAGGATGGCGGCAAGGTAAAGAACCGCCTTTTTATTCCGGAAAGCCGTTGCTGTGCGAATAGTGGCGTGCGCGCCCTCTATGCCTTCGGTGAGCATCAGGCCCTCGGCTTCTCACCCTTTGCCATTGACCAGGCTTCACCGAAAGAGACTGGGTCTGTCACGCAGGCTTATCATCTTCTGCGCGAAATCTTTTCTCTCACTTCTCACCATTCACCTCTCGCCACTCAGTCATGGGGACTTCTGTTTGACCAGGAAGACCGCGAGCGTATCATTGACGACAATGGTGTATTGATAACCTGCCGCCACTATTTCACCTTGCCTTGGGATGCCCGTGCCACTGACGGCTCTACATGGCCTGAGGGCGGCGCCATGCTCATCCGGTTGGGCAAGTACGACTATCTGCTGGCAGGCAGCGGCGTGGTGATTGATTTCAAGACACGTACAGAAAAGCAACAAGAACAACAGAAGGAATTAGGAGAAGACGGTTTTGCCGAAGCTGGCGGTAATCGTTCAGGATTCACAGTGCTTGGCTCACAGTTCTCCGGTTCTCGCCTGGGACTCCTTTCTGTTGACGAGGTAGACGTCGACCATCAGGGACAGATGCACTTCCTCCGTCGTCACAACGGCGATCAGAGTCATCAGGGCCGTCATGCCCGTATCAGTGTTGGCGAGTGGAAGATGCTGCACATACAACTCTATGAATACTAAAAACGCAAGCCAAACACAAAAAGCTTGCGACACCAAAGGGTTATACGCACTTGCGTAACTGCTGACGAACCGCCTTGCGCGCCTGGCCAAGGCGGTTCTCTACTTGTTTGTAGGGAAGTGACAGTTCTTGGGCAATATCGCTGACCTTCATGCCGTCGTAGATATGCAAGCGGTAGATCTCACAACAGGCTTTAGGCAGGCGGGCCAACGAGCGCTCCATACGTTCCATGAGCTGTTGGGCAGAGAAGACAGACTCTACGCTGTCGTCGGAAGTCTGACAGCTGAAGTCTGAGGTCTGAATATAGTGTTCGTATTCTTCATGGACGTGGCGACGGCGATAGTAGTCGCACACAGCATGGCGAGCCATTGTATGGAGGAGACTTGGTAAGGTTTGGGGAGTAATGAGGTGCTGGCCACGAAGCAGGCGCAGGAATATATCCTGCACAATATCTTCTGCTTCGATGGCGTCAACAGTACGCACCGCGATGAAACTCACCAGTTCATCGCGATGCATCGAATAATAGTTTGATAAAAGTTGGGTATTTACTTGCATTTTTCTCACTCATTCACAACCTTTTGAATCGTTCCGTCCTCGTTATAGAACAAACGCTGAATCTTCAGTGAACGCAAATGGGTGATGTCATTTGAGGGAACACAGTCGTGGTAGCACAGATACCATTGTCCTTTGTACTCTACGATAGAGTGATGGGTTGTCCAACCTACGACGGGATCGAGGATAACGCCCTGATAGCGGAATGGTCCATAGGGGTTGTCGCCAATAGCATAGCAGAGGAAATGGCTATCACCTGTAGAATAAGAGAAGTAGTACTTACCATTATACTTGTGCATCCATGAAGCCTCGAAGAAACGATGCGGGTTGCCTGCCTTCATGGGCTCTCCGTTCTCGTCGAGTACGACAACGGCACGGGGTGCCTCGGCAAACTGCTGGACATCGTCGCTCATGCGTACCACACAGCTGTTGATGGCTGGCGAATCGGCTTTAGTAAAGAGCTCACACTTGTGATCGGGAGCGGCACCGAGGTCGATGAGACCGTTCTCTTCGCCATATTTACCGAAGACGGGAGCCAGACCGTTGGGCAGCGGACGCCACCACTGGAGCTGTCCACCCCACAGGCCACCGAAATAGCAGTAAATCTGACCGTCGTCATCCTTAAACACGCAGGGGTCGATAGAGAACGAGCCACGAATGGGCTTCTCCATAGGCGTGAACGGGCCTTCGGGCTTGTCGGCTACAGCGACACCGAGACGGAACACACCATCGTAGGCCTTAGCAGAGAAGATCAGGTAATACTTGCCATCCTTCTCAACGCAGTCATTATCCCACATCTGCTTCTCGGCCCAGGGTACATCCTTCACGTCGAGGATGACACCATGGTCAGTGGCATCGTCGTTCTCGACATCATCCCAAGAGAGCACGTGGTAGTCCTTCATCTGGAAGTGGCCGCCATCATCGTCGAAGGCTGCTCCTGCCTCCCAGTCGTGAGAGGGATAGATGTAGAATCGTCCGTTAAACACATTAGCTGAGGGGTCAGCCATATAGTCACTTGGGAAAAGATAACGTGGTAATTTTGCCATAATAGTAATTATTTATATAGTTTGATAATGTCATTGATAATAGGCTTTGCTTGATACTGGCGGTCAAAGAGCAACGGATAATTGGTACGCCCCTTGATGGGCCAACCATTGAGCCAGGAATTGCCGTCTGAGACACCCCATAGGGTGATGCGTCCAATCTGCGAACGATGCTTGTAATAGATATTGAAGAGGTCGAGCCAACGCTTGTCGAGTTCCTTCTGCTTGTCCTTAGGCAGCCCATTGACGTATGGGTTGTATTTCTGCTGGAGTTCGAAGTTCTGAGCGATGTCGGCACCACCAAAGCCCTCAGGATTGGGCAGTACATTGATATCGAGCTCGGTAATCAGCACTTTCACGCCACAAGCGGCAAAGGCATCGATACTCTTTTCGTACTCTTCCAGATTGGGATAGTCGAGTCCGTTATGGCTCTGCATGCCCACACCATCGATGCGCAGACCCTTGGCCTTCAGGTTGCGAACCAGACGGCATACGGCTTCGCGTTTCTTGGCACCGGCCATTGAATAGTCGTTGTAGTAGAGCTCAGCATCAGGGTCGGCCTCATGGGCAGCACGGAAGGCTATCTCGATGAATTCCTCGCCCAAGAGATTATAGTACTTGGACTTGCGGAATGAACCATCGTCCTCGATAGCCTCGTTGACAACATCCCAACCGAATACCTGTCCCTTAAAATGGCCTACCACGGTCTTGATGTGCTTGATGAGTCGTTCCTTCAGCACCTCCTTAGACACAGGGCTGGCGGCATAGCCGTTGGTAAACCACCAGTCTGGGGCTTGTGAATGCCATACCAGACAATGACCATTCACCTTCAGTCCTAACTGTTGACAGTAGTTTACAAACTTGTCGGCTACACGAAAATCGAAGATGCCTTCTGCCGGAGCCAGCACTTCAGGCTTCATGCAGTTTTCTGCCACAGCACAATTGAAGTGGTTCTTGAGAACAACGTCAGCCTCGGGTACCTGTCCGTCACTCTGCCACTGGTTGACAGCGGCACCAATAAGACAATACTTACCAATGGCATCTTTCAGTCCTTGAGCATTGGCGGTGGCCATACAGCCAACCGCCATGAGAGTTAACAGAAGTTTTTGCATACTTTATTTGCTACGCTTCTCAATTTCCATATTAATCTTGTCGATGACCTCGTCAGTCAACTCATAGCGTGAGATGATGAACATGGCAAGCGCTAACAGCAGGGCGGGGATGACGCAGACAAGCCACAGGATACCTTCCTCGGCAAATGGAGTCTGGTCGATGACATTGCTGTTATAGCCAACATATGCCAATACAGCAGGGCCGACAATGCTACCGAAGGTCATACCGGCCTTGAAGAACAATCCCGTCAGAGCGTTCACGATACCTGAGATACGGCGGCCCGTGGTGTATTCGCCATAGGAAATCACTTCAGGAACCAATGCCCACATATAACCCGTGGCCACAATCACGCCCGTACTCTTAATAAACTGAGCCACATAAATCATCATCATGCTGGGACTATCCATCTTGGAAATGAAGTACAACATTATCATTCCGATGATAGCGGCACCAAGGAAGAGGTAGAACATATTCTTCTTGCCGACCATACGCTTGAACCAGGGAACCAACGGCATGAACAGGAATGCAGGGATTGAACCCAGAGCCATGAAGATAGACAACTCCTGAGCAGAGCCGTGCAGATTGCTGTTGATGAAATAAGCACCGGCAGCATTACCCACTGACATCATGGCAAAAGCAGTAATGAAGAAGAAGGCGAGGACGCGCAAGGGACGGTTGCGCAGGAACTCCATCCAGAGGTCGCTGACCTTCACATCCTCAGTAGCCTTGGCATCCATGACAACGCGCTCTTTACACTGGGTAAAGCAGAACACGAGCAGACAGAAACCTACAATAGCATAAATAGTCATCGTCGTGAACCATGCTGACGGGTCTTTGGGAAGACTATCAGATGGTGCACCGGCAATCAGAGCAATGAACAATGGCAGACCAGAGTTAACAGCCAGACCACCAAGGTTTGCCATGAACATACGTACTGAGGTCAGCACGGTAATTTCGTTGGTGTCGCGCGTCAGTGATGAGTTCAGTGCGCCGTATGGTACATTGATAAAGGTATAGAGTAACTGCATGGAAATGTAGGTAACATACGCATAAATCAGCGATGGTGCAAAGCCGTTCCAGAAGCAGAGAATGGCAAAGCCTGAAAGCGGAATACCCACATACAGCAAATACGAACGGTATTTACCGTAACGAGGGTTGCTCTTGTCAATGAGTGCACCCACAATAGGATCCCAAATCACGTTTGCCACATTGCCGACCAAGAACATCACAGCCACTGCTGACGGTGTCAGACCATAAATGTCAGTGTAGAAGAATAACAGGTAAGTACAAATTACCTGGAAAATAAGATTCTGTGCCAGGTCGCCTGAACCAAAACCGATTCGCTGCAACCAAGAGAGTTTGTAGAAGCCTTTGGCTCCTTGGTTTTCTGTAGGTGTCATGATGAATAGTTTTTTATAATTATTGAGCGCAAAGGTACAACATTTTTTCGACATTGATATTTTGATATGTAACAAATACCTTCTTGATTTGTTTCATTTTACAAGAATGAGCTGTTTTTCGACAAGCAATTAGATTAATTTTTCTAATTTTGCATCATCGAACTAACAAAAAAACATCATGAAACAAAAACTATTAATTTGCTGTTGGCTGTTAGCTTTAGGCTGTTGGCTGACAGTTGATGCAAAGGTTACACTTCCTCAATTGTTCCAGTCGGGCATGGTGCTACAGCGGGGCAAGCCTGTTCCTATTTGGGGTAAGGCCAATGCAGGCGAACAGGTTGTGGTCACTTGGCAGAAGAAGCAGTACACAGCCACAGCCGATGCTGACGGGCGTTGGCGTGTTGACCTGCCTAAGATGAAAGCTGGCGGTCCATACGTTTTGGAAGTGAAAAGTGAAGGAGTGAATAGTGAAAAGGTGGTCATCGAGGATGTCATGGTAGGCGATGTATGGCTCCTGTCTGGTCAGTCGAATATCGATGTGACCATTGAGCGCGTCTATCCCCAATATGTTGACGAGATTGAGCAATTCAACATTCCACAAGTGCGTCTGTTCCGTGTACAGAACGAGACCAACACGCATGGTGTGCAAGACGACATCCGTCGTACCTCCATCAACTGGAAGCCTCTGACCAAGCAGAATGCCTGGCTCTTCTCGGCTGTAGGTTCATTCCTTGGCATGCGCATGTGGGAAAAGAATAAGGTCGCTCAGGGCATTATCGTCAACAGTTGGGGTGGTACACCCATCGAGGCATGGATCAGTGCCGACTCGCTGAAGAAGGACTACCCCATGCTGATCAAAAAGCTTGCATTCTATCAGAACGACAACTATGTGCGGGCCCAGATGCAGGCTAACAACGAGGCCAACAAGCGATGGGATGAACTGCTGAACAAGGCCGACAAAGTTCAATCCTATTCTCAGTCCAACTATCAGGATGGCAACTGGAAAACCATTAACCAGGACAACTGGAACTGGCGCGGCACAGGTTCTGTCTGGCTCCGTCAGCATATTAATATAAATAAGGAACGCGCGGGGAAGCCTGCCCGCCTGTTGCTGGGTACACTCTTCGATCAGGATGTCACCTATCTGAACGGCAAGGAAATAGGTCATACCTACTACCAATATCCCCCACGTCGCTACGATATCCCTGAAGGATTGCTCCGTGAGGGCGACAACGTTATTGCCATACGTTTTATCAACAAATATGGTGCTGCGCATTTCATTCCCGAGAAGCCTTATCTGATAGCTTTTGGTGACGATCGCTTCTCGCAGAATCCCATGCCGAAGGATGTTATCCCACTTGGTAAGACGTGGAAGATGCATGTTGGTGCCGAGATGCCTTCGTGTCCCAGTGGCGACGTGTCGATGCAAAACCAACCCACCACGCTTTACAATGCCGTGCTTTACCCCTTGGCACCATACGCCATCAACGGTGTGGTATGGTATCAGGGCGAATCGAATACGGGCAACCCTACCTCATATGCCGATTACCTGAAGAAACTGATGGGTTGTTGGCGCGACCGTTGGCAGGAACATTTGCCTTTCTGCATCGTACAATTGGCCAACTACGACGGACGACAGCAGACTGGCAACCCACGTCCCATCGATCTTCAGGACACACCTGTAAACTATAGCGGATGGGCAAGTCTGCGTGAGGCTCAGCGTCTTGCAGCCAAAAATGATGCCCTTGCCGAACTGGCTGTCATTAACGACTTGGGCGAGACGGTTGACATTCATCCTTTGCGCAAGAAGGAAGTGGCCGAACGTATCGGCCTTTGTTTCGACCGTCTTATATATAACAATAATAAGGTTAAGCTGTCACCTGAGGTTATTTCTACTGAAGTACAAGATGTCAATGTGGTGCTCACGCTCGACCAACCTGTACAGGCTGGAACGCTCTTTGACTTTGAACTGGCTGGTGCTGACGGACGTTTTGTCAAGACAGAAGCCGTCGTCGTGGCAAATAAACCTACCGAAATTATACTTCGCAAAGTTATAACTGCGCCAAAAAAAGTACGTTACGCATGGAAAGACAATCCCATTCGTGCAAATGTTCGTAGTCTCTCAGGCCTTCCAATGTCATCTTTCGAAATAAAATTATAACCCATTTTCTGGTGGAAAACGTGTAAAATCGAACAAAAAAAACGCAAAAAATGCATCATGATACAAATAAAAAAGTTTGTGAAACTTGCGATAATGCCCATATCATTTTTTTGCATTACCTTTGCACCAGAAAACTAAAACTTCAACCAAATGCGAAATAGATTTGTTTTAGTAATATTATCATTAGTAGTTTGTTTTGTAACCACAGAGGCTGCTGGAAAGCGTTCCAGCAGCACTGATGGCTTTGTAAAGAACCCGATGCTTTGGGCTGACGTGCCCGATCCCGACATTATACGCGTGGGCGATACCTTTTATTTGGTAACGACCACCATGCATTTAATGCCTGGCGCTCCTATCATGAGTTCCAAAGACTTTCTGAACTGGAAAACAGTAGGCTACGTCTTTGACAAGTTGACCGACTCACCCAAGTATGATTTTCAGGAAGGTACTGTCTACGGACGTGGTCAGTGGGCTACCTCGTTGAAATATCATAATGGTAAATTCTGGGCATTGTTAGCTCCCAATGAGGCTGGTGCCATGGGCGATACCTATATCTTTACTGCCGAGAAGGCTGAAGGGCCATGGACCATCCACTCGCGTCTGCGCCATTTCCACGACGCTACCTTATTCTTCGATGACGACGGCACGCCCTACGTATTCTTCGGCACGGGCGAGATGTGTCAGTTGACACGCGACCTGAAGAGTGTCGTAGAAGGTAGCCACCGCCATTATTTCCAGCGTGAGGCAGACGAGCGTGGCCTCCTTGAGGGCACGCGCGTCATCAAACATAACGGCACCTACTACGCCCTGCTCATCAGTCATGTCTATGCACCAGGCCGACATCGTCGTGAGGTGTGCTATCGCACGAAAGACTTGAAGGGTTCATGGGAGAAGAACACCATTTTGGAAAGCGACTTCGGTGGTTTCTCTTACTTGGCACAGGGTACTATCGTCGATACCCAAGAGGGTGACTGGTACGGTGTCATGTTCCAGGATCGTGGCGGTGTAGGTCGTGTGCTCACGCTGTCACCCGTTCGTTGGATTGACGGATGGCCACAATTAGGCGACGAGAATGGCAAGGTACCCGACATGATGCGTGTCTATAAAAGCGGGCAGCCCGAGGCTCATATTGTCTGTGCCGATGATTTCTCTTCGTCGAAGTTAGGCCTCCACTGGCAATGGAACCACAACCCCATTGACAATGCCTGGAGTCTGACGGAACGCCCGGGTTTCCTGCGTCTGAAGACCAGCCGAGTGGTAGAGAATCTGTATCTGGCTCCTAACACGCTGACACAACGTATGGAAGGTCCTACGTGCAGTGGTTCCATCATGATGGACCTAACGAAGATGAAGGACGGCGACTGTACCGGTCTTGCTGCCTTCAATGGCGATTCAGGTGTTTTGACTATCAAAAAGAAGGGTAAGAAGCTGACGCTCGAAATGAGTGAGCAAAAGGTTCAGCTCGACGATCGCACCAAAGCCGTCACCAATCTTGACGAGAAGGTTATTGAAAGCGTTGAACTGAAGCAAAACAAGATATGGTTGCGTCTGGATGGTGACTTCCAGCCACGCCACAACGATGCCGCAAACTTCTACTATAGCCTCGATGGGGAGCAGTGGACACAGATTGGCACCAAGAACTACCGCATGATTTTCGACTATCGCCGCTTCTTCATGGGTTCAAAGTTCGCCATTTTCAACTATGCCACCAAGAAAGCTGGCGGCTATGTTGATGTCGACAGTTTCGACTATAATGTAACAGAGAAATAGGTTTAACACCCCCTATTTTGCAAACTGGACTTTACGATTTGTAACATTAAAGCATGTTACATGACGTAAAGTTCAGTTTTTTTTTGGTACTTTGTAAAGAATTTCTTATCTTTGCCAAAGTGTTCTAAACCGAAACAACTATTATTGATATTACAAGACATGAAACATACAGTTCTTGCGTACAGGACTATAAGCAAGCGTTATGCGTTGCTGTTTTTCCTTACATATCTTTTCCTGAGCATACATGCCCAGATGGGTAAGTCGTTTGATGCCGACAAACAAATGTCCAGTAGTTTCACGACGCAGGTATTCCAAGATCGTGACGGCTTTATCTGGATAGCCACTCGTAATGGCTTGAATCGCTATGACGGTTACCAGTTCCGCATTCTGAAGCACGATTCACGACAGAAGAATGGTTTGGCCAGCAACTATGTGAACTGTATGATGCAGGACCGGCACGGCCTTTACTATATTGGCATGTATGGTGCCTTGCAGACCTACGACGGTTATCGTTTCCGTAACATTACCACCTATAATCTGGAGGGGAACTCCCAGCCCCCTTATGTATCCTGTATACTGGAACGTCAGAACGGCAACATCCTCATTGGTACGTCTGGCTTAGGTTTGCTGCGCCTTGACAATGAGAATGAGGCCCGCCCTGTAGGCGGTAAGCTGTCTAACGTGATTTCTATTCTCCGCATGATGGAGGACAACAAGCAGCGTCTGTGGCTGGTTACGGAAAACATGGGTCTGCTGTGCTATGACGGCAATACGGTCAAGGGCTATTTCCAGTCAGAACAGGAAGCCGGTATGATACGCGACATCTGTCAGGACCATCAGGGCCGCATCTTCATTGCAACGGCTCATGCCGGTGTATTTGAACTGGTTGGCGACACGCCGCGCCATATCGATGCCACAGGTACTAAGCACGTCTCTACCCTCTACCCCAATCGCCGTGGACATATCATGATTGGCTACGACGGATTGGGACTGGGTATCTATAATCCCGATAATGGCAATTACGTTGATAATCCTTACTATAGTCGCGAGGTTGACCTCAGTACCGCCAAGGTTTACAGCATCTACGAGGATGAGAACAGCAACGTATGGCTGGGGCTGCTCCAGAAAGGTATCTACATGCACCCAGGCAAGACCATGGGTTTTGGCTATATGGGTTACAAGTTGGGCACTCAGAATACCATTGGAACAGCATGTGTTACCAGTGTCATGGGTAGTACGAACGGCAACCACTGGATAGGCACCGACAAGGACGGCCTCTACTGTCAGAACGCGAACTACCAGCCTATCAAGCATTTCAAGGACAACTTCCCTGCCACCATTCTCTCTATCTGCGAAGATACACACCAACGCATTTGGGTGGGTAGCTACAAGGAAGGTTTAGGCTGGATTGACCAGAAAACGATGAGCTACCACCCGTATCGTCTGCCTCAGGGTAATAACGTCAGCGTGTTCAGCATGGCTTGCGACCCCCAGGGTAATCTGTGGCTCGGTACGATGGGTAATGGTCTGCTGCGCTTCAATCCTGAGACCAACGACATCAAGCAATATGTGGAGGCTGATAAGGCAACCACGAACCGCAAGGTAAATAGCATTACCAATGATTACATTTCCAAGATTTCCATTTCGCCCGACGGCAAGCGCGTATATGTTGGAAGCACCATGGGTGTCTGCGTGCTTGACATCGCCAAGGATAGCTGGTTATCCACCTTCGGTGTCAACTGTCTGAACTATGGTACACCTGTACGTGTGCTACGCGAGTTCAACGGTGACCTGTATGTAGGTACCAACAACGGTCTTGAGTGTTATAACATGAAGACGGGCCACAAGGCGAATCGCCCGTTCTTGGGTGGTCTGAAGGACAATGGCATCGGCAGCATCGAACCAGACCAGCAAGGCAACCTTTGGATTGCTTCCGACCACGGTCTGTTCCGTCTGAATCCAAAGACGGGCAAGACCGACGACTATTATGCCGACAACGGTCTGCAGGGCAATGAGTTCAGCGACGGTGCCTCGTGGGCCTTGCCCGACGGCCGTCTGGTGTTTGGCGGATTGGCGGGTGTCACGTGGTTCAATCCTGCTGAAATCCGTCAGAGCAACTGGAAGGCTGAAGTCAAGATAACAGGTTTTACGGTCAATGGCGAGCCAGTCACCCCTGGAACGATGTCCGGCTTCTGGCATGTCGTCGATACCACCGTCATTGCTGCCGACCGCTTCGTGCTCAGTTCCAGCGACAACACCTTTGCCATCCAGTTATCCACGCTGTCCTACGACAATCCCGAACATATCGTCTATCGCTACCGCATCAATCACGAGGACTGGGTTCGTATGCAGCCTGGTGCCAACGAGATAGCTCTCAGTCATCTGCGCCCTGGTGACTATGATTTCTGCGTAGTGGCTGAGCAGAACGGTATCAGCACGCCCGAGCGCTGCTTCCGTGTGGTCATCCATGCGCCTTGGTACCGCACGCCATTTGCATACGCTGTCTATCTGCTGGCACTCATCGGTGCTTTCCTCTATTATCGTCGCCAGCATGCCCGTAAGGAGCAGGACCGTCTGCGCCTGCAGGAACATATCCATGCCGAGGAGCTGGCCGACACGAAGCTGAAGTTCTTCATGAACATCTCGCACGAGATACGTACACCTATGACGCTTATCGTCACACCTCTGCTGTCACTCATCAAACAGGATGACGACCCGCATCGTCGCAGCATCTACGAGACGATCCGCCGTAATGCCGAGCGTATTCTCGGACTTATCAACCAGATGATGGACCTGCGTAAGATTGACAAGGGACAGATGCAAATGCGCATGTGTGAGACCGAGATGGTCAGCTTCATCGGCGACATCTATACCCTATTCACCCAACAGGCCAAGTCAAAGAACGTCAAGTTCCTTTATGAACGCGACATACAGGAGCTGCCAGTCTGGATTGACCGCGACAACTTCGACAAGATTATCGTCAACCTGCTCTCCAACGCCTTCAAGTTCACGCCTGTTGGCGGAGAAATCACCATGCATCTCACCCACGACGACAGTCAGGTATCCATAGCCATTCGCGACAATGGTCCTGGTATTCCCGTCGACAAGATAGACCATATCTTCCAACGCTTCTACCAGGCACCCGTCAGTGCCGACGAGCGTAACCTTGGTACGGGCATCGGCCTCGACCTGACACGCTCGCTGGTAGAGTTGCACCACGGCACCATCCATGTCCAAAACAACCCGAACGGCAAGGGCTGCGAATTCATCGTCACCCTACCGCTTGGGAATGCGCACCTGAAACCAGACGAAATACTAGATGAAGTACCCGAAACTACATCACCAACCAGTCTTATCGATGACGCCGAGCCCGACGTGACACCTGAGAATCAGGAAGAGACAGCCAGCGAACTGCCTAAGGCTGGACGCCGACAGCGTATCGTCATTGTTGAGGACGACGAGGAAATACGTGAATTCCTACGTGGCGAACTGTCTTCCGACTACGACGTGGCAGTCTGCGTCAATGGTCGGGAGGGCCTCTCCGAAGTGCTCCGAAACGTACCAGATCTAGTGATTTCCGATGTAATGATGCCTGAGATGGACGGCAATACCATGTGCTCGAAAATCAAGTCCAACGCCACCACCAGCCACATCCCTGTCATCCTGCTCACAGCCAAGAGCCGCGATGAAGACCAACTCGAAGGTCTGGAGATGGGTGCCGATGCCTACATTCCGAAGCCTTTCAATATGGATATTCTGCGTCGTACCATCGTCAATCTTATCCATACCCATCAGATGCTCCGTCTGAAGTACGGGCGCAACGACCAGCTTGAAGAACAGGTTGACCAGATTAAGATGAAGTCGCCCGACGAGCAGCTGCTCGACCGCGTCATGAAGGTTATCAACAAGAATATCAGCAACTCCGACCTCAGCGTTGATGCCATTGCTGAAGAAGTGGGTCTCAGCCGCGTCCACCTGCATCGTAAGATGAAAGAGCTGACCGGTCAGACGCCACACGACTTCATCCGCAACATCCGCCTGAAGCAGGCTGCCCATCTATTTGCTACCAACAACATGAACATTACCGAGGTCATGTATGCCTGCGGTTTCAACAATGCAGCATCCTTCTCTACCATCTTCAAAAAGTTCTACGGCATGTCGCCACGCGACTACATGAACGAGGTTCATCGTGCCGATAAGTAGGGAAATGGATAGTTTATGGGCGGATTTTGTCTCTAAAATGACACTTTTCATATACTACAAAAAATAATTGTTACAAATAGCAAAGTAAGTTTCGTGAGAAATGTGTATCTTTGCAACGATTTAATCTATAAAAGGACTATCTAACTTACATATTATTTTTTAACTTTAACTTATAACAATTATGAAACAGAAAAAATTATTTTTGACACTCGCTGCATCAGCTATGATCGCTGCTGGTTTCACGTCATGTTCAGTTGACGATCACCCCATTTACGAAGGTTCAGTCCCCCCCCCTGTGGTTGATAACTTCGACGAAGGCAGCGTAATTCAGAACGGTTCTTGCGAAGGTTCATTGGTTGACAACTTTTGGGTAAATATCGGACAAGATGGTGCCGAGTATGCAGGACCTGCTACAATCAAACCAGAAAATGGTGACAACCATTGTATAATTGTTGATGTACGTAGTGAGGAAGAGGCAAGGGCTGCAGGCAATTTTGGTGCTCAGACTTGGGCTGACCCCAATGCCTATGCAGATCATGATACACAGTTCTTCATCACATTTGGTCCGGATCAGGCACTCAACAATAAGGATCAGATTCGTATCACTATGGACATTAAAGCCGACGAGCCATTTACCGCAGCTACTGGCGCACATGCTGCTCCTGGCGCTTATCTGAGCGGATTTAACAACGTTAACGTGAACTTCACCACAGAATGGGCTTCATTTGATACAGGTTTAGTCACCGTAAATGGAAATCCGAAGGCTGGTACTTATTCTATCGCTTTTAACCTGGCTAAGGGATTTGCTAATAAGGTATACTTTGACAACATCAGAGTTGAGATAATCCGTTTCGTTCCAGACCCAGAGCCCGAAAAGATTGATGGTTATAAGGTTATCTTCTGGAACTGGGGTGTAGCAAAAGAGGATCAGTTCTCTGTGAAGTACTTCAAGAACTATGTCGCTCCTACTGCTGAAGATGGTGCTATCGTTGTTGAGAGCCTCGAGCCCAGTAAGAACTATAATGATCAATATTGGATGGCCAACGATCAGGGTCAGCAGATTGATGCTATCCTCACCAACAACTGGGATACTCAGTTCCTGATTAATCTGCCTGAGCCTCTGGCAAAGGGTACGAAGGGTAAGCTGGTCATGAAGGTTAAGGCTGACAAGGCTACCAATGCTGAGACACAGTGCCATAAGGCAATTCCTGCTCCTGGCGCAATCGAAGGCAAGGATGGTTATGGAGGTACATACATGCACTACGCATTTGCTGGTAATATCAACTTCACCACTGAGTGGAATACTGTTTCTGTAGACTTCACAGTTCCCGATCAGGCTGATGGTATGCAGGCAATCTGCCTCAACCTTGAAGTTCTGAAAGAGACAAACAAGTACTACTTCGATGATGTCACAGTATATGTTGAGAAGACAGAAGAGCCCACCTGGGTCATCGACTATGCCAATCCCAAAGATGCTGAGGGCAATTCTGTAACAGGATATCCTTATTACAGAATGAGTGAGCCCGATGGTTCTTCCTTCAACGTAGAGAATGGCCTTTTGGTTATCAACAACACTAAGGAGCAGGCAAACAACTGGGATCTCCAGCCGTTTATCATTGACTGGCTTACTATTAAGGAAGGAAGTGGCTACAAAGTTCGTATCACTATGGCCTCATCTGTTGCCGGTAAAGCAAATCTGAGCTTTGGTACATGGAGTGGTGCAAACGACCAAGAATTTGAATTTACTGCAAGCGAAGACTTCAAGCAGTATGATATCGAATTCCCGTCTTCAACTGTTAGTGGTGAGAACAATGTTCACATTTTGTTCCAGATGGGTAAAGTTGTTGGTACTGTAAAGATTAAGAAGGTGGAGGTTTTTGAGCTCTAATTTCCATTCCAATATCTAATTATATAAAAACGGTGCATCCCCATGGGGAAGGCACTGAAAAACCCTTCAAGTTAGGAAGGCTCCTCGATTATTAACAAAAAAAGCAGATTGCATTTAACCGTTAACATGCGGATATGCAATCTGCTTTTGTTTATTTCCTTTCATATCGCTGGATGCCTCCAGAATGCGTCTCTGCGTGTTTATTTGTTCATTTTATGCAAAAAACGCCATCTGCTCTGATAACGGGGTGCAACTTTGATATCAGTTCAAATCCATTCTTCTCGCCCTCTGCCAATCTTAGATTCTCAATGCCTGAGTATGCCGTATCACC
This sequence comes from uncultured Prevotella sp., assembly GCA_946188165.1. GTDB lineage: Bacteria > Bacteroidota > Bacteroidia > Bacteroidales > Bacteroidaceae > Prevotella. The sequence goes on from CAMHTW010000007.1 coordinate 16,300, forward strand.
AATAACTGTATCCACTTCCATTCCATTACTACGGCTTTGCTCGACAAGACTCTCTAATACACTTTTCGGCTGCTTTAAACTGATTGACAGCAAAATCTGTGTAAACATCCAAATCAATAGGTTCCAACTGTAAGAGCGTTGCGCTCTGGAAGAAAGGACGTTTGTCTGAGAAAAACATCTCGTTCATCAGGCGTCGCTCAGAACCTGCAAAAATAAAATGTGTATTGACCAACTTCTGTATGCGGCCTCTCAGCAAAGCTTCAATATTCGACTCCTGGTATTTTGTAATTTGCTGAAATTCATCAATAGCAACGATACATGGTTTATCCGCTTTCTCAAGATAGCTGAAGATTTCTTCGAGCGTATATTCTTGCATGCTGATTTGTCCTAACTTGACATCAAAAGTAGGCGTATATGTCACAGGATCGATACCAAAACTACCACTGAGAGAACGAAGTGTAGTTACAAAGAGTTTTGTTAGCTTTTCGCTACGTTTGGCTACAGTGTTGAATACTGCGGCGCCTAACTCCTTGATAAATTCCTGAAACGAAGTGGTATGGAGAATGGCAGGACTGAGTATAAAAGGATTGATATCCATAATCCTAAATATTATTACCACCTATTTTCAGCTGCAAATATAACAATAATACTTGAATTATGCAAATAAAATTATGCTAAAAGAATAATTTCTATAGCATAATTTACCCGTACTTTACCCAAATCAGCACCACAGAGGGTTGTCGTGGCTGATATATACGCCCGAGAACATCATATCCTTAGGAGTATTAAATGGTACTTCTCACTGATTCCTTCTGATTGACTTACCATCACATACCATCTTTTCCGCACCCGCTAACTGCTTGTTGATTTCATCCATGTCCATTTCTTCCTTCAGTTCCTCATACCCCCACGGACCACCGCAGTCTTCCAGCGGACAGGCACCTTTTCCTGCCAGACAGATGGGATAGTCGAGTTCGTCATCTTGGTCAATGTTCTCCACGGTGATGTCATGCACCCAACTGTCGCCAAAGTCATAGACATAGACAAATTTCTCCAACCCCATGTGTTGGATGAAGTCCTGCACGTTGGTCTCACGGGAGTCTTCCGGCTGTTCACCCCACAGGTTGTTTTCCTATCCAATTAAGTGTAGGCATACTATTGCATTTTTAATTGGCTACAAAATTACGAAAAAAAGCCAAAGAAGCATTATTGCAACCGTTTTTACACATATTTTAATATAGAATGAAGCTCTTCGGAAGAAGATGGGGTAAAAAGAAGTTAGGTAATGGTAATCCATACCTCTTCTCCACGATCCAAGGCGGCAGTCATCTCAAGCATCACCATCTGTAAGGCGGCACGTGAATTGATGACCATACCCTTTTTCCTGTTATAGCCAGGAAGGATGCATCCCTGCGTGTCGCCAGGATAGTTGCCAGCATGGATGCGGATGCCACTGAATCCTGGCACGTCAAGCAGGATGGGCAGCCAACGCTGGAAACGATACGACTTTGTAATCAGCACACGGTACCGGCCCTCAGGAATGGCCGTGTGTCCTGGCACCTTCTTCTCCTTCTTCAGGTTGCGGCGCTTGGGTTCCAGCGTATCACAGAGATAACGCTTGTCCTCGGTTACTAACTGGCCGTCGATGCACTTCATCTCAGGCTCTTGCATGACATACAAATGTCCTACGGTGTACGTCGCCATTTTGGCAAAACGCTCTAACACCATTTCAAAAGTCTTCTTCATACCTTCTTTGGTTTTGAGAAGTTATAAAAAAGAGCGCGCTCAGAACGGATTTTCCGTTCCAAGCGCAAAAGTAGGCAGTTTTCTGCAGTCGAGTCTTAGAGGTATAAGAGGGTATAACGAAGAATTAACACTTTTCTTGCATTTTCATCTTGTTAGCCTCATTTATGACGCAAATATCTTGTCCATACTTCTGCTGCCATTCTATTAAAAATGGAGCGTGGCTCATTCACGTGGAAGTTTCCTTCTAAAGTAGATTTCCATTCCTTTTCCGTAAAATGAATACCAAGACATGAACCAATTTCATTTGCGACATCCCTCGCTTTCACAATCCCTCCGTCTGTTCGAACAAAGGCTTTCAACTGACAAGCAGCCCAGATAACAAGAGCAAATTTCCCTTTCAAGAAACGTCCCAATCGGAAGCATGTTTGTTGTTCAGTCTTCTGAACATCGGAGTCCCGTAGAGGAGATTTTCCAACCACCTCTCCGGCGTTGGCTGATGCTTGGAGCAATTCGGCGAATAATTCAGCTTCTCTGCTTTCATATTTCGCTTTTAGTCTTTTGCATTCTACCAACTCATTCAGAATGTCAGTGGTTGTTCTCATCTCATTACGATTTTTCTATTAGTACCTCTCCGGCAAAGAGGCAGTCCTCTAATTAGATTAAGGTAGCGAACCTGCATCGAATGATAATGATGACAACGCTTTGTCGACCACGATTGCATAAATTGCCTGTGCAAATATACGCATAAAATCCCTTTGCACAGGGCTAATTAAGAACTTTTAACACCAGGCAGATTAAATAACTATTGTACACACGCGAACCAACTGCTAACTTTGCATCATGAAAAGATGTCTGCACCCTGTGCACCCTATGCACCCAGAAAATGGAGCCGAAAGCCAGGAAAACGGCGGCGCCATTTGAAAAAATGGCGGCCCCACGCAAAAAAATGGCGGCTCTAAATTTTCAAACGGCGCCTCCGTTCATCAGAACAGCGTCTCCATTCGGAAAAATGATGTTAAACCTCATAAAAACTAAACTAAAGATGAAGAAAAAGACAACTTTCAACCGCAAAGGTCTCATCAACGAGACCGCAAACGTAGAGGCATTGCGCGAAATGCGCATTTCGTACTATTCCTGTCTGGCCAACGCCTTGCGTGAGACGGCCGACGACGAGGAGATTGTATGCCTGACGGCACGCGCCTGCCGACAGGCCGGACTGCCCGAAGAACCCTGTGTCCTGCGAACCATCGACCAGGACCGTCTGGCACTCTCTGATGACGAGGTACGCAAGATATTCCGCGTGGCCTACACCGACAAGGCTGTAAAGCCGCGCTCCGTGCTCAACCAGAAGGAACGCATCGCCCGAGGCATAGCCGACTTTTTCAGCCGTCGCTACGAACTGCGCTACAACACAGTGAAGAAAATCGAAGAATGGCGTCCGCGTGATGGCGTCTACCACGAGTGGCAGCAGCTGACCGACCGCGACCTGAACCGCATGACCTTCGAGCAGATGAACGAGGGCGGCGACGGCTGGGGCATCGACCTCCAGCTGTACCTGCACTCTACCATGGTACCACAGTACAATCCGCTGACGGAGTTCCTCAACGGTTGCGGACGCTGGTACGGTCATAAAGATCATATTGCAGAGCTGGCCCGCCGCGTCCCCACCGACTATGAGGACTGGGAACCATTGTTCCATTGCTGGTTCTTAGCCATGGTTGCACAATGGATGAACATCGAGTCGCGCTTCAGCAACATGCTGGTGCCGATGCTCATCGGTGGACAGGGCACCCACAAGACCACGTTCTGCCGCATGCTGCTGCCACCCGCTCTGCGCGACTACTTCGTAGATGACATCAAGATGGACAATGCCGAGCAGGTGGAGCGCGTGCTGGCACGCATGGCACTGGTGAATATCGACGAATACAATGCCAAGACCGAGCGCGAACAGGCCAAGATCAAGCGCATCCTGGCCGAAAAGGACGTGCAGGTGCGTAAGATGCGCTCCGACCAGTATATCCGCACGCAGCGTACCGCCTCGTTCATCGCCACAACGAACTCGCCTACTCCGCTGACCGACCCGACGGGTTCACGCCGCTACATCTGCTGTCCGGTACAGGGCATCATCGATACCGAGCCGACCGTCAACTACCGACAGCTCTATGCCCAGGCCGTTTACGAAATCAAGCATGGCGTACGCTACTACCCCACTCGTGAGGAAGAACAGCGCATGGAACAGCATAACCAGCAGTTCCAGATGTTGCGAAAAGCCGATATTGTTTTGACCGACTATTTTGAGCCAGTGGATCGTAACAAAGATTTCCTCATGACTTTTCCCGAAATTGAGCAGTCGTTACGCTCGCGTATTGGTGCCGGACGCATGCCAACCTTCAGCGAACTCTCCTCAGCCCTTGCCCATCATTTCCGAGCCGGTGCCATCAAAGGACGCCGAGGCTGGTATATGCGTATTCGCAATCAATGACAACCTTTTCAGTAAAGGCGTCAACGATTCCAGTAAAGTGTCAACTTGTTTAGAAAAACGACTGTCAAATACATCAGGAAAAGACACGATTTTGGGTGCATAGGGTGCACGGGGTGCACCCTATTTTTCTGTTATTAGAAATCTTGTAACATGTCCAAAAGCTCACCAAAAGTACAATTAAGTTTTTCAGCAAACGACGGTTCTTTCATGAGTTCAAGAATCTCTGCCTTCCTACCCGATCCAGCCATTAATGTAGCCTTATACGCGCCAGACGGAATGTAGGCACAAGCCTGAACGTACCGCATTGCAGGGTCTGCCACGATGTCTGATTGCATCTTGAAGACATGCAGTCCGTATTTCCCTACAACATCGGAGGTGCCGTCATCAGGATTGCAGAACAATTCAAAAATGTCTGAAAAACTACCTTTGTCGGGCATCTCTTCCTTAATCCTTACCACCGTTCTCCTTACCAATTCGTCCACACATTCCTGAAACGACTGGCACTCTTCATACTCTTTCTTCTCATTTATCATATCAGTATCCATGCGAACAGTTTGCTGCAAAGGTACAAATAAATACGTAAAAAACAAAACATATCATTATTTCCCAGAAAGCCAAAGAATCTGCGTGCTTTTAGGATCTTTATACTCTGGCAGACAGATTCAGGCTAAACTGTCGTAATTGATTATAATCGGTCATCTCAAGGCCGTTCTAGTTCTTTTTAGTCGGATTTAGTCGCTTTTAGTTCTTTTTAGTCGGATTCTGCACTTCGTACCATGACAATCCTTTCAAAGAAACAGCACCTTCCTCTTTTAATTCTTTAAGAATGTTTCCCAACAAACGGAGATTCTGCTCTTTCGTCTTATTGCTCGGCATTGCAACTTTCAGATACTCATAGATACCGTCACGCATAGTTCCATCCTCACCTGCATTCTGAATAAATTGCAGTGTCATTTGTTTTAATTTTGAACGCTCCAAGCCACTGACACGAGTATATTCTGGCAATTGGTGTGTCATCTTAGCAACACCCAATGAAATTTGATAATTAGGAGATTCGCCCTCAATGAGTCCCTTGTCCAATAATTCCTTTGCCGTTTCTTCGCTAATCTGGTGCCCTTTCTGCACTGCATCAAGGGCGATACATTCTTGCAAAGTAAGAGTCTTGTTCTCTTTCAATATCTTTGTATATTTTTCGTTGATGGCATTGCCATAGAGCCTCACACCAACAACTTTATTGACAGCATCAATCTCATAGTCAGGCATTGGGAAGTGACGTCGCCATTGCTCATCGAATATTTTCTTGATGCCGCGGCTTACAGTATCAATCATATTGAAATGCACCATAGCCTTACAGAGACATTCGTTCCTAAAATGGCGCTGTGGTCCACGAATAGCCAAAGCCTTTTGCAAAGTGCCAGGAATGAAGCTGCCACCATTCTCATAATAGACATATCCTGGATTCTCAACAAAGTTGATGCGCTCCTGTAATGTATAATCCTGATGAGCAATGGCATTATGTAAAGCCTCACGAATGCTGTAGGTGTCGTATTGCTTCATCGTATCTGGGAACAAAGTTCCTCCTGGCAGCTCACGCATTGTTAGATTGCGGATTTTACCAAGAATCTCATCCACAGTCAATATGAATGGAGCCGTGAAATGTTCGTAATCAACGACGTCTTCCTTTGCATCGCGTAGCGTCCACGTCACTTCCACAACCGCAGGTCTCAATTTGAATACTGCCGTTGGTTTACCCAATAAGATGATGGCAGCACGAGTAAGTTTGCCATCAATTATGATACCACTGTTACTCAGCAACTCTTCTACCGACCAACCATCAATCTCACTAGCAGGAATCTTTGAATGTACCTTTTTGTACATCACACGGGCTTTGGCAACTGCCAGTTCATCCAAGTCTGCCAAAGTTGCATTTTCCTCATTACAATTCGCCCTTTAGCCGTTTGATTTCTTTGTCGAAGTCTGAAACATACTGCTCGTCCTGAAGCTTTCGGAACACCTCATATTCGCTTTCTGCTTTTATCTTAGCCTCTAATGCTGATATGGTGCCAGCATCCATCAGTAGCGGTCGCTCAGCTACGGTCAGGAAGTTGTCAAGTATACGTGCCCACTGTGCCATTGTCGTTGGCAGTTCCTGCTCGGCACGGTCTTCTGCTAAGTCTAAATATGCAGATACAATGCGGTCAAGTGCTTTGATATGCTTTTCTGGCAAATAGTTCTTAGCCACGGTGACATCCGACTTCAGAATCTTTCCTTCCGGTGCATGTTTCCACGTCGTTAGCCCCATGTGTGGCTGAGTGGCATCTGCCGTGTAGTAGATAATCTCTGCAGCAGTTTTGCCGGAGATAGCCCAATGGAGCTTATTCTGTACAGTGGCAAAGAATTCGCGTGTCTCGGGTGCATCTTTATCGTAGTCTGTAGAAAGGGCATAGATGTCTGTGATTTTTTGATAGAACCGACGCTCACTGGCACGAATCTCACGAATCTGTTCCAGCAGATCCTTAAAGTAGTCCTTTCCGAACTGTGGTCCCTTTTTCAACCTCTCCTTGTCAAGAACATAGCCCTTGGTGACAAATTCGTCTAGGGTGTTCGTCGCCCATCTACGAAAAGCCGTTGCTTCCTTGCTGTTCACCCTGTAGCCTACTGCAAGGATGGCTTTTAACTGATAGAAATCCAACTCGCGTTCTACATTGCGCTTACCTTCCTGCTGAACTATTCGAATTTTTCTAATAGTTGCCATTTCCGTAAGTTCTCCACTATTATAGATCTCTTTTAGATGGTAGTTGATTGTAGGTACTTCCACCCCAAACAATTCTGCCATTCGCTTCTGCGTCAGCCAGAATGTGCCGTCCTCATACTGCACTTGGACATTCACGTTTCCAGAGTCAGTTGTATATAGAATGATATTACTTTCCATATTTTCTATTTTTACTATTTATGGTTCTATAAAAATGGGTGTCCCTTTTGCATGGTCTGCATCCAGTTCGATAATCCTTTCTATTAGATGGTGCTCAACTAAGAAAGTCAAATCCATGTCAAGAGGCTCTAGAGAGAACGACATATAGTTCTTCCTTGGCTTTTTATTTGGATAGCCCATCTCTATCAGCTCTTCTTTGCTTATTTCTTGATGGCCGACAATCTTGTATGCACTCAACTTGTCTGGCTTGCCGATTTCATAAAGCACCAGCAAAGATGTACTGTCAAAAAGTTCTCGGTTAGCCTCCATAGAGCCTTTCGTCTTTCCCATCCTTATATTATAAAGGCGGTGAGCGTCTATCCAATCATGATAATCCTTCCCCTTACAACAGCCTACAAGAATAGTCTGGTCACAACCAAAAAAATCACGGATACTTTGGTCGAAGCCTTCCCATTTGCAACGGCTAAAAGGTTCAGCGGCTATTTGTGGCTCGTATTCAATATCCACATGATTATTGGCAGTTTCATCTATTATGTATGCGTTTGGATTTTCTTTTTTATTAGCAATCACTTTTCCATGAACACTATGCTCATGTTCTATCTCTTGTTTTAAGGTGCCAATACATTCCTTCTTGACAGCATTGATGTAATTTTCCATCAAAGAGTAATCTATATTCCCATCTGTATTAACAGGTACAGCTATTTGAAGATTTGGCAGATTGTCAGTTGCATTTGTCAAGTAATCAACAAAAAGAATCTGTAGCCGATTGATAAGTGTTACAAAAAACAGTCGAACACTTTCAGTCTTCTCACCGTCCTTAAATGTTAGTGCCTTTACCCTCGTGCCAATATGAAAGTTTTCAGCTTGAGTTGTAGCAAGGAACACTCCTCTGTCTGCAAGGGGTAAGGTCGTCTTGTAATTGAATAAGCGTCTGTTGTCAATTCTTTTTACACGTTTGGTAATGCCATTATTATCGTGTTGATGACTAATCAAAGGATTTGCCCCTTCTTTTATTCTTCCTATAATGATGTCTCTGCCCGTAGCAATTTCAAAGAGTCTGTCAATCTTATATTGCACATATTTTATATTACCTGATCTAATTTTCAATATGGCACTTTGCTCTTCTTTCGACAAAGTACAATCTTTGAAGCCTGCATTATGGAGATAGGCTTCGAGTTCGCGAACTCGCTCTTCTTCGAGTTCGCGAACTCGTTCTTCAATAAAGATTAAGTCAATGTTACCTTCTTTTGTGACTGGTAGACATATTTCTTGTTCTTTTATACGAGACCAAGTCCCCATATTGTTGAAAGAATATACTTTGCTAAGATACGACATTTGGGCACTTATATACAATCCAACAAGTTCATTCTTCAGCACATCACCATTTAAAGAGAATACATGATTATGAGTAGCCATTTTATACGCAAATGGTCGGTAGTATGCATTACCCAAGAAGTCTATGGTTATAGTATTGGCTGGAAAGATTTTTGCGACTCTATCGGTTCGTCCTTTTATACCACAATTCTGCACTCCAGAGTTTACGAAATATTCACCCCGCCCATTAATATCCTTTTGCTGCAAATCAACATCACCAGTTTGGGCGTTAAACAGACTACCAATCAAAAATGTTTTATATCCGCCCTCGGGTTCTTTCCTCTTTGACCGAGGGCCATCTATTTTCCCAGGCTATTCTCTCCCTCTTGCTTTATAACCTCCGATACTCGCCAAGCGAGATAGTCTTTCACGACTTTGCGAAAATCCTCCTCTGTAGGAACAGTCTCAATCTTTTTATGCTGTCCGTAAGTCCAGTCGTTGCCTTTTAATGTTATGTAGTCTTCAACGTATAATCCGTGATAATATTTGAGGTTTTCGTTATTTACTCCACGACCATACCTTACCAGATTGACAATTTCTTCATATCTTCCCTGTGCATCATCAGTATCACGCAGATTAACGCTCTGACTGGAATGGCGACGATTCATTCTCGAATATCCGTCATTGGAGAAGTCGATGAATTTTACCACAGACTTACGTTTGTGTGGCGTACCAACCTCAAAAACATAGATGGCTGTCTGGACAGATGATTTCCCGATAAACAAATCGGTGGGCATCTTGATAGATGCCACAAGTGTATTATTTTTCAGAATGTCCTTGGTGTATGGCAGACCATTGCCACTACCAGCATTTTCTTGAATGAGGACAGCAGCCATACCTTTATGTGTCATCATGCCAAGCGCACGCTTTACAAACACAAATCCCTTACCTGCTGCTGAGTACGGTGGGTTGAGCAGAAACACATCAGCAGGGAATGGCTCGCCCTTCAACTTGCCCTGTTCATAATTACCCTTGAAATCTGTCAAAGAGTCCCCTTGAATGATATTCGCAGACCCATCTTTCATCAGAATCATGTTCAATACAGCCAACAAATATATATCGGCCAGCTTTTCAATGCCTAAGAGCTGCTCCGTCTTGATTTGTAGAATTTTCTCGGTCCTTTCATTAGGATTCACAATCTTAGCTTTGGCATCAGCAATCATCTGGTGCATAGCTGAAATAAGAAAGCCTGCAGAACCCGTTGCGAAGTCCCAAACGTATGAATCCTTGTTCACCTGACACAACTTAGACATCAATTCAGTAACAGAACGTGGAGTTAGTACCACGTCATTCTCTGCTCCGTCAGGAACAGCAACCCATGCATTGAGTACATTAAACAGCCTGCCGGTAAAATCCAGATTGTGCAACTCACCTGTAAGAAAGGGAATGATATCCGTTTTTATATCATAGTAAAGCGTTTTTAACTTACTCTCACCGTTTATGGGAACTTCAAGATGCGAGTTTAGGAACACCACCTTAAGGATTCCGTAAATCATGTCAATCTTCTCTTCGGGAAGATTTTTATTTTTCAGGTAAGATTTGATTCTTCCCATGATGACAGCACCATCGTTATTATCCGCATCAGTGTTACCGAGCAATTCGTCTTCTTGTAATGGACGCACCTTGAAAGAGCCATCTTCATTTCTCACTCCTAATCCTGCCATAATCAGCCCTGTTACAAGCTGAACCCGCTGATTAACCACAATATGCAATTCGTCCTGCATCTTTTGATTAAGGGCTTTTAACTTACGCTCAATGTCATCTTCCAAATTGGACTTCTGGCGTTCTATTTCTGCTTCGGTCAGGTTAATCTCAGCAAGATGCTTAAATAACTCCTCACGGAACATTTCCAGCAGGAAAGACAAGTCACTATAGCGTCCTATTTCTTTTGGTATGAAAAGATTCCGTCTGGAGAGAAACCATGCGCTAACTTCATAAACAATTTCTCCTGTTTCTTCTTTATATCCATTTACCCCTATGGCAAGTACTTCTTTATAGTTCGTATGGCGCACGATAGCATTAGCATAATGTACAGCTCCATTGACTGCGTATTTTTCAATATTAGCATAATTCGGATCACCTTTTTTTGTTGTGTTTGCTGGTAACCCTGTTTCTTCATCAAGTTTTATAAGTGCGCCTTTTGTTCCTTTAACTTCAATCATCACGGGAATATCGCCCTCACCAGTCGGAATCATGCACTTAATATCTGGATAGTTCGGCCCTTTCCCTCCTTTCTTTGAAGGTGCTGTTTTAAGAGCCTTTTCAATCTGAGGATTAATGAAATCTGTTTTGAGATATAGCTTAATCCCTTTCAATTGCTCCTTAGCCCATTGTTCGACCAATTCTTCTATGCTGTGACTCTGTTTGCTTGCCATATCTGTTCTAAGTAAATATTGTTTTCAACTTACCCACTAAATGTATTATAGTTACCCACTCGCTCGGCTTGCCGCTTTGCTTGCAAAGAACTCAAAAAGATGGGAGTTTCGTTTGACTTTTCTTTGTTCTTACTAATTCTGTCATTTCCACATCAAGCAGTTCTGCAATTCTAAGATATGTATACATTGTTGGCTGGCAGTCATTGGTACACCATTTAGATACAGTAGTAAGTGCGCACCCCAACTGCTCTGCCAACCACTTATTGGTTCTTTGGTATCCCTCCACGAGACACTTAATAGTCTCGCGGCACCTCCCTTCTCTGCAAGCACGACTTTGATGCGATTAATGTCTTTGTCCATAATGGATTTCTATTGTTCTTGGTACAAAGTTACAAATTTTCTCTGAAAGGACACACAAAACGTTCGTATATTTAGTAAATAATCACATTTTAATATCATTTTCCCTACTTTTCCGCAGACTTTTTCTGATATTTGTCTGTCAAATCTTTCACCTTGTGCATAATCTGTACTAACTGCATCATGTATTTCTCCAACTTACATACAAGTGCCATTGTTCTTCGTTCAGAGAAGTGGCTTTTCAACTCTTTTAAAGTTTGGTTGTAATTGTTGCCTACCATACGGAACTGAGCATGAAAGTCACTTAACTTGGTATAATACTCATGCAGACTCTTGTCGAATGTCACTACATGAAAAGGCTCTCCAAAAATTCGCGCCTTGATGAATGCGGACTTGCTTGTTATGCCAGAACGGTCAAACATCTTTAGAAAACGCATATCTTCCTCACTGCTAAAATTAACGGAGTAACGGTTTATCGCTGGGTCTAACTTGGGATTTCTCCCGCCTTTACATCCTTGATTTCCTGTGGAATAGTAACGTCCGTAAACGCCTTTCCCTTTGGCCTGCCCTACAAACGGCATCGTCGGCCTTAGGATTCCATCGATGTCTTGACCCGCCCTGTCACGTGTGACTGGCTTGGTCGGGTGCAAATATACGAACTTTCAGTGAAATTTACAAATTTTTTGTAAAAAAACGATGAAAAAAAAATAGAGTCGTAGCTGTTACACCTTTACCCTCAACATATTCCCCCCTCTCGGAACCCCTGTAAATAAAGGGGGTATAGAAATTTTCCCTGATAGGAAGGTTGAAAAGTATTGTGGCTATTGAAAAAAGTCCGTACCTTTGCCGACGCAATGAAGATGCAACGTGAATCAGAAATCACCGGTGACTATGAGACACACGAGAGTTCTTTACAGATTACTAACACAAAAACTAAACAAGATGAACAAGAAAGAAACCATCAAGTTCGTTGTGCAGCTTATTGCTGCCATTGCGAGTGCCATCTTGACGGCACTGGGTGCTTCCTCTTGCATGAGGCTCTAAACGAAAAGAGTGACCTGCGGGTCAACTCTTTTCTAGTGAAAAGTGAATAGTGAATTAAAACAACAAACAACTAAAATTAGACAACTATGTTAGAATTGAATATTTATCAGAATCAGAACCAAAACGCCGGGAATTTCGGCAAGTGGTATGCACGCGTAGAGGGTAAGGAGCAGATGTCGGTCTATGACATGGCTGTTCACATGGCCAAGCACAACACACCATTCTCCGCAGGTACTATTGAGGGTATCCTCAGGGACTTTGTTGACTGTGTCCGTGAGCAGTGCCTGCAGGGCAACACCGTAAAGATTGATAATCTGGCTATCTTCAAAGCCAGCGTTACTGCCAACGGCTTGGTGCTGGGTGAGGGTTACAAGGTGAATGCTGGTCTTGGCACCATCCCTGCCACGAAGAATGATGATGGAACCAGCCGTACACCAGACTACACAAAGGAGAGTCAGTCGGCCATCAGTACGGTACGCCTTGCTGCTCAGGCCACTGGTGAGTTCACCAAGAAACAGCTGAACGAAGATGCTAAATTCCGCTGGACCAAAGCAGCTCGCGAGAAGATTGATGCCATCATCAATCCAAATGGCACTAACTCTGGAACGACGAACGCTCCTTCGGGAGGCTCGACAGGCGGCAACACAGGCGGAAACACAGGTGGAAACACAGGTGGAAACAATGGAGGGAACGGCGGTGGTGGCGATGATGATGCCCCCAACGAGAACTAACTAAAGACAGGAGGCCTGAGCTATGCGCTCAGGCCTCCTTACTTTTTATACTCAACCTTTTACCTTATTTCTCAAGACGCAGATTCCACTTGGAATTGTCGCTCTTGAAGTCGTATTCGGCCAGCGTGGGTGTTGAGTCGCCTGCTGAGTAGATGCAGTACTTCTGGTTCTTGCCCTGACCAGGAATAGCGTAAGGCATAATGCGGTAAGTGCCGTCGGTAAGCTGTTCGACACGCCAGAGCTGCTCGTCAAGGTTAGCAAACTCCTTGGCGGTCAGTTCGAGGTCGGCAGTAGCCGTCAGTGCACGGTTGGTACCTGCAATACGGATAGCGAAGAGCGGTCCAGCAATGGTGCCCTTACTCGTAGCTGCCAATTCCCACTTCTGCCAAGGACGGAACATATAGTCGCTGCAACGAACAGCAATGTCGCCAGCAGGCCATGAACCTTGTACCTGTGCGAGTGTCTGTTCCTCAACAGGCTTTGGAGGTGCCTGATTGGCTTGAGGACGACCGAAGCCACCAGCACGGGCTACATTCATACGGACAAAGTCGACACCAAGTTCGAGTGAATAGCCACGACGCTCGCTCAGGATAGCGTAAGTGCCTGCCTTAACCTGCTCGCCAGCGTATGGCCAGCCGTTCTTCCACAGCAGGGGATGGATAGCCAGTGTGGAACGTCCACCCTGGTCGAAGTCTGCCTCCCAGTGGAACGACATAATCTCAACACCCTCGTCAAGAATGGTACGACCAAAGTGTCCGGCACCAGTCTTGCGGTTGCCAGCAGCGATGACCATACGGCCACCACCATGGTACATATCGCGACCAACATTGTCGATGTAGGGACCTTCAACGGAGCGCGAACGGCCTACCACGATGTTATAGGTAGAGTTGACACCGTCGCAGCAGGTGCCGTGAGTACCCAGCAGATAGTACCAGCCATCCTTGTAGATAAGGTCGGTAGCCTCGCAGTCAATGGCGATATCTTTCTCCTTGTTACCCTTTACACGGAAACCTGTCTTGGGGTCGAGTTCGATAAGACGGATGGTGCCAAAATAGGTACCGTAGCTAACCCACATACGACCTGTCGTAGGGTCGAGCAATACACCTGGGTCAATGGCATCTTGATCTTCCATACCATCGCTGGCGCAGACCTCGACAGCTGTTGACCACTTAAAGTCAGGCGACTTGGGGTCAAGAGTCTTATTCCACATGGTAAGGATACGGCCACTATGACCACCACCCAAGCCACCACCGGTGGCACCATAAATGCAGAGGTAACGGTCGCCAACCTTAATGACGTCAGGAGCTGCACCGCCACCAGGGCGCTCAGCGCCACTGTGCCAGTTCCAGCCATCCTCAGAGATAAGGCCGCCGCCACCCGTGCCAAAGGTATAATACTTGCCTTCGCACTCAGCGATAGTTGACGGGTCGTGAATAAACGGTTGTCCGATTTGTGCATTTGCGGCTGTAGCTATAGCCAGTGCCGCAAGAATTGTATGTAGACGTTGCATATTATTTGCTGTTAATAATGGTATAGTTAGTTACAGGGTTACCTTTCTCGTCGAGGAAGCGAACACAGAAGTCGCTCATGCCAGGGCCGTTGATGACAGCACCACGCAGAACGTTACGGCCTTTTTTCAGAGTGAGACGACGCGACATGCAGTCGTCCTTGACCATACGGCGGTCACCACTCATCAACAGGACTTCCTCGCCATTAAGCCACCACATAGAGGCTGAATTAGAGCCAACGGCCAGACGGACGTTCTCGATATCCTCAGGGCAGTCGATGATGGTGACACCCCAGAAGAGTACGCCATAGACCTTAGTACCATATTTCTCGGCAAAGCGGAACAACTTGACATTGAAGTTCTCGCTATCCAGTGCATGCCAAGTCAGTGTCTGCTTGACGGTCTTTACCTCAGGCTGTGCGGGAGCCTGCTGCATGCCACGACCGAAACCTGCGGGAGCCTGCTCCTGCTTGAACTCAGCCTTTACCTTCTGACCGTCCTTAGGCAGAATGGTCTGCTGACCCTTGAAATACTCGCGGTTGAAGTGCTCGCGCAGATAAGAGTCGGTGAATACGGTATTACCGCTGTTGGGTTTGTCGATAGGCTCAAGCAGCGTCCAACGACGGATAAAGCCTTCGTTGTCAGGTGTAGCGGGCGTAGCAGTAGCAGCCTTGAAGTACTTGGGACGGTTCTTGAACTGTACCCAGTCAACACCCAGTTCGCCAGGACCTTCGTTGGTAACGACGATATCAGCAACCCCCTTTGGCACATAGTCCAAAGTAACGGTCTGGGTAAGCCACTGGTTGCGCATGTCGCGACGGAAACGCATCATCATGCCACCACCCTGACCACCAGCAGGCTGCTCGGGAGGTGTGACAGCCATCTTGATACGAGCAATAACCTTGCCCTTGGCACTACCCTCGCGGAGACAGAACTCTGTGTCGCCACTGGCCTTGGCGCGAATCATCAGATAGCCATCGTAGAGACAACTGAAATCGACATCAGCATAACGCATCCATCCCTTAGCGGGAATGGAAGCATAGTCGCCGCTGAAGGCAAGGGTTGTGTCAACATGAGCGGTAGTCACGCCATTGGAAGCGTTGCTGTAGCGGTCAATCTCAATCTTCTCAGTGGCCTGGTTGATACCTACGCCACGCATGGTCTCCTTCACTTCCTTGATAGTACCGTCGGCATTGAAGGCCAGCTTCTCGATACAAACTGAACGACGTTTGTCATCGTTGGGCGAGAAGAAGTTGGTATGATAGAACAGGTACCACTGACCCTTGTAGTTAACGATGCTGTGGTGATTGGTCCAGCAACCGTTGGGATGCTCAGCCATGATGAGACCCTTATACTCGTAGGGACCCATGGGGTTCTTACTCATAGCGTAGCCGAGAACTTCGGTATTCTCGCGGACATACGGATAAGTAAGGTAGTACCAGCCGTTAGCCTCGAAAGCAAACGGACCTTCAGCCTGACGGTTGGGCAGACCCTCAAGACAGTTTACGCCAATCATCTCCATCTCTCGGTTGCCCCACTTGACTGTTGACTTAGGATTGTCGTCAGCCAGTTCCTTCATGTTGGGCTTCAGCTTAGCACAACGTCCGTTACCCCAGAAGAGGTAGGCGTTACCGTCAGAAGCCAGCAACACGCAGGGGTCGATACCGTTGACACCCTTGATGGCCTCGGGCTCGCACACAAACGGACCCTCGGGACGGTCAGCTACAGCCACACCGACGCCGAAACCACGCATGCCCCCCTTAGGCGAAGAGGGAAAATAGAAATAGTACTTACCATTGCGCTCGACACAATCGGGAGCCCACATGGAATAAGAGTCAGGACGCACCCAGGGTACCTTGTTCTGAGTCACGATGACACCGTGGTCGGTCCAATCGGTAAGATTCTCGCTGGAGAATACGTGGTAGTCCTCCATGCAGAACCAGTCCTTACGCTGTCCAGCAGGGGGCACGATGTCGTGCGACGGATACAGGTACACCTTATTATTAAATACACGCGCGGTAGGGTCTGCCGAGAACAGGTCACGGATGACGGGATTCTGTGCCATAGCCGCCTGAGCAACCAGACACAGTCCGAAAATTGATAATATAGTTTTTTTCATGAATTACGAATATGAATTATGCATTATGAATTGTGCATTACTTAAACTGCCACCAGTCGAGACGAACGTCACCCTGGGCATTGCTGAAACAAATATAGAGATCATGGACGCCAGTGGCTCCAGCAACCTTCGTGCTGAAGGTCTTGTACTTGTCAACAGAACCAGTGCTCTTAATAGTAGCCGTACCAATGACGGGGCCATCCTGGCTGTTCAGGCGCAGCGTTACGTTACATCCTGATTTAGCAGCGGCTGCGGCAATGATGCTGAACTGCTTGGCACCCTTACTACCGAAATCGACGCCACGCAGACGGATATACTCGCCATCGTTGATATCAAAGATATACATATTCTTCTTACCAACAGACTCTGGCATATCCTTGACGACACCCGTATTCTCGATGCCCATCTTGGCTGACTTCAAGCCAAAACCCCAGGCCATAGTCTCAGCCTCCACACGGCGGTAGGGGTTGAGCCAATGCAACTGCTGCATAGGTTTCTGGTCGAGCCAATAAGGAAGCTCCTGAATGGTACCGTCAGCATTGTAGGTTATCTCCTGTGCAGACACCGAGCGACGCTCAAGGTGATGGAAGGTCTCGAGGTGCATCAAGTCGTAGTCCTGTCCGAAGACATAGCTATGTCCCTTGAAATCGCAGATGCCCGGATGGTTACCGCGGTCGCGCTCAGTAGGACGCATGATATACCCCTTTTCTACCCAAGGACCTGAAGGCGAGTCACTCATAGCATAGCCTAAAGCCTCAGGACAGCAGGTGCTGGCAAAAGCAAGGTAGTATTTACTCCCCTCGCCCTTTGGAGAGGGGTTCTCTCCTTGAGAGTGTGGCGTTGCATTGGGGGTGAGGCTTCTCTTGTAGAACCATGGTCCTTCCTGATAGTGCTGAATAGCCCAATTGGCTTTCTGGCTCCAAGGGGCACGAAGATTAATCTTAGCACCATTCTCCTTGACGGGGCGCATAACACCGTTCTGGGGATTAAGCACATGAATGTCGCCGCTGGTCGAAATCATATCCTCGTTCAGCTTGACGTAATAGACATAGGGATTGCCCCAGTACATGTAAGCCTGACCATCATCGTCGATAAACACAGAGGGATCGATGTCCTCCCAGTGTTCTCTCTGCCACACGAGGGGTTCGCCCAGTGGATCCTTGAAAGGTCCGTAGGGTGAGTCAGCCACCAGCACGCCAATACCATGACCATGCAGAGGGGCATAGAGATAGTACTTACCATTACGCTCAACTGTCTGGATGGCCCAAGCACCGTTCTCACGCGAACGCCAGGGGAAATCCTTCAGCGAGGCCACAGCACCGTGTTCGGTCCAGTTCACCATATCGGTGGTAGACCATAACAGCCAGTCGTACATAAAGAAACCGGCTGAGTTCTTCTCGTTCAGGTCGGGAATATCCTCGGGCGAGGCATCGTGCGACGTATATAAGAACAAGGTGTCGCCCACAACCAGCGGCGAGGGGTCTGCCGTGTACTTAGTCTGGAACAACGGCATGTTGACCTGTTCCAGTCCACGCATCTCCCACCAGTCGAAGTTAAAGAGCTTCGGACCCTTACGGCCTTTGAATACGAAATACAAATCAGCAGTAGTCGGCAGGTCAAGACCAGAAATGGTACGCGAAGGCGCATTCAAGTCTTTAATCGTCGAGTAGTCCAAATCAAGGTTGATGGTCTGCCACTTCTCCCAACCGCCTGTACCAGGTACGTTGACGGTACCAAGAAGTCGTCCACCGACACTGTCAAGGCGTATTTCAATCTGTCCGCCACGCAGGCCACTGGCCACACGTGCCTTAAATGTCCGTGGGTATTTCTTGCCAAACGCCACATTCTGCAGCTTGATGTAGTCGCCATTGTGGATATCAGTGACATAGACACCGACCTCGTCATTCTGTTCAGTCTTCAGACCACTCGAGAAAGCCATTGTTTCAGCCTCCACCTTGCGGAAGGGGTCAAACGTTGCAATGGGCTTCACGCCTTCATCAGTAGGCAGAATGGTGGGAAAGCTACCATCAGCATTATACTTGAACTCCTCGACAGCCACGCTACGGCCAAAACCGCCACCCTTAGGCAACTTGCCCGTATGATAGAAGAAATAGCTGTGACCGTTGAAGTCGGCTACACCACAGTGGTTGGTAAACGACTTGGTGTCGCTCAGAGGCATAATCTCACCAGCATACTTCCAAGGGCCTGTAGGCGAAGAAGCCATACTGTAAGAGATATGCTCAGGTACACCACCGGCAGCATAAAGCAACTGGTATGTGCCATTACGCTTGGTGAGCCAAGGACCCTCTGTGTACGAATCCTTATACTTCTTACCCTTTTCGCGCTTGCTCATAATAGGGCCACCAAAGGCTTCCTCAGTCATGTCGAGACGGCCCAGTTCACCGCTATACGATATCATGTCGCGGTTGAGTTTCAGGTAGTAGCACTGCGGATTACCCCACATGAGCCATGCCTGTCCGTCGTCGTCAATCATAACGGTGGGATCGATATGGTCCCACGAGCCATTCTCGAACAGCGGTTTACCAATAGCATCACGGAAAGGGCCTGTAGGCGAATCGCTCACAGCCACACCAATAGCCATACCCTTCGAAATCTTCGAGTGGGCGCAGATGTACCAGTAGAACTTACCGTCACGTTCGATGGTCTGTCCTGCCCAGGCACGGTCATCAGCCCATGAGAAACTCTCCAAAGCCAAGGGTGAGCCATGGTCTTGCCAGTTTACCATATCCTTGGTGGAATAGACACGCCATTCCTGCATCCAGAAGAAATCGGCATTGTCCTCATCGTGACCGGTATAGACGTACATCGTACCGTCATAAACCAACGGAGCAGGGTCGCTGGTAAACCATGTTTGAACAAAAGGGTTTTGTGCCATGGCCGCCGTAGCAGCCAGGCACAAACCTATCGTTGATAATAAAGTTTTAATCATCAATTATCAATTATGAATTATGCATTATGCATTATCAATTATGAATTATCAATTACTTAAACAGTCCCTGAGCCATCTTATAGAGGCAACGACGCCAAGTCAGGAACTCATGGGCAGTACCCTCAGAAATCAGACCCTCGGCATTGAAGCCAGCAGCCTTCAGAGCCTCAACGCTCTTATTGATGCCATCGGGATTCTCCTTAGAGCCGCAACCCTCAAAGATATACTTCACAGCCTTGGGATCCTTGATTTCGTCGGGAGCATACTGGCCACCGCTGAGCAGTCCCCAGTAACCGAACACCTCAGGACGACGCAGGGTGATGAGCTTCGTCTCCATACCACCCATAGAGAGACCTGCCATAGCACGGTTCCACTTGTCGGCCTTGGTCAAGAAATTAGCATCAATATGGGGAATGAGTTCGTCAATGAGCACCTTCTCAAACTCCTCAGCAGTAAATCTACCAATAGAACCGAACTTGAAGTCGTTGGTCAGACCATAAGCCATAACAACAATGAAGGGCTTGATTTTGCCGTCAGCAATCAGGTTGTCCATAATGAGACCTGCCTTTCCCTGCACGGGCCAGCTGGTCTCGTTTTCGCCCCAGCCATGCTGCAGATACAGAACAGGATAGCGCTCCTGAATACCCTTCTGACCTGCCTTGACGGGCTGGCCTTTTTTATCAACAAGCTTACCATATGTAGGTGGCAGATAGACATTGGCTGTCTGCATCTTGCCAGTGCTCTCGGACCAGAAGGTTACTTGCTGGATGTTGCCATGAGGGATGTCCTTGCGATAGGCGTAGAAGTCCTGATCGCGAGCAGGAATCTCGATACCACTCTCCCAACGGCAAGAGCCGAAGTAGTTGTGTGTACCAGGATCATTGAATGTACCACCATCAATAGTCAGGTGATAGTAGTGGAAACCGGGATCCATCGGACCTTCTGTGGTACCCGTCCATACACCATCCTTATCCTTGCGCAGCACCGTACCGCCACGACCGCCAAGACCCAGACTGACGATGACCGACTTTGCCTCGGGAGCAACGACGCGGAAGCGGGCATAACCCTCGCTATTCACCTTCGGCCACTCCTGTCCAGGCTGATTCATTGGGTTGGGAACAAAGTCCTCCTTGGGTTTTGCATTGTCGAGCTTAGCATCAAAATTCTTGATGGCGTAGTAAGCCTGCTTGGGCTTGTAGTTCTCGTCGAAAGGCAGCGGGTGGTTGTTGACACCCAACCAAGAGTCGCGGTCGCCAAGGTTCCAGAAGGTCACACAGTCAATGACATCCTTATGCTTACGGAAAATCTTGAAGACACGGCTATACTGGTCCGTCAGCATGGTGTTCATATAACCAGCTACGGGCCTATTCTCACCACGCGAGAACTGTAGCTGACCGCCCATTTCCTGATTCATACGAATATCGAGTTCAGTGATGTGGATGTGTTTCACCAACTCCTTGAAACGCACGATAGCCTTCTCAAGTTGTTCCTCACTGGGGAAGTAGATGTTGTAGTGTCCCTGCATACCGATACCATCGATGGGCACACCAGCATCCTTCATCTTCTTTACCATATTATATATACGCTCGCGCTTGCCTTCATCCACACAGCTGTAGTCGTTGTAGAACAACAGGGCGTTGGGATCAGCCTCGCGTGCGAACTGGAATGCCTTGGCAATGAACTCGTCACCGCAGAGTCTAAAGTGACGACTCTGACGATACGGGCTCGGCTCTTGGCCACCGAAACGGCCCCAGCGTGGACCGCCGCCGTTGTCATCAGCCATAGCTTCGTTCACCACATCCCAAGCATAAACCACATCTTTATAGCGGTTTACTACGGTGTGGATGTGTTCGCGAAGACGCTCGTAGAACACCTCTTTCTTCACTTCCTTACCCTTCTTGTCGGTAAACATCCAATCGGCAAACTGAGAGTGCCAGCAAAGGCAGTGACCACGCAGCTTGATGCCGTTCTGACGGCAGAAGTTAGCAATTTTGTCAGCACGCTCGAAGTTCCATACACCCTCCTTTGGATGTATCTCACCGGGCTTCATGTCATTCTCAGCAGTGATGCTGTTGAACTCAGCCTTCACCAGATTAATCTGGTCAGGCGTACTCACATTACGCTGATTAAGAGCTACACCAATCATGAAGTAGTTCTTGTAAGCGTCCTTCAGTTTAACACTGGGGTTTGGATCTGCGGGAGCTCCAAACTGGGCCCATGAACCCATGCAGTACATAGACAGCACGAGAGCGAAAGCAATTTTAAATGTTTGTTTCATTGTGTTGATTTTAGGATTAAAAATTAATTAATATGTTGTTTATCTCAATTATCGATATCTCGATTGTTCGAATCAATTATTCAACGACAGGCTCAACTTCTTCAGGTCTTTGTCTGACGAACTGTTACCAACCAGAATTTCGTATTTACCCGGCTTCACACGCATGGTGTTGGTCTCAGGGTCCCAGAACTCGAAACTCTTGTTGTCGAGTGTCAGTTTGACGGTCGCTGTCTGTCCAGCCTTCACACTGACACGGTGGAAGGCACGTAGTGACTTCAACGGGCCATCGGGATCCTGCAGATTACGAATGTAAAGCTGTACAATCTCTGTGCCGTCACGTTTGCCTGTATTGGCTACCTCAACGGAAAGGGTGCCATTACCACCATTTTTCATTTCTAATTTCTCATTTCTAATTTCGAAATCAGTATAGCTCAGACCATAACCGAAGGGGAACAGGGCATCAGTAAAATAGCGATAGGTGCGGCCCTTCATCGAGTAGTCCTCATAGTCGGGCAACTGACTGCTATTCTTATAGAAAGTCACAGGCAGCTTACCGCTGGGGTTATAGTCGCCAAACAGCACGTCGGCCACAGCCGTACCGCCCTCTTGACCTGGATACCAGGCCTGCAGGATAGCATCGCACGTCTCCGTCTCAGGCTGCAGTGCAATACAAGAACCTGAACAGTTGACGAAGATAACTTGCTTGCCAACCTGTTTCAGTGCCTTCAGGAAGTCGCGCTGCACCTTTGGCAGTTCGATGTGGGTACGGTCGCCACCTTTGAAACCATCGATATCAACAGGCATTTCCTCGCCTTCCAAGCTGGAAGCAATACCACCGACGAACACGACCTTGTTGATGCCCTTCAGTTGGGCAATGGTCTCTTGGTAGTCAATAGGATGCTCCTTGGCAATATTGATGGCCAGATTAGCATTATAGGTGTGGATATGCGAGAAGCGTACCTCAATATTATAACTCTTGCCTTTCTCAGCCTGAATAGCCACACGGTTAGGTGTGGTACGCCAAATGTGATGGCGGAACTTCTGCACACCGTCGATAAAGAGTTCAAAATGTCCGCAACCATCCACATTCACAACATACTCACCAGCCTCCTTGGGTGTAAACACGGTCTCATACTTGGCTGAGAAGTCTTCGAGCTGAACGCCTGGAGCGAAGTTATGCATACCAAACGTGGTAACAGCCAGTGGAGCGGTGTAATATTGCGTCGTAACTGGCTTACCCTCCATACGGCGATTGTTCCAGAACGTTCCCTTCAAACCCTTCTTACCCTCGAAGCTACACTGCGAGGCCATCAGACACTCCATCACTTTGTCGTAGGTCAGGTCGCAGCCAGCAGCATAGAACAGTTTCTTCGTCTTGGCTTTGATGCCATCAAGGATAGTGACAGTATGGTTGGGGGTACCGTTATAGTTACCCCACATCATCGGTGTATTGTCAGCATTGGGACCAATAACGGCAATCTTCTCCTTCTTATTCAGAGGCAGGATGTTGTTTTTGTTCTGCAACAATACCATCGTCTGACGCGCCATATCCAGTGAGATATTGGCAGACGCTTTAGTGGACATGGCAGAATAAGGAATCTTAGACCACTCTACCAGTGAGGGATCGTCCATTTCACCCAAATCAAAACGGCCTTCCAACAGACGAATGACGTGCTTGTCAACCTCAGCCTCAGTAATAAAACCGCGCTTCACAGCCTCAGGAATGCTACGGTAGGCATAGCCGTAGCCACACTCCACATCGGTACCTGCAATGGTTGCCTTAGCTGAAGCATGAACAGGACCCGTCGAGGACTTGTGCGACTCATAAAAATCGGAGACAGCACCGCAGTCGCTAACCACCAGATACTTAAAGCCCCACTCGTCGCGCAAAATGGTCTGCAACAAACGTTGTGAGCCACAACATGGGTCGTCATCCAGACGCTGATAGGCACACATGACTTCACGTACCTTGGCATCCTGCACTAAGGTCTTGAAAGCAGGCATATAGGTCTCCCACATATCACGGGGCGACACATTGGTCAAGTTAGCCGAATGGCGCGTATACTCAGGACCGCTGTGGACGGCATAGTGCTTGGCACAAGCCCACAACTTACGATATTTAGCCGTTTCAGGTCCCTGCAAACCCTTCACCACCTGCACACCCATCACTGATGTCAGGTAGGGGTCCTCACCGTAGGTCTCCTGTCCCCTGCCCCATCGGGGGTCACGGAAGATATTTACATTCGGTGTCCACACGGAAAGACTATGGAATTTCTCGTCCCCACCACTGCCACGCTGCATACGTTCGTTGTACTGGGCACGAAATTCCGTCGATGCCACATCGAAGCATTTATAAAGCAAGTCAGGATTGAATGATGACGCCATAGCAATCGGCTCTGGGAACACCGTCACGTTACCCTGGTTGGCTGCACCATGCAGAGCCTCGCTCCACCAGAAAAACTTCTTGATGCCCAAACGTGGAATAGCCGGGCTCTCGTCCAGCATCAGTTTAGCTTTCTCTTCCAAAGTCAAACGGGAGCATAAGTCCTTGGCACGTTCCAATGCCGACAAATTAGGATTTTGATAAGGGAACGACTGTGCTGATGCATGGAGCGTCAACACACTCAAAGTGAGGGTAAAAATCCACTTCATATTCAGTTATCCGTAATTGTTATTTGAGCTGTTATGATTATTCGTTGCAAAGTTACGAATAATTCTGGACATAGGATTCAGCGAATGTATCAAATACTTTTGCTGTTGTAGCACGACGGCAAAAGAGGGGATATTATACAAGTGCTTTCACTTGCGCACGCCAAAGTCCTTACGATAGTCATCGTTAATGATACGACTGGCATGATGACTATCGAAGTGGGTTGGAGCAATGACGAAATCGGGCACATTAAAGGAGAAGAAACGTTCGCGATAGAAACGGCGCGGATTGCGCTGGGGCAACATGAAGGCCTTGCTGACCGTTCCATTGGCATCGACATGGCAGAAATAGGGACGCGTAAAAAGGCCGTCGTCGCGACGTGAACTCAGCACGAGCCATCGTGAGTTGGTACTCCAATTATGAAATGATTCTGTATCGTCAGAGTTTGCGCCATCCATAGGACAGCTCTCTCCTGTAGAGAGATTCAGCAGATAGAGATCGGCCTCATGGTGCCAGATACTGAACTGTCCATAATCGGAGAGTGTGTAGCAAAGGAAACGCCCATCATAGGAAGGACGGGGGAAGGATAACGACTTGTGCATGGCCTCGGCATTAACTATGGTGTCTATACGACTGCCAAAACGACCCGTTTCAGGATTGAAATCGATACGACAGAGATTATAGTGAAGCGAGTCGAGCTGGTAATTGCCCTCAGGGAGTGCGCGAGCAGCACAAAAATAAAGCGAACATCCGTCAGCGGAGAAAACGGGATAGGTCTCATAAATAGAGTCTTGCTTAAGAAGAGACGAAAGCAGCAACTCATTTTTCTCGACATCATAGACTTGAAGGTCGGAGGCGGTATCGAAGACCTCGACACGGTTGCGGTGAGCACTATGGAACAGCTGACTCGTAGCATTAGTTGAATAAGCAATATAGCGCCCGGACGGATGCCAGTAGGGATAGACACAGAAGCCGAGCGTCTGGTCCGTCTTGGTATTATAGGCGGTAAGAGCCCCACCGTTATGACGCAGTAACGTGGCACCATGAGGTCCACGAATATGCAGGCTCATATCGGCAGAGTTGCAACGATTAAAACTATGGCAGTTGGCGCAACCTTCAAATTGTGTGTTTTCAATGAGTGCACGCTCGTCAAATGAGGAGAGGTCGCGTTCGTAAATGCCCATCTTGCTCCACACCTCATAGCCTGGCTCAATCAAACGGTAACAGAGACCATAATCGATGCTGTCGGGACTCACGTAGATAGAGAAGGAGCGATAGGTATGCCAACCGTCATCAAATTTGGCAGAAACAGTCACGCTGAGAGAATCGCCACAATTCTGGCTAAGCAGGTCATGCCAATCGTCAATGTC
Source organism: uncultured Prevotella sp. (assembly GCA_946188165.1). Taxonomy (GTDB): domain Bacteria; phylum Bacteroidota; class Bacteroidia; order Bacteroidales; family Bacteroidaceae; genus Prevotella. The sequence continues at coordinate 42,215 of CAMHTW010000007.1, forward strand.
GAAATCAACAGATTCTTCGCCTTGACTATGCAGACTGTGTCCGTGGCTGTCTGAAATGACAGCATCAATACACAGAGTCTTCTCATCAGCCATATTAAAACAGAGCGGAGCAATATTTACGGGTATGGTAACACCGAGGTAGTCGGGGTATATCTGAGGCTGAACGGTCTCCTGCTTGGCATCACTGACCGTCTCGGTACAAGCGGCAAAACAATAAACAATAAACAGTAAACAATAAACGATTTTTCTCATTGCTTAGCAGACATGAATTGATTAAAGCGTTCGCGGTCACCCGTCAACATATAGTAGGCCAAGAGATATTGATAGGCCATGCGATTGTCTGGGTTGCGGGAATAGAGGCTTTCGAGCATCTCTGCAGTCACATGGTCGCTGAAATAAAAGTCATCCTTGTAGGCCCATTTGCGCAAATGTCCGTATTCGGGGTGCTTGTCAATCGCTGCTTCATCCCCCAACAGCAACAGGGTTTCATTGGCCCAATCACGATAGAACAGGGTTTTCTGTAACGCCATAAGATATTTGCGAGCCACCTCGTAACTGCCGATAATCAGGTTGGTCTGTGCCAATCGTTTATAGCAACGGGCACTTTTCTGGAAGTCAAGGATGGCTTCCTGAGCCTCGAAAACGGTGCGTTGGGCGACATAAATCATACCCAACTGATAGAACGCCTCGGCAGTAGGCAGAGGGCTGGTGGCATCGCTTTGAACGTCAGGCAAAAGACCTGCGATACCATTCTGGTTGAAATCAAACAGGTGGTCGGCAAGCATGCCATGCATGGCCAAAGCCAGATTCTGCACCGTTACACCTATCTGATTGTTCGGCTTTTCAGCAGTGGCGGTGGCAAGAATGCGGTTCCATTGCTGGTGGCGTGCCATAAAGTCGTATTGCATCACCTTCTCGGCCTTGATATTGGTGTTATTCCAAACGATAGTTCCCATAACAACAGTAACAACGGCAAAAGAGACCAGAGGTACGATGTATGAGGGTTGCGTAGAACGTTGAAAACGATGGAAGAAACGGGCAATGAGCGGGAGGATGACGGCAGACGACCATGCTGCATAAAGCAGATAAGGTGTGACTGTCGGATAGCGATGGTAATGGCTGCCACCCAAGGCCACCCAATAGAGAGTCGGAATAGCAACCAATATCGCGATGCGACGCGCCCATCCTTTGGGCATAAGTGTACAGCCCCAGATGGCGAGCAGTGTTAACAAGACGGCCCAGACACCTCCCAACAAGGCATTTTCGTCAAGCAGAAAGAGCCAGAGTAGGAACGAGGGCACAAAGGTCAAACCATAAAACCAGTGATTATTGACCATTGACCATTGGCCATTGAATAGGCGGAGTGTCAGTAGTTGCACGAGGGTAAGCAGGAGCGCAATGATGAAGGCACCTACCCAAGCAAAAAGGAAGAATTGTGTGCAGAAACGTCCCAACAGGTCGGCTACGCCACCAGGCAGTCTGACAATATCCCACACATAGGTACTATCGAAAAGGAAAAGCTGATACTGCTCCTGATAATGCAGATGATGCGGATAGAGCAGTCCGAAAAAGAGGAGAACGGCCACACCGAAGAGGAGCGTATATAAACCACACAGGTACTTCATTCCCTACTCTTAATTATTAACTCTTAACTCTTAATTTTTAATTCTTAACTTATAACTACTTGTCAAACACCCTGCTAAACTCCTCAACACTGATCTTGACGGGTTCAACCATGAACTCCGGACGGTTGTAGCTTTTCAGAAGAGTGATATGCATTTCGGGATCTTCCTGAGGCATGAGGAAGGCCTTTTCTACTTTCCCATTGTTGAAATAAGCAAAAAACACACGACTATAGTTGTCATCAAGGCGACGACTGGCGCACATAATCCAATGTCCGTTGCTCGACCAACTTGGGTAACTATCTGAATAGCCCTCGCTATTGAGGAGGGTCAGATCGACAGGCGAAGCGGTGTCTGCGGTGAGTCCGGTTCCTGTATATTGGTCCATCGGAATACAAACAATGTCAGCATCACGGTGTCTGCTATGGAAACAGCCGTACTGTCCTAAGGCAAACAGCAGATAACGCCCATCGGGACTGATGCGTGGTAACGTGACGCTCTTGTCGGACGAGGCTGCATCGTAGACGAGTTCCTCCTCGCCGAAGTTGTGCGTCGTCAGGTCGAACGAACGGCGAACGAGGTTGTATTGTATCTTCGGATAAGTCGTCCTGATGTCCTTGTCGCGCATCTCCTCCGGTAGTGGAACAGACTTGCAATAATAAAGGTATTTGCCATCAGGCGACCAGGTGGGATAGACCTCCAAAAGTGTAGAATCGTTGCTGACAATGCTTACCGAGTCGGTCTCTACATCATAGAGAATCATATCGCTCGCCTCATCATAGACTTCAATCTTATTGGGATTAGAGGTATGGAATCCCTGACGTGTCTTGTTGGTCGAGAAAGCCACCAGTTTTGCGGTAGGATGCCATGACGGATAGACGCCACCAGATATGGTATAGTCGCGCTTCATGTTGACTCTCGATACCTTGCCATCGTTCACTATAACAGTACCGGCATTAGCAAGACGCACATGGAAGAGCATATTGTCGGTCTTATAGTTCTGATAGCTGTGACAGTTGATGCACTGGCCTATCCTATTGTTGTTCATGGTAATCTCGTTATTGAAAATCTGCGTCTCTTCAAACGTGGTGAGGTGACGCTGGGCAATCTCCATGAAAGTCCATGCCACATACGACGGCTCGATGAGGCGATACGACAGGTATTCATCGATAGGTTCTTTAGCAACCTTTATCTCGAACGGGCTGAACGACAGCCATTCGTTTCCTTTCTGACCCCAGACCTCGACCTTGATGCTCTTACCCTTCGAGGCATCGAGCATAGCATGCCATTCTTCCTCAGGTATCTGCACCTTCACACCATTGCCATATGTCTGCTGCTGACCATCGGGCGTGGTGAGACGTGCCACACATGCTTCGTATTCATCAACAGGAAGCATGAAGTTAAGTGGTGCTATATTACAAGGTACGGTAACATTGCAATAATCAGGGAAAATGGCTGGCAAGCATTTAGCCTCTTTCGATGAAGAAGGCACATCGGGGTGATTAGCACACGACGACAAGAACAGCAGGGCAACAACCAAAAGCTGCAAATAGTATTGGATAAATCTTTTCATAGTTTCTTATGATGCTACTGCGTGACTAATTCCGCCACTTCTATAAATAGGTTTCCTTCCGAAGATGTTGTACCACCAATAGGTATCTCCAAAATCTTTACGCATTTCTTCACCAATCGTTTCAATTGCCATTCCAGGCTTTGCCTTACGTTCCAAAGTGGCCCAGAACTGTTTGTAACGCTCATATACAGACTGCTCGACAGGGAGCATCATACGTTTTTCCTCAGGGGCCTTGTCCATGTACAAGATATAGGCTTCCATAGCATGCAAAGGGAACTCCTCTTCCATGTGTAACTTCACATACTTGCGTAGTGCAGGCCAGAAACGACGTGAATCACAACGCATCATAGCATAGAATAACGCCTGTTCTGAAGCTACTTTACTGTCGGACTCATACCAATAGCTGATACTATTGACGATATAGCTATCACTGTTCTCTACACCGGTAATCTCATCGGGATAACACTTCTGCAGTTCCTTAATCGTTGTTGTGACTGGAGCCGGCTGCCAATCGCCATAGAAAGGACGATGATGTAATATGGTGGTATAGCGTTCTACCAACTGCTTGTCACCTTTGGCCAAAGCACAACGGGAAAGCATTTTCAGATAGAATGGTGAGAAACCTGCTTGTATGGCATTTTCAAAACTCAGACGGATGGCTTCATTTATCATGCCATAGTTATAGTAAACAAGTGGAGACGCAATATCCAAGAGGGTTACGTGGAGCGTATCGGGATTGTTTAAATCGACTGCATCGTTGCCCATTTTATACGAACGGTCTAACAGCGCATTTTTGTTTCCTGTCCCCTGGCCAGCCTGTGGCGTCGCATTCATCAAGGCAAGATTCTTCAGGAACACCATCGTGCTGGTTAGTTCCTTATTCTCTTCAGCTATATGGAGCACCTTCTTCCAATTGTCATCAAAGGCATAACGCACCATACGCATTTCGTTGATATAGTTCTTGTCTTGGAACATGAAGGACCAAGTAAAAATGATGCCTGCGACCACACAAATAATGGGAACAAACAACTTTGACAAATACTTGCCGCACACTGGGATGAGTACAGAAACTGTGCCAAGCACCCAGAACGGGATGGATAGATGCGGACTGGCGTCACTTGGCGTTTCGAAACGGGGCAGACCTGCCAACACAACATCATCGAACCTCAGATTTGAATAGTACTGGGTATGCCAGATGCTGGCGGTAAAGAAGAGCAGGACGACACCAAGACATTCACGCCAAGTCGGTTTTTCGACAAGTGCCAGACATAAAATGAACAGCAAAGCAAACCATCCTAACAACGGATAGAGACAAAAGCCCACCAGATACCAGACGAGATGCCATTTGCGAGGTGTGCTACGAGCTGTCCATAAGAGCAACAACATGACGAGATAGCCTACCGACTGTGAAAACCAATAGCCTCTGATGGTGGAGATATAGATCCAATAACCCAAATCGACCACCGATGTCAACAGACAGGCTACAGGCAAGAGCATCAGCGCAGAGGCACTGGACTGCAACCGGAATGCTTTGGCACCAACAAAGTAGATAAGCGTCAATATAGCCACCAGCATAGCAGCACCAACAGCAGGCTCACAGAACAACTGTGTCAGCCAAGCGCCCACATACCGCATCAGGCCAAAGGGTTTCGACATAAGGGTATGGAAAAAGGGGGATCCGAAAACGAATTCGGAACGGTCATGTGCCGTATAGAGTACCTCCTGGTTGATGTATAATACATATACAACAAATGCCATGAAAGCCAACAGGCTTAGACAGAGGATTGCACCAGATGCTTTACTTTTGTTATTCATTCTAAATCCAGTCATCATTTAAATGGCTACAAAGTTAATCATTTTCTACCAAACAGCCAAATAATAGATGCGTTTTTATTACGCTAAAAGCAAAAGATAAGGGTGTGCATTTTGACACACCCTCATCAATAATACTTATCTATGCCTCATTACTTAGCTACAGGTCTGATAGACACACCATAACTAGAGCTCAAGTTGTTGTAAATGCCAAGAGAATTATACTGACCATGCTGGAAAATCAACATGTTAGGCATGTTTTCAATACCAGAAGTAGAACCCTTTGAGTCTTTGCTCTGATCAACCATTGACGGGAACTGGTAAGTGCCAAGGATTTCACCAGCTGCATAATAGCCAGCATTTCCGTTGCCATACCACTTCTCGCAGTAACGATAACCAGCTGCTGGCAAGAAGATATAATTATTATTTCCTTCCTGCTTAGAAGTCACCTTATATCCATTACCAGTAAACTCCCATGTGCAGTGCTCCATCAACTCTTTGAGCTGAGCAGTTGTTGGCATCTGCCAGTTAGCCCCCCAATTAGCAGTAGCAGGATCGTACTGGGCATCACCAATCAAATTATAAATAGGAGCACCTGAAATGGATGTACCAGCAAAGGTCTTAAATTTATAAGAGTCTTCCTTATAATCGTTGCCACTGGTCTTAGTACTCTCAAAATAGTTAATCTTAGTAGAATCAATCACGTCAAAGTCAATGATATAACCATCTTCGCCAATCTCAGAGAAGTCAGCTACCCTATGACCTTCATATTTGGGCGCAATAGCATTATATTTTTCAAGTACAAGAGCTTCGAATCTTGAATAATTCTTGCCATCAATAGTGACACTATCTTTAGTCCAATAATCAAGACCATTGACCAGAGGAGCAACTGCTTCAATAAACACATTAGTTGTGTCTAAAACATATCCTTCCTTCTCGTCAGCTTTAAACATTTCAAACAACTCAGCTAATGATGTTGCAGCTTTAACATCGGTATATGATGTCGTATTACTTGGCGAAATCTGTGTTCCAGTGATATCACCCCAAATGAAGAGAATACCATTATCAGTTTCTGAAGTAGCACCAACATTCATATTAGCCCACTTAGTACCACTGGGGAGTCCCAAATCTACAGCCTGACCAACACTTTTAATGCTGCTTGTATTCGCTGTATATTGGGTATTAACAGAATTTTCGGTAATCTCATCGCTACAAGCCACAAATACACTTGATGTAATAAGCATGGCGATTGCGAGCTTACTATAATTCAAAAAACTTTTCATTATATAGGATATTTTATTATTATACATATTAAGAACTTATTATTCCTCATAGTAAACTGAATTCAGTGTCATAGAGCCACTATACAGCATGAGGTCAAGGTCTTTACCACCAGCAGGGTCATCGTTTACATATTTCTTAGCGCATTCCCTTGCCATTGTAGCGGTGATCTGAAGTTCATTCAAACCATTCACCCACTTCACGTGATCATAATAGGTGTTACTCCACCAACCATTCATGACCTTCAGGTCGAAGTCGGGTGTTACATCCGATACGTCAAAGATCAAAGTCTTCAGACCATCATAAACCTCATCAGGAATAGTGGGCAGGTGAGCACCTTCTGTAGAACTGAAACGCATGGCAGCAGCGTCCCAAGCACCTGGTTTGAATGGCAGCTGAGGGTTTTCTGCTTTTTCCTCTTCTGTTCTATTAGGATCACCATAGATGTAGTACTTCACAAGAGGATTAGTGATATCTTCACAAGTTACAGGGAATTCAGCCTTAACCTCTGTACCATCAGCACAAAGAGCGGTGAGAACAATGGTATACGGAGTAGCAACATAATCACCATTCGCATCCCATTTAACCTTCATCTTCTTCCAGGCATAGTTACCAACAAATTCCTTACCACCGATATCCCACTTTGCATTGACAGGAGCAGTGGTTTTGCAGGTAATAACGTTACCATTCTTCAGGCCATCTTCTGTCTTGTCAACCGTGACAGTGGACATTGCCTTAAGCTCGTCAGCAGTAATATGACCGCCATTGCTGATATCCTCATGAACAGAATCACAAGCAACGAAAGCGCATACTGCAACAACAAGCAAAAATATTATTTTTTTCATATTGTTTACCTAATTAATATTAATAAAGAACTTTATATTGTGTATGAGGATCTGACAAAGTCCAACCTTCGTTCTGCGTCATAGCATCTGCTGGCATCAGATTAATCTGAGCCTGAGGCTTGGGCAAGAAACCTTTGGTTTCAGCATAACGCTCTTCCCAGGAACATGTCATATGAGCCATATTCATTGCATTTCTCTTACCTTTGACAGTAATAGACTTACCAGCCTGCTTACCAAGAGCAACAGCAGCGTATGAGGTCTTGCTGTGATTATCGCAACCAGACCAACGACGCATATCGTTGAAACGAATACCCTCTAATGCAAATTCCCAACGACGCTCGTTTTGGACATTCTCCAAAGTGTATGGTGTCTCAGCTACGCCAGCACGACGCTGAACCTCATGCATGTACTGAGCATCACCAGTGAGCTCGGTCAGCATCAGCAGTACGTCAGAATAACGCATCAGATAGTAGTCCTCGAAGTGGTCACCCTGCTGCTTGTTGTCAAGTGAACTGCTGGTATAACCAGGAGCCTTTGACCACCAAGAATCGTTATCTGCAGCGCAAGCATCCAAGTTGACATCAGCATACTTCTTCACGCCATAACCAGACTCTTCGCAGTCGTCCTTCTCATAAGTATAGCTTGCAAGTTCGTGATCAAGGTCAATCAGAGTAGCCTTCTTACGGAGGTCATTATCATCCCAGTCAGCCCAAAGGTTAACTGAAGGAGTACCCTGACCCCAACCCTGGTTGAATGGATAAGTCTTGTCGCGCTTACCATTATCGTTGGAAGCACCGTTACGAAGGCCCCAGAAGCAAGAGAGGTAGTTAGAATACATACGAGCATTGTTGTAAGTACCACTGATTGCCCACTTAGAAGCATTCATGAACTGAATCTGGAAGATTTCCTCAGTGTTACCGTTACCCATGCCAGGCTGATCGAAGCAGTTCTCACGTTTCATGTCTGCGATATACTCGTAAGCATGACCTTTACCATCGTGAGCCTCATCCCAAAGCAGGCTGTTAGAGTACTGCCAGAGCGAACGGAAGTCCTCGCAAAGCTTGTAACCACCATTGTTAACAACGTCCTTCAGGGCATTGATAACATCAGTCTTAGTCAATTTAGAACCTTCGGCGATACCCTCTTGAGCAACAAGTGCAATAGTAGTATTCTCAGAATCGCCCTCCTTAGCAAGTTCACGAACTCCTTTATAGAAGCCAGCCCAGAACATCCATGCACGTGCCATAAATGCCTCAGCAGCGAACTTATCAGCGTGACCAGAACCATTGGCACGCTCTGCCTTCATCAAATTCTTGGCAGACATGAAGTCTGACAGAATCTGAGGATAAATCTTCTCCTCAGCGCTGACCTGCTTCTGCATATCAGCAGAAATAACAGTAGAGGTAATCAGAGGAACATCACCATACAACTGAGTGAGCCACATAGTATAGAGACCACGCATGAAGTAACCCTCACCAAGCAACTGGTTACGCTTAGCCTCATTACCTTTCCAGTTAACATTGTCGATTGTCTCAATCTGGTTGTTTGCACGTGAAATACCACCATACAGAAGGATGAAATCCTGCTCGTACTGGTTAGCACTTGCTGTTGTAAAATGATGCAGTGACTTAACTACATTATCCTGCAAACCACCACTTCCGTAGCAGTCGTCTGACATGATCGACCACCAGTAGAAAGGATTATCCAATATACCGCCTGCATCACCGCCACCCAGCGTATTCATAATACTGTAGGTAGCTGCATTCAATGCTTCCACATCTGCTGGCTTACCAGGGAAAGTAGCCGCAGTCAGCTCTGTAACACGTGGATCGGTATCCAGCATATCGTTACAAGCTGTAAACACAGTTGCTGCTGAAACAACTAATGCTGATAAAATATATTTCTTCATTGTTAATTGTCGAATTAGAATTTAATACTTGCACCTACCAAATATGTACGAGATGGTGGGTAAAGACCCAGGTCAATACCAGATGCCCAACCATTACCACCAGCATTATTACCAACCTCAGGATCGAGACCAGTGTACTTGGTGAATGTGTAAAGGTTCTGAGCCTGAACATAGAGACGGAGCTGCTGGAATGGGCAACCCTTCCAAATGTTCTTGAAGTCGTAACCAAGTGTAACAGTCTTAATCTTGAAGTAGTCGGCATCCTCCATATAACGAGTTGATACCCAGTTCACGTTCTCACTACCAGTGCTTGAAATATGAGGCTGGTCTCCAGAAGTACCCTGACCTACCCAACGATTCAGAATCGTAGTATCATAGTTCTGATAAGGAGCATCACTGAACGAACGGTAAGACTTCATAATCTGCTGACCAAATGCACCAGCACCATTGACAGCGAAGTCAAAGCCCTTGAAGATCAAACCGAGGTTGATACCCAGCATGACGTCTGGGTTAGGATTACCAATCTCATGACGGTCGCAATCTGCACCCTCAGCGAAGACAATCTTACCATCACCATTGTAGTCATCCCAAATCATGTCACCAGGTTGTGCGTTATCAAGAACGGCCTTATTAGCTGCACGTGCGGCGTCAATCTCGTCCTGACTCTGCCAAATACCACTATATGACATACCATAGAAGTAACCGATAGGTTTGCCTTCCTCAGCACGGTAGATATACTCAGTACCCTGTGAGAGGACGCCACCAGGACCATTGATATAGTGGTTGTCGTTAGCGATACGGGTTACCTCGTTCTTGTTAGTCGTGAAGTTCACGCCAATGTTGTAGCTGAAGTCCTTACCAATTCTGTCGTTCCAAGTAAGAGCAAGCTCAATACCTGTATTCTTAACGTCACCACCATTGATGGCTGCAGGGTTGGTACCGTTGATAGCAATCTGAGGACCAGTGATCAACCAATCCTTAGTGGTCTTCTTATACCAGTCGAAGTTTACACCCAGACGGCTGTTAAGGAAGCGGGCATCGAAACCGAAGTCAAGCTGCTCAGAAGTCTCCCAAGTGAGATCGGCGTTAGGTACGATGTTAGCGTAAGCACCAACATTAGGACTACCAGCAACAGATGTAGCCATATCAGAAGCAAACTTGTAACCGCTGTCGTAAGCCTCGCCAGACAGAGCGATGGTAGCCAGATACTGATACTTGTCAATAGCGCAGTTACCATTCTGACCCCAAGATGCACGGATCTTAAAGAAATCCATCCAGCTCTTGGTGCTCTCCATAAACTTCTCATTGCTGACTACCCAACCAACAGAAACTGATGGGAAGGTACCCCAACGCTTACCGTCAGTGAAGATACTAGAACCATCACGACGTAAAGTTACAGTAGCCATATAGGTCTCATTCCAGTCCCAAGTCAAACGACCGAACCAAGAAGCAAGATACTCTTCATCATTGGGTTTACCAGTCAAAGTTGCATCAGTAGCATTGACAAGCTTAACGTTTGACAGCCAAGCAGAATCCCAACCCTTCAGTGTTGCGAGCTGTTCGCCATAGTTAACCTTGTTTGATCCGCCAATGTTAAAGCTCCATGCACTGCTCTGGAAGCTCTGACCAACCATGGCGCTAATCTTATGACCAGCAATAATAGGAAGATCGTAAGTCAAGGTGTTTTCAACAGACCATCCTGTATTCAGCCAAGCACTTTGGTTAACACTATAAACTGGTGTTGTAGCATTACCATAACCAGAAGAACGAGGCTCATTCAAATTACGATATGCGCCTGAACCCCAGTTATAGTTGAACTGAGAACGGAATCTCAGACCCTTGATAGGCTGAATGACCATGAAAGCAGTAGCGCTGCTATTAACGTTGCGGCTCTCAGCCATAGAGTTGAAGCCACCCTTCTCCAGGTTCTCCCAAGGATTGCTGAACAAAGAAGCATTCCAACCTTTACCATACTTAACGTTACCATCATAATCCTGATAATAATAGATGTCACCATTTTCAGCATACTGTGGCATCAGAGGAGAAGTCTGCAGCAAGCTATGGATATAGCTCCAGTACATACCATCCTCAGCCAGGTCATGGCTCTTGTTGTAGCTAATAGAAATGTTCTCACCGATAGTGATAGCATCGAAATCCTTAGCCTTCAACAATACGTGATCGCTGTTCAGACGAATCGTGTGACGCTTGTAGTAAGAAGCCTTGTCAGCACCCATGATACCTTCGTTACCGGTGTAGGTGTAAGACATAGCGAACTTAGAACGATCTGTACCACCAGTCAAGGTCACAGAATGATTCTGCTGAACGGCATTCTTATTCTCGAATGCACCCCACCAGTCTGTACCTGTCCAACCGCTGTTAACCTTAGTGATAATGTCCTGAGGAACATAGCCTGACCAATCCAACTTCTGACCAGAAGTATTGAAAGTGTACTCATCGATGATGGTCATGTACTGCGATGCATTCAGCAACTGAGGACGCTTGTAGGCGTTCGACCAACCAATAGCACCATTGTAAGAAAGCTCAATCTTACCAGCCTTACCCTGTTTTGTGGTTACCAAGATAACACCGTTAGCAGCACGGGCACCATAAATAGCAGCCGAAGCAGCATCCTTCAGCACGTCGATGGTCTCGATATCAGCAGGGTTAATGTCGTCAAGGCTTCCACCTGCTACACCGTCAATCACATAAAGAGGTGTCGAGTTACCAGTGGTACCAATACCACGGATGTAAACCTTGTAACCCTTACCTGGCTGTGAAGAAGACTGCGTAATCTGTACACCAGGTGTACTTGACTGCATAGCTTCAAGAGCGCTAGTGGTGTTCATCTTGGCGATGTCTTCACCCTTCACCTGAACGGTGGCACCAGTCACCAACTTTTTCTTCATCGTACCATAACCGATAACAACAACGTCGTTCAGCGTTGTGTTGTCTTCCTTTAAGGTCACGGTGATGTTACTCTTGCCTCCGACTGGCACCTGCTGGGTTACGTAACCCACGTAGGAAATGACCAGAGTGGCATTAGAGGAAGCCCTGACGCTGAATTTACCGTCAAAATCGGTAACTGTGCCTTCATTGCTACCCTGTACTTTGACTGTTGCACCAATAATTGGTTCACCAGCCTCGTCGTTGACTGTTCCCTTAACTGTCTGAGCATTCATCCCAAGAGGAATCATGCAGAGCAGGAACAGCACTGCCAAAGTTTTCTGTAACTTTTTAAAGTTCCACATAAATTTAGATTTAGTTAATAAAATAATAATGTTGAATTAAGTTGAATTTGAGCTAATTTTCGACAAATATATATTTTTGACATTGCAAAATTAGATGTTTTTAAGAAAAAGCCTTTTATCATTTGTAACAAAAACTTTAGAAAATGTACCTTCGTCTGTGTTAAAAGGTTTTTAGATACACGAACCCCTTGATTTTTTCTATCAAGGGGTTTTGTATAATATTTATTAAGATTTGTTTCTTACAAGCTTATAACTTGTTTTTTCCCGTCATAAGTTATTGTCTGCTGTTTGCCTTCTGGTGTTAAAATCGTAAAGCGACGCTCCTGTAACATACCCTTAAAAGTTCCTTGACGTGCTTCAATGGTCAGAGTTCGCGCGCGCTCGCTCCATTTTATATTAATAATGCTATAGGCACCCTTCTCATAGTTGTAGCTGTCGCCTTCGTCCTCGTAAAGCACAAACTGGCCATCTGCACCAGGATAGACGCGCAATTCCAGATTGTCCCACGACTTCTCGCCGACGTACTGCATCTCAGGTCCCATTGGCACGATGCTACCGGCACGAACGAACATCGGTACACGGTCGAATGCGGTCTCAATTGTCACATTCTGCCCGCCTTTATACTGCTTGCCAGTCCAGAAATCATACCACTCAGTCCCTTTGGGCAAGTACTTGATAGCGGTCTTCGTGGTCGTCCAGTCTAACTTTTCACTATTCACTCCTTCACTTTTCACTTCCTTACGATCCCAGCCCGTCATGGCATTGGTACGGATTACTTTCTCTTCAGTATATTGTGGGTCGACGATGGGGGCAGCGAGGATGCTTCGACCAAACATAAACTCGTCGGTCATGTCCCACACCTTTTTATCACTGGCAAAGTCAGCAAACAACGGACGCATATAGCTGTCGTTATTCGAAGTCACCTGCCAGGCTGTGCTATATAAATAAGGTATAAGACGATAACGCAGACGAATCTGCTTCTCGATAGCATCATAGACGGGGTCGCCCTTCTTGCCGAACTGCCAGATTTCGCGAGGGGCATCGGCACCATGACTGCGGAATACTGGACAGAACAGCCCATACTGCATCCAACGCACATAGAGTTCCTGGAACTGCGGATTCTGGGGAGCAGAACCTGCACCACGCGTATTATACGAATTGCAGAAGAAGCCACCGATGTCAGTATTGAAATTAGGATTGCCTGTCAGCGTGAAGCTAAGTCCGGCAGGCACCTGCTTGCGTAGCATGTCCCACGATGAGTTGACATCACCACTCCACATATTTGAACCATAATGCTGCTGACCAGCATACGATGAACGAGTCATAATGAAGATGCGCTTGCCTCTGTCATCCTGACGCTGAGCCTGATAGATGCCGCGAACAGTCTCTAACGGGAACGCATTGCGCTGTGAGCGCCATGTACCGCCATACACCTCATGGGCATAGTCACTCTCTTTGGGATTGAAGAAGTCTGGATCGGTAGAGTCCATCCACCACGCATCCGTACCATAGTCATAGAGGGTCTTCAGGTATTTCCAGTAGACGGCACGGGCCTCGGGATGGAAGGCATCATACACCTTGACACCCGACGGATACTTCATGACAGGAGGCCATATATGCGAGAGGCCACTCTGAGGCCAGGTCTCGAAAGGCAGCAGCAACCCCTTCGCATCAAGCTCGCGGTACTGCTGTGTCTGAGGGCCAAAGCTGGCCCAAATTGAAATCATGAAGTGGGCATGCTTCTTGTGAACATTCTGTATCATCTGCTTGCCATTGGAAAAGTCCTCAGACAAGAAGTCCATCGCATTCCACAAATAGTTCGAACCCCAGTACTGCCAGTCCTGAATGATACCGTCAAGAGGCACCTGCAAGGCACGATACTGGTCAACAATACCTTCCGTTTCACGTGCTGTCTTATAGCGTTCCTTCGACTGCCAGAAGCCGTACGTCCACAACGGGAACATCGGCACGTCGCCCGTCAACTGGCGCATCTGCGCTATCACGCCGTCAGCCGAGCCGCCATACATGAAGTAGTAGTCCACCCCCTCGCCTACCTCTGCATCGAAAGTCATGCCTTGGGCATTATCCTCAAACAGCGTGGGCGAATAGTTCTCCCAATAGACGCCCCAGCCCTTGATGGACTGCAACACATTCTGGAAGTCCTCAAGATTCGACTGCTCCATGCGTTTCTTCAGTCCACGACGATTCATCTTACCATCTTGAACGGTACCCAAACCATAGATGGCCTCGTCCTTGTCCAGCGTAAATGTTTGGCGTGCCTCTTTGATGTCACAGTCTTTCTCACGCAGCAGCACCTTACCCTTCCGTGTCAGGAATGTCAGGTTGCCCTGCGCATCCCACTTCACCGTCAGTTCACTACTCGACATAGCAGAGCCCTTTTGCGCAACCTCCACTTGCTGTGGCTGTAACGTTACAACTAAAGTTTTAGTAGGCTGTCCTTTCACTACATGCACAATGCTGGGTGTCATGAACTCAACCTTGACATTCGTCTGTCCTGCTGCTGCCAGTACCCATCCAAGAAGCACTGCCAAGAAATATGCCTTCCTATCCATTTGTCTATTTTAAGTCTGAAATTTGTATATCTCGGGTATCAGTATCCTTGCCTAACAGGAACTTGTCGATAAAGGCCTGCACCTCAGGATACTGACTCTGGGGCAACTGACAGTGGCCGTGACCACTGACAATACTCCAGCCCATACGGTCACCGATGCCGAATTTCTTCCACACCTCCTTGGCAGCCTTTGCTGAGACAAGCATAGATCCGTCGGCCAGCCATTCATAGTCAGGATTACCTAACAGCAACAGGGCACGCGGACATACCATGGCACACAGCTCATGCTGGTCATAAGGCAGACGATAGACGCTGTCACCACGGAAGTTCTCCTTCTGACTCTCCAGGAACCAGTGATAGTCGGTCTTGTCGATATCCTCCAGATTCTTCCCTGAAAGCGTCAACTCATGCGACTTACGCCAGGCTGCAGCACCACCGCCACCAGGCTCCTGCGCGATAACAAGGGCAATACGCTCGTCGAAGGCGCCACAGTAGAGGGCCATCTTACCGGCATACGAACATCCCGTCACACCGATGTGCTTTGTATCTATTTTAGTGACCTCAGGACCTAACTGCTGCAAACCATCAATGAGACGGCTCATACCCCATGCCCACTCGCAATAGGCACCGTTAGCCTTCAGCTCCGGATAGAGGCGGTCGAAGTTGTGTCCTCCGCGGTCATGGTGTCTGCCAAACTGCTTGTAGTCATTGACCTGTGCCGACGTAAATGTCGTGGTAGCAATAGGTCTGTCGTCAAACAACTGACGAGGCAGAGCTATCATATCCGTGCCTATCATCAGTGCGTATGGTGCCTGACCAGTCTTCGGATAGCGTATCTGCGATTTCAGCGTCAGCGTCTCCTTACCTACGGTAACATCTACTATCAGCGTGTCACCATCCATACGGGCCTTCACCTGTTCTGAAGCTACGACAGGCTTCTCGCCGATGCCGTAGTGCTGAATCATTTGACCGATGGTGTTACGTCGCTTCGTCCAATCTGAGAACTTCTTGACACCCTCCAGGGCATCGGGTAACTCACGGATAACGGGTAACTTGTCTGGTGCAACCATCTTGGGCTTCTTCAGATGGAAACCCGTATTCTCGACACCATATACTAAGGGCACATTTTGCGCCCTTACGGGGCTAAATAATAAAGAAAAAATAAAAAATAAAACCGTGCGGGGCCACCACATCCTTATTGATCTTTTCACCATTCTAATACCTTTATTTATTTAATTTTTTATTTATTATTTTATATTTAGGGCGAAGCCCGCAAATTACTTCAGTTTTTGGAACTTCTTATTAGCCTCCAGCGTCCACTTCTCACGCTTCAACAGTTGAGGATTCTTGCCAATGAACATCTTGGCGGCTTCCTTGTCGCCCTTCAGCTGCCACTTCAGCCAAGCCAGAGCGGGAATGGTGAACTCGCCACCATTGGGCTGACGGTACGTACCACCATGACCTACAGGATAGTTGATAGCCAGAGCAGGCACATGCTCAATGCGCTTGAAATCGTCCATACCATTACCATAGGCGATATCGGTAGGACCACCAAGCAGATACATAATCGGTGTATGAATCTCCTTCAGCTTATCCTTCGAAGGCATGGGCATACCACCCACAGCCTGATTGGCATTCTGCTGGTTGAAGAGACCACTATTGCAAATCATGAGTGCCGAGATACGGGGATCGGCACAGTTGAAGAGCGTCTGCAAACCGCCACACGACATACCTGATACACAGATGTGCTTAGTGTCAATCTTCTGATAGTAAGGTGATTTGGGGTCGCTGTTCTGGGCGATAATCCAGTCAATGCTCTGAATCTGCTGTTCGGTACGCGACATCGGACCTCTATACGGCTGTTCGTCCATAGGGATGACACCCGTAGCCAGTACGATGAAACCATGCGACGCAATTTCGTTCAGGAAGTTCTTGTGTTCCCAGGGTGAGTTTGTGCAGGCACCGTTACCCCATACCAGTACGGGTAAGGGTTTCTTGGCACTGAAAGGCTTCAGGTCCTGAGGCACAAAAATGGTATGTTCGGTACTGAGCGAGGGGTCTTCCTTCATGATGGCCTTATACTGACCAGTACCCCCATTCTCAATGACACGGCTTCTTCCCTCGCCCTTCTTGCCACGGGCCTCATCGAGGAACTTGACCATCTTCTGAAGGTTCTCGGCACTGTACATGCCCATACCGTGGCCGCCTTCAGGTACAAAGGTTGCCTCGGTCTTGACACCAGCGGCCTTCAGTGTCTCATAGAACTTCTTACCCTGACAGCAAGGAACCACGTTATCCTTCTCGCCGTGGAAGATGATGATTGGCGGACAGTTCTTGTCAACATAGCTGGTTGCACTCAGGCTGAGATACTTATCGGGATCCTTGGCGAGCTTTGAGCCCACAAGTACATCTTCAGGGCTGTTCTCACCCATCTTCATGGCTTCACCGCAGTCCATAGCTGTCAGGTCGATAGGACCAGACCAGTCGCAGGCTGCATTAACGGTACTGCTGGCAGCGGTAAACTGACCGACCGCACCTTCAAGGTCGATTCTCTCCGTACCCACCTGGGCATTGCTGTTACCGCTGGTGGTAGCAGCTATCGAAGCCAAATGACCACCCGACGAGAAACCACTGGTGGCAATGAACGACGTATCGAACTTATACTTTTTAGCCTCACCGCGCACGAAGCGGATGACGGCACGGATATCGTGCAACTGGGCAGGCCATTTGGCATCCATGCTGCTGCGGTGGTTAGGACAAACCACGGCATAACCAGCATCGAGCAATGCCTTCACAATGGTACCGAGGTCGGCAGCACCCTTGCTGTTGTTGCTGAACCACGCACTACCATATATATGAATCACGACGGGATAGCTTTCTGCCTCTTTCTTAGGCAGATAGATGTCGCAGGTGTGATAAGTTTGGTCATCACCAGCATAGTTTACATCCTTCCATTCTTGTGAAGTTTCCAATTTTGCTTGCTGCTGGAAACCACCAAAGCCTCCGAAGCCACCTCCAGGCTGTGCCTGGCTACCGATAGCGAATAGCAAACAACCAATAGCTGATAATAATGTACGTTTCATGTGATTTTTGGTTTTAAAAGTTTGTATTTTGTTGATGATTATTTCGTTAGTTCTATGAATATTTTTTCATATCCCCCTCTGACGAAAACGGGGATACACTCCTTGAAAGCCTGTGTGGTAACGGTTTGTCCGCCGTCATAGTGCTTTCCCGTACGAGCATCCTGCCAGCCACCTTTGTTTTTGGGCAGATAGGTCTTCCACTCCTTGACACCCGGCTCGGTTATTGGACTGATCAACAGCGACGGGCCGAACATATATTCGTACTTCTGCTTAAGAGCCTCTGGGTCATCGGCAAAGTCGAACACCAATGGGCGCATCAGCGTATAGCCCTCCTTCGATACGCGCTCGGCACACGCTTCAATATAAGGACGCAGTTTTTCGCGCTCATCCAGACTGGTTGCAATGATCCGTTTGGCCTCCTCACCATAGTTCCATGGCTCAGTATTGCTCATATACCCATGAACACGCATCAAGGGCAGATACACGCTGGTCTGTATCCAACGCAACATCCGCTCAATATAATCCTGATTGTTATATTGGTTACCAGGACGGAAGAAGCCGCCTGCATCGTATGTCCACCAAGGCACACCAGCAGCCTGAACACCTAAGCCTGCCACTATCTGCCGACGGAAGGTCTCCCAGTCGTTCCCTACATCACCACTCCATAGGGCCGAGCCGTAACGTTGGATGCCCGGGAAACCACATCGTGTCAGTATCATCGGCTCACGTCCTGCCTTCACCAGTCCTTCATACACGGTTTTGTTTACCAGCAAAGGATAAACGTTACGCACCTGTTCCCCACTCCACTTGCCGTTGTTCACGCGACGTCCCACCAAGTCATCGTTCTCAGGCTCGGTAGCGTCCTGCCACCAAGCATCAATACCTAATGGCAACAAGCGTTCGCGGAAATTCTGCCAATAAGAAGTGGCAGCCTCTGGATTGAAGAAGTCTATCCAATCGGTACCAGGGATGTAGTAGTTGTCACGCACCATCTGGCGTCCCACCTCCGAATTCTTGTCTATCTTCGACCATACGCTAAGCATCAGTCTGATACCCATTTGGTGCAATGTGTCGGTCAAGGCCTTCGGGTCGGGATAATGCGCCTCGTCAAACTGCATCGAGTTCCAACCATACTTACCCCAATACTGCCAGTCTTGTACTATCATGCTGATGGGCATCCGCTCTCGTTTGAAGCGACGGGCCGTCTCAAGAATCTCCTTTGAACTATGGAAACGCTCACGACAGTGGATATAGCCCAGTGCCCACTTCGGCATCTGCGGGCATTCGCCGGTCAGTTCACGGTAACTGGCGATAATTTCATCGGCCGAACCGACGAAAACAGTATAGTCAACAGCTGTGGCAACAGGCGAGCGGAACACTGTCTGGTTCTTCACCTTGCCATAATACACCACAGGTTTGTCACCCCGCGTCAACTCTGCCGTCAGTGTATGGTGACCTTTCTCCAGACGGACTATCTTTGATGCCGTTGGTGGCAACCACGTGTTCTGCATCTCTATAACCGCCTTTCCGTCAATACACAGGTTATGGCGACGAGCCATCTTCTGACCCACATCCAGTAAGAGACTGTAGTCGCCAGCCTCATCAATATCTATCGATGCCTCGAAGATATGACGCTCGCGAACCTCCCGTCGGTTGCCCTCGGTGGTCGTCACGTCAACTACATCAGACTTCTGACCTCTTACATCCGCCCTCTTACTGAGCGTCACACTCTTATCGCATGGATTAAACTCCGTCATTCCGTAGTTATTCCACAAAATGCCATAGCCCTTGCTGGATATCAGCAAGGGCAGACTAATCTGCGTATTCACCTGCGTCAATCGACGTGACAGGCCGCGTACATTGCTATAGCCATCTTGAAATTGTCCCAAGCCAAACAGGCACTCATCCTTAGCCGATGCAAAGGTCAACGTTGCCTCACCATCATGAAAATGGTGGCCAGTGGCCGTAAATACGGCCCTGCCACCTTTATCCCTAATCACAATCTGTTGACGTTTACCGTCAACCCTTACTTTCACATTTTGGCTTTGGACTTCACTGTGTCTTACGTACAACCAGTCGGGCAAGTCGCTTGCTTGCTGTTTACCTTCGACATATTGTATGCGGACAGCATTACGTGCCACTTTATGCACCTGTAGTCGTCCATTGCCAAAAGGTTGCTGAGCGAAACACCCTGCAACTAATAGCCATAAATAAATAGCTAAAAGACTTGTTCTTAAATAATACTGTTTCATGCTGCAAAAGTAGTTCTTTTTTCTGAGAATCTCTTTGCAGCATGTAACATAAACTTTACTTTTCCGCAATAAAGGCTATTCCATGCCAGTCTTGCTGTAAGTATTCATCGTTTTATCTGATAACCTTCTGGCCTTGTCTGATATAGATACCAGGTTTCAGCGCCTTTTCGTTCACACGACGACCGTTAAGATCATAATAGTCATCCTTGAGAGATGGCTCTGAGGTAAGGCTACTGATGGCTGTTGGGTCATACTCGCTATCGTTGCTGAGGAAGACATCATCGATGACTATCTTGCCAGCATTCTGACTGCGGAATGCCATTTTATAAACCTGCGAGGGGTCCATGACCTTATTATTCAGTTTCAGGTTATGCAGATCGATGACCACAGTGGTGCGGTCGCCAATCGCGTCACGGTAACCGACATTCTTGTTTGCTCCATACAGCCACACTTCGGCATCGATAGTCTGCGGTTCTTTCAACTTCACAACCAGATACTTGCAGCCTGACCAGTCAGCAAAATGGGGATAGGTCCACGTCGTCAAACCAGTACCTTGATAGGTGATGGTACGTGTACTCTCGTTGAAAGAGGCTTTGCTGCTGGGTACAAAGGTATAGTTGTGGAAGAGGAAGAAGGGAGGCTGCACTCCCAACGTGTAGAGGGCTTCGGCAGCATAGCGGCTACCCAGGACACGGTAGCCCCAAGCATTGAAGTGCCAAGGGTCGTTGCCATTGCCGGGACAGCCGTCAGAACTGACGACGTAGCTGTTAGGTATCACCGACGGCATACGTGCCACCTGCGCATTATGTGCGTAACATGAGCCGCCTTGATTCTGATACAAGGTCTCGCCAACGAAAAGGGGGACACTATCGGTACCTAACCCAAGGTCGGTCAACATGTCATTATAGATTTTCTTCACCATGTTCGGCCAGTTGCTGTCACCATTGTTCGAGCAGCCCTGGTGAAGCAGGATACCCTTGATGACACCCACTTCCTGCGCCTTTTTGGCCATCTCGATGATGCGTCCGTAGGGATTGCTGCCATAATGGTTCTTAGCCAACGTCACCCACCACTCAGAGGGGTTGTCCTTCATTTTCTGCTGATACTTGTCCTTGTCGAACATCTCGATAGGACTACCGCCCATAGCCACAGGAATGACCCCCACACGGACGTTCTCGGGGAGACACTCGACCATTGAACGACCGAAATAGTCGCTGGGGCCCAGTCCACCATTAGGACTTACCAATGGCGGGGTAGCCGTGTACCATTGGCCCTTCGTACGTGAAGGACTGGTGAAGTTACACGTTGCCAACAGGCGGAAACGCTGATTGACGCCCGTCCTGTCGATAGATTCCGGCTGGGCATTACCTTCCATGTTCGACTGGCCGAAACAAATGTAGATGTAGAAATTCGGATCAACGTCGGCATTCGCTCCCAAGAGACGGGTGGCCAACAGCACCGCAATCAACATGAGTTTTTTCATCTTATCGTTCTTTTATTCTATCGTAATATCAGAGAAATACTGTTCGCGCATGGGCTTATGGATGCTATCACCAATGAGCGTCAACTGGTCTTCCAGTCGGATGTCGGCTGACGAAGCGCCAATCTTGACAATATATTTGCCAGGCATCACGTTCCAACGGCGTTCCTTGCCCTCACGACTGTAATAGCCCAACTGTTCGGTATATAGCTTGACACGGACAGTCTTGCTCTGTCGGGGTTCCAGCGATACACGCGCAAAGCCCTGCAATTTCAGAGGTGATAGGTGAGATGCGAGAGGTGTGTCTGGCGCTGGCGAGACGTATATTTGTGCTATCTCGTCGGCACTGACCTTACCCGTATTCTTGACTTCGAACGAGAGGTTGACGAAAGGCTCGCTGGTACGTACACCGTCCTCTATCGCCATGTGCTTATACTCAAAGGTAGTATAGCTCAGTCCGTGACCGAAAGGCCACTGGATATTGGATGGCTGATGCTTGGTATTAGACGACTGGGGATAGCTGTAGCAGACAGGCGTATAGATTTCCTTGCTGGGATAGCTGACGGCCAGTTTAGCTGACGGTGACACATTGCCAAAGAGAATGTCGGCAACAGCATGACCACCCTCTTCGCCCGGATACCAGGCCTGGATAACGGCAGCACAGCGTTCGGCCAGTCCGGAGACAACCTGCGCACGACCGCCGAACATGACTAAAATAACAGGTTTGCCCGTAGCCAGCAGTTCCTCGACATACTGTTCCTGTTCACCCGGCAGACGAAGTCCCTGACGGTCACGGTTCTCACCGCACAGCATCACATTCTCGCCCACGGCAGCAATGATGACGTCGGCAGAATCGGCCAACGCAAGAGCCGAATCCCTGTCGGCCACCTCACCAGCGTCCACTTTACGATGCAACAAGGGATATTCCCATGACCGTTTGTCACCGACATGCGAGAATTTGGTCTCTATCTCTTCCGTCCAGTCGCAACCACGGCTATACATCAGCGAATCGCCTGCAGGCAGACGGTCGCGCATACCTTCTAAAAGTGTAATGACATGCGGATGGTCGAGGTCGGTTTCCACCTTCTTCCAGAAATAAGTCATAGAGGGAAACGAGTAGTCGCCACACATGGCCCACATAGTATTGGCATTAGGACCAGTAAGCAAGATACGGAGCGAGTCGCCCTCCAAGGGCAGCAGATTGCTGTCGTTCTGCAACAGCACGATAGACTGCGTTGCAATATCGTAGGCTGTCTGGCGCTCTTCCGGGGTATCAAGTTTGATGTCGCCCTTGGCATAGAGATAAGGTTTCTCGTCAAACAGACCGGCACGATACTTATAACGCAGCACGTTTTTCACGGCACGCTCCAGCACCTCAGGCTTTACCAGTCCTTGGTCGATGGCATCCTGCAGATACTTGAAGTTGGCACCGAAGGGGAAATCAACATCACAACCACCATTGATAGCAGCAGCGGCCCGTTCTATGCTTGCAGCCTTGGCGTCCTTGTTCTTTGCAGGCAACTGGTCGATGGCCGTATAGTCGCTGACCACCATACCGTCGAAGCCCAGATAGCCACGCAGGATATCGTCCAGGATTTTACCGTTAGCCACACAGTGGGTATTCATGCCATTCGTGTCTGCCATGGCATGATAGCCCGGCATGACGGCACGGCTTTCAGCGAGACGGATCATGGCCTCATGAGGCATCAGGATATCTTCCATCAGTTCTTTTTCGGGTGCATCGCCACCACCGCCATAACCGAGGTAATGCTTGGAACAGGCACCAACGCCTTGACTCAGGTCGCCTTGTTGCAAACCTCGCACAAAGGCGACGCCCATGGCTGCCGAGAGATAGGCATCTTCGCCATACGACTCCTCAAGACGATTGAACGAGGGCGTACGACAGACGTCAACCATCGGCGACAGCGACAGCACACCACCCATCTTACGCATAGCAGTAGAAGTCTGAAAGGTCTTCAACTCGGCTAACTCGATATTAAACGAACAGGCCTGACCAATTTGCTGCGGATAAATCGTGGCGCCACGGGTATTGACACCCGACAGCACCTCCTCATGGAACAAGGCAGGAATACCGTTGGGCGTCTTCGTCATCAACCACTTCTGAACGGCTGCCACACGGTCGCGCAACACATTAGGGTCCATCTGCTTCTGACTGGCATACTGCGAAAAATGGCCGATACCATTAGGTATCAGTTTGCGACACTGAGTGGTATCCAGCCGGCCCTGCTTGTCGAAGAGGTCGTCCATATACATGCTACGCAATTGGGCGATACGCTCCTCTTGGGACATGCGTTCGTAGAGCTCGTTGATTGTTTGTTCCATATCCATTTTTTCAGGCTTCTGGCAGCCCCATAACAGAGCCGCCAGAGCCACGATGACTATTAACTTCCTATACATCTTCCTGCTTCTTTCCTCTTATCTCTTCTATCTCTTAGTTGATCAGGAAGATCTTCTCCTTGCCATTATAGGTTACCTTCACTGTGGCACGGCCATCAACGATACGACTGTGATCGTACGAGATTGAACCCTTTGTCGCATTGCTGGTAACCCCAATCTTAGAATCTGCCTTCAGTGGTGCATAGAGTTGGTAGTGGTTGCACTCAGTATAACCGTTGGCATTGGTCGACATGATGGGCTGAGCAGGGATATTCAGCTTCTTGCCATCAACAGTGATGGTCACCTCAGGCACCATAGGAGCCGTATGGTCTGCACCCTTCGAGAAACTGATGCCGTGGAGGTCGAACAAACCCTGCGGACGCTGGGGCTGCTGGGGACCACGACGGCCACCAAACTGCGGACGACCCTGAGGCTGTTCGGGCTGCTTGATTTCTGGACCGTCCACCACAAGATAGATGGCGTGCTTACCCGTGAGACCCTCTACAGCTGGAACGGCTGCATAATACATCGATGTCCTACGTTCAGCAGCTGCGGGCACATCTATCACACCAATCTCCTGACCCTTCCAAGGATTATCGAGCTTGATGTGAATCTTAAAGGCGCCCTTGCCACCAGGCGTCAGATTGAGACCGATCGTAGTCTTGTCGCCAGCTTTAGTGCCCTCGAAAGCCTTCACGCCCTTGGTGTCCTTGTCAAGACCGCCAAAGCCGAAGTATTTGAAGCCGACGATGCCACCATTCTGAATACCGGCCAGGTCCATTGAGTTGTTCCATACGTCATGGTTGTCCTGCATCCACTGGTTGCTGTTAGGACCATACATAAAGCAGGCCAGACCAGCACTATAATAATGATAAGGTGGCAAACCGAAAATCTGGAAGCCCTCACTGGTCACCTCAGCACCTGTATATTCATTGCCATCAGTAGCCTTTGCCGTCCACACATTATCCTTTGTATAGGGATCGTAGGCTGTAATCTTCACAACACCACCCTTGGCTACAGGTTTCTTGTCCCACGTAATCTTCACGGGAGCAACCATGGGCTGGCGGGCATTACCAAAGCCACGAGGAGGACGATGATAGAACACATACCACTGACCGTTAATCTCCTGCAGTGAACCGTGCGTGTTATGAGCAGCATTGGTAGTAATGAGCTTCGAACCGTCTTCGTTCAGCACGACACCGCGCGAGTCAACCAGCACACCGCCCGAACGCCATGGGCCGAGGGGAGAGTCACCGAAGGCATAGCGCAGGGCTGAGTTGGTGTTGCCCAGTCCATACTCCTTACCAGAGTAGCCAGAGAATACCATCACGTACTTGTTGCCAACCTGACGGATACTGGAGGCCTCGAAGAAGTTAAAGTCCAAGGGGTTCTGACCCTTGTAGAGTGCCTTATATTCGCTGCCGGCTTTGTCAAGCAGACGACCGTCGGCGCTGCTGGCAGGAATGAAGGGGTCGATAGGCTCAGTACCCTCGCGCTTCGAATACATCGTGTTTTGGTCTAGTTCGACAGCCGTAGAATGCTGGAAGCCATAGAACACGTATGCACGGTAGCCCTTGTCGTAGTCCTTATCCTTCTTATTAGTGATAGGTTCGATGAACACCGAGGGGTCGAAGTCAATCAGTGAACCGGGCAGACACTGTGTGCCGTCTGCCGTCAGGTTCACAGGTGTGAAGGGACCGTTAGGACGGTCGCTCTTGCAGACCATGGCGATACGGCGCCAACCACGACTGTGAGGATAGAGCCAATAGGTCTTCTTGCCTGTTTCACGGTCGATGGTGCATACCAAGTCGGGGGCAAACATCGTGTCCCACTGACCATTGACGAACCATGTAAAGATAGGACCCTCGTCACGCCACTGGCTGAGGTCTTCGACAGGTGCCGACCACATGCGGATATCAGGACCGCAATAGGCGGTATAGGTCACGTCATGCGAACCGATGATGTAGGCGCGCAACTTACCAGGGTTGTCGGGATCCTCAAAAACACGGGGCTCACCGTCAGGCAGGTGTTCCCACAAGGGCAGATAAGGGTTTTGCGCCCCTATGGGGCTAACTAACAGTGAAAAGTGAAAAGTGAATAATACCACTAAAAATGCTAATCTCTTCATTATATATTCAATTATCAATTATCAATTATCAATTTTCTATTAGTGCTTCACACTTGTTTCTTCTCCAAACAGATACTGTGACTTATAGCCACCAAAGTCCACCACAATCTTCTCGAACACGATACCCGGATGTTGCGGACGGATGGTCAGTTCGTGCATATCGGATGTGCCAACAGGCAGTTCGACGACCTTCTCGACAATACGACGGGCCACAGCGGGGTAGAACTCCGAATACATGTAGGGTTGCTTGTCGAGGAGCGTCTTATTGAAGTTCACCGTCTGAGACTCAGAACCGTCCAAGCTGACAGTGTACTCATGACCACCCACGTTCAGGAAGTCGAGCGTCGACTTCACCACGACGTGAACCTTTACCGTGCCCTTGACGTCTCTCGGCAGACCGAAACGATAGGTCAGGCTTGCCTGACCGACAGGCTTGGTGTAGGGCGTCAGCGCCACAGCACTGCGCGTACGTCCATAGTCAGGATAGATGCTCCACTGCGTACCCTCGGAAGCCGTTGCAGTATAGTAGTGCTCTGCCTCCATAGCTACATACCCTACGGTAGGTGCATCGAAGGTGTAGCCGCCATTGACCATTGAATTTTCAATGCGGGTGGTCTTTGGCAACGTCTCCTGACGGAAGTTGTCGTTCCATGAGGTATAGCCGATATGCTTCTGAATCATCATACCATCCCACTTGCCCTTAGCCATTACCTTATTATAATATTGGCACAGCTGTGCGTCACGCTTGAAACACTTCTCCACCTTGTCGGCCCATTGGTTGGCATCAGGCAAACCAGCCTTAGCCGTATATTGGTTCATAGCCTGCGAATAGTACATATCATAGAGGTTGGCCATAGCCTGTACGGGGAACAGCAACACCTGACGGAAAGCATCGCGCGCCTCAGCAGGAACCTCGTCGAAGAGGCGCAGAGCACGGGTCTCCAGAGTCAGATAGTCATCCCTAACGCGCTTCCACTCACCGGTCGGCACATTATAGGTTCTGGCATCCAGCATTTCAGGTGTCACACGAGCCATATACTTACAGTTAGTGTTATAGATGTCGGCTGCCTCAACGGCGGTAGCCTCGGAGGCAGAAGCACCGAGCACTGTGCGGAAGAACGCACGCGTATGGTCGGTCACGTTCTGAAGGTTGTACTCCTTCGGATTCCAAGCCATATCCATAAACAGCGTGATGGGATACTCCATGGGCTTCAGGTCACCTACGTTCAGAATCCACATACGCTGGATGCCGTGGTCGTAGGCCAGCGAGAGTTGTTCGAACATCTGCTGCGTCTGCGTGACGTTGAGCCATTTTGTATTACGCGGTGCACCGACATAGTCCACATGATAGTAGATGCCCCATCCACCCTTACGGGCGCGCTCCTTGGCATTGACGGGCACGCGACGGATATTGCCCCAGTTGTCGTCACTGATCAGTATCATCACGTCGTCAGGCACTTTGAGTCCGGCATCATAATAGTCCTGTACCTCCTTATAGAGTGCCCACACCTGCGTAGTCTTCTCAGCAGGCTTGCCCGTGACTTCCTTGATAATCTTGCGCTGGTTATTGATGATACGCTCCATCAGCTTCGTGTCGGCCTTGTCGCTCATCGCCTCGTCGCCGTCACCACGCATACCAATCGTCACAATATCCTCGGTACCCTTCATGCGCTCAATACCTTCACGGAAGAACTGGTCGAGCTTTTTCTGGTTGGTCTGGTAGTTCCAGGCGCCCCACTCGTTACGCTTACGGGCATACTCTTGGTGGTTGCGGGCCATAGGCTCGTGGTGCGAGGTACCCATGATGACACCCATCGCATCGGCGGTCTTCAGATTCTCGGGATCATCGGCATAGAATGCCCAGCCCCACATCGCAGGCCACATAAAGTTACCCTTCAGACGCAGGATGAGTTCGAAGACCTTGGCATAGAAGCGGTGGTCGCCATAGTCGGTACCAAAAGTATTCTTCACCCATGTCGTCAGACAGGGGGCCTCGTCGTTCAGGAACAAGCCACGAAACTCTACCGCAGGCTCTCCATCAGTATATTGTCCAGGCAATATACCTACATAGTTGCGCTTTGTTACGGGAACGTCCATCCACCAGTACCAGGGCGACACACCCATCTGGCGCGACAGTTCATAGATGCCATATACTGTACCACGACGGTCACTACCGGCAATAACTACCTGTCCGTCGATGGTGGTGACGATAAACTTCTCGCGCTTACCCTTCAGGTCAGCTAACTTACCGCTTTTCACCCATTGATCTATCTGCTTGTTAAAGCCCACCGTACCAATGAGAATAGTACCTTTGTCACTTGTCGTGGGACGGAAGCTCATCACATTTTGAAAGTCGTTCACCAGACTTGCTGCGGCAATCTTGACGGCCTGCGGCTCTGTGTCAGTGTAGGTTATAGTGGCACCTCTCAGTGCCACTGCCCCCCCCTGGTCAGCAAACGTTACGAATGCGTCTGCTGCACTTAGCGACAATGTCGACAATAATAATAGAAAAATAGTTTTGATACGCATTATATTTTCATTTTACTTTTTCTTGAACAAATGAGGAATGAACTCATGCAGTCCACGACGCCAGGTCAGGAACTCATGGCCAGTACCCTGAGAGACAGAGGAGTCAACCTTGATGCCAAGCTGACGCAAGCCATCTACAATAGGCTGGCTCTTGATGAAGTCTTCAGAGCCCCAGTTCATATACATGTAGTGGATTTTCTTATTGAACTCATCAGCATTGGCAAAGACACCGTTGTAGGCCGTCTTCACGTCAAGACCGAAGATAGCACCGCTAAACGTACCGACCCAGGCGAACTTATCCATATTGTTGAACACAACATCGAAGGTCTGGTGACCACCCCACGACAAGCCTGCCATAGCGCGGTTCTCGCGGTCAGCTTTGGTACGGAAGTTCTTGTCGATATAAGGTATCAGGTCGTTCAGCAGCACGGGATAGAACGATGCGCCGTACTCACTCTGACCGGCACGGTTATTACCACCACGGAACGGACCCTTGATGTCACCGCTCTCCATGACCACGATCATAGGCACAGCCTCACCCTTGGCAATGGCGTTGTCCATAATGTGCTGCATCTTACCCTGCAGGGCCCAGCTGGTCTCACCCTCGCCCATACCATGCTGCAAGTAGAGCACGGGGTACTTCTTCTTACCAGTCTCATACTCAGCAGGCGTGTAAACCAAGGCATGACGCCACTCGCCGAACTTAGAGTTGGGGCTATGATAGTAGATGCTGCGCACCTGACCATGAGGAACACCTACCTGCGGACGGTAGTAGTCACCTTCTGGACCCTCTGGAACTTCGAGACCACCGGCCTCGCGGTTTGTGCCGAAATAGGTCTCACTGGTAGGATCGACGAAGTTCACACCGTCGATATTCATGAAATAATAGTGGAAGCCAACGGGCAGCGGATCGGTCACAGCCATAAAGCCACCACGACCGTCGGGCTCCATATCGTACTTCTTGCTGCAGATGTCCACCACAACCTTCTTGGCCTGAGGCGCCTGAATGCGGAAGTAAGCGCGACGCTGCTTGTCAATTTTCGGGAAATCATTGCCGGGGATGGCATTCTCAACGGTCACTGCATCTGCAGGAACGTCAATCTTCTTGATAGCCACAGGCAGATTCGTTGGACGCTTTGGTTCGAAACCCAGGTGGCGGGCCACAGCCTCTCCATAGCGGCAACCTAACTCACGATAGCCGGCAGCGTCGAAGTGCAAACGGTCTGGGCCGTTCGTGCAATCGTCAGACGAGATGACTTGACAGGTATGGATGGTCTGGGGCAGTTCGTCAATCTGCTTCTTACAACCGATGCAGACACCCTTACCACCAGCCTGAACAATGTTACCAACATAGAGGTTTACCTCCTCGGGCTTCAACTGCAGGTCGCCACAAAGGTTCTCATACACCTGCTTCACCATGCCAGCCCACTTGGGGTCACCGGTATTGGTCTCGCCCTGATGCATCAGGATGCCCTTGATGACACCGTCCTTTTGGGCTTTCTTGGCCAGTTCAACCAAACGCTTATAGGGATTATTGTCGTAAGCCTGAAGCATACCCTTCATCCAACCTGGAGCTTTCTTCTCCACATAGCTGGGAATACTATCGGGCAGGAAGCCCTTGATATCAATACCACCGATGGCCACGTGAATCACACCAATCTTGATGTTATTGGGCAACGAAGCCACGAGGGTACGACCAAACCAATCGGCAGGTGTCAGACCGGTATTCGGACGACACAGAGGAGCCGAAGCCTCGCACCACTCGCCCATCTTACGAGCAGGACGCTGGTCGGTAGCGGGGAAGTCGACGGCAGGCATCAACAGGAAACGAGGACCTGGACTAGCCAGGTCGACTGCCTCGGGACGGGCGTTACCTTCCATGTTTGACTGTCCGAAACACAGGAAGATGTAGAAGTTTGGATCGGCAGTATCTACGGTCTGTTGTTCTACTACTGTCTTCTTTGCCGTTGCTTTCTTGGCTGCCTTTTTTTGAGCCAACACATTGCCGGGCAGCGCAAAGAGCAAAGCTGCCATCAGCATGGTTTCAAGTACTTTTTTCATAGTTTTTGCTGTTATGTTGCTAAATAATCACTCTTAAAGCAAAGCTTTCAGGATGCAAAATTACGAAATAATTCCCACCCCTACGTCCTATTGATGTTTCACATTCTTTCGTATTTGTTACAAATAGAAGTTAGAGAAGTTAAGGGCGTTAGAAGAGACGGGAAAAGAAAGAGGGGTGACTCACGTCAGCCCTCTACTTAATACATACCAAAACTACTTAACTATAGTCTATTACCTAACCTAAAAAACAAGCTACAAAGATTATTCATTGTTAATAACGCTGCAAAGATACACATTATTTTATTAACTGGTTTTATATTGTGTAACACGGACTTTCGTTTTTATAACAATATCTAATACACCATACATTTTACAAGTATCATGATACAAAAAAAAGGACTCCTAAGAGTCCTGTTTTGCATTCTCGGCATCAATAGCCTTGATCTTATCGCGCACCAGCTGCACCTCATCTTTGAGCTTCTGTACCTTACGGTTCATCTCGTCAATGAGCGTATTACCCTTGCGACTGGAAGCATTGAGGAAACCGAGGTTATTTTCGTAGGTCTGTACCTCACTCTTCAGCTGTTCGTACTGACGCATCAGACGGGCACGCTCGCTGTCGAGGGCATTACCACCTCGCTCTGCCACCTGCTTCAGGTTGTCCTTGAACTTCGAAAGACGGCGCTTGGCAACACTGATATTCAAATCCTTATAGAGTTTGTCGAGCACGGCATGGTATTCGTCATAGAGTTTGTCCTTCTCTTTGAAAGGCACATGTCCAATACCCTGATATTCCTCAACCAACTTCTGGACACGCTCCTGCAGTCCTTCGCCAGCCTCTTCAGCAGCAGCCTTCAGACGAGCAATGACGTCGCGCTTCTTTTCCAGGTTCTGATACTCCTCGCCACGCTGGCCGAGACCAGCGGCGTTGCGGGCCTCAAAGAACTTGTTGCAAGCGCCGAGGAACTCCTCCCACAGCTGGTCGCCTAACTTCTTGGGCACCATGCCGATGGTCTTCCACTCCTTCTGCAGATTGATGAGCTTGTCAGATGTTGATTTCCAATCGGTAGAATCCTGCAGGGCTTTGGCCTTCTCGACGAGTGCACGCTTCTTGTCGGCATTCTCCTTGAAAGTATTCTTCAAACCCTTGAAGAACTCTGCCTTACGACCGAAGAAGTCGTCACAGGCCGAACGGAAACGCTCGAAAATCTTCACATTCATCTTCTGTGGTGCAAAACCGATGGTCTTCCACTCTGTCTGCAGGTCAATAATCTGCTTGGTATGCTTCTCCCAGTCTGCACCGGTCTTATTCTCCTCAGCAGCAATAGCCTCAATCTGTTCGCAGAGTTTAGTCTTGCGCTCCAGATTCTCTTCCTCCTTGGCACGCAGACCTTCGAAGTGCTGTTGATGACGCTTGTTGATAACAGTGGAAGCAGCCTTGAAACGCTGCCAGATTTCTTCACGCAGTTCTTTGCTGACAGGACCAATCTCACGATACTCTTGATGCAGCTTCTGTAACTGATGGAAAGCACTGATGACATCCTCCTCGTCGGCTAACTTCTCGGCAGCTTCGCAGAGTTTGGTCTTCAACTCCAGGTTCTTCTTGAAGTCATATTCACGTGCCTCGCTATTCAACTTCAGCAGGTCATAGAACTGCTCGACATACAATTGGTAGTTGCGCCACAGTTCATTGGCCTTCTCGGCAGGCACGTTTTTAATTTCACGCCACTCGTCCTGCAGGGCCTTGAAGTCCTTATACGACTTGTTGGCTTCCTCGGGCGAGGTAACCATAGACTTAATCTTCTCGATGATGGCCAGCTTCTTCTCCAGGTTGTCCTGTTTCTCCTGCTCCTGCTGACGGAACAACTTCTGACGTTTCTCACGAACGACAACCATTTCAGCCTTGAACGCCTCTTCGGTCTGGTCTGGAACAATCTGATACTGTTCAGGATCGCCACCGCCATCGATATAGGCTTTAAGCTGTGCTTCACGCTCAGCCACGTGCAACTTATAGAAGCAAGTCTTCAGATAGTCAACTTCGTCCTTCTGAGGTGCCTCTTCACCATGCGCCAACTCACGTACGCGCTCAAGCACTTCCTGCTTGGTCTCGTACTGCTTGCGCTCGGGCACGGGCTGTTCCTCAGCTGGCTGCTCAGCTGTTGCTTCTTCAACTGCTGCTTCTTCAGCTACTGCTGCATTTTCTACTACGGTCTGTTCTACGGTCTGCTCCTCAATGGGAGTCTGTTCTTGAGAGTCCATCATCGTTTCAATACGTTTTAGTGAATGATAGGGTTAGTTCATACAATTATTCAGGCTTTTCGCCGAGATATTCGGCAAAATTAGCAAATAATTCTGAAACAACCTAATTTTTTTTAAAAAAAGTGACTAAATCAGTCGTTTATGCCTGAATACGAGCAACGACAGCACAGAAATAATGACAGAAATGACAATGGCGACGACAAATCCGATAGGACTGTTTTCCATGCCATTGATGAGGTTCATGCCAAAGAATGAAGCCACCAGCGTCGGCAACATCAGTATGATAGTGACGGAGGTCAGCGTACGCATGATGGTATTCATATTGTTATTGATAATCGACTGGTAGGTATCCATTGTCGACTCCAAAATGTTCGAGTAGATGTTCGTCGTCTCACGGGCCTGCGTCATCTCAATGTTGACATCCTCAATCAAGTCGGCATCCAATTCGTCAATCTGCAACTTGAACTTCAACTTCTGCAACAGGTTCTCGTTGCCTCTGATGGAGGTCGTGAAGTAGGTCAGCGAGTCCTGCAGTCGCGACAGTCCTATCAGGCTCTCGTTGTTCACTTCCTTGTCAAGGTTACGCTTGGCCTTGTCAACCAGCATTGAAATCTGCTTCAGACGCTTCAGATACCACACGGCACTCGAGAGGAACAGCCTGAATATCATATCAACATGGTCGGTGAAGCCCACTCCCCGCTTCTGCTGGAAACTGACAAAGTCAATCATCATATTCGTCTCGTAGAAACAGACGGTAATGGTGACGTCGCGTTTGTGGATGATACCAAGGGGCACGGTAGTATACGGCGTGCGCGAGCGTACCTCTTTAACATAAGGAATACGCAGGATTATCAACATCCAACCGTCGTCATACTCGTAACGGGCACGCTCGTCGGTATCGCTAATATCTGAGAGGAAGTAGTCGGGAATCTGAAACTGCTCTTCCAACAACTTCTGATCTTCTTCCGTCGGACACGTCACTTGTATCCAACTGTTGGGCTGCCATTCATTAATCTGGGTGAGCCCGCCTTGGGTGTTCCAGTAAGTCTTCATTGTGCTAATCCTTCTTAAATGATTGACAATTGATAATTAATATTTTAGCGGCAAGAGGATTAGCGGTCTTGCCTGCTATCCTCCGGCCTAAAACTTGTTACTATTCGCCGGATAATCGTCCATAATTTTGTTACTTTAATTGTTTATCGGCTGCAAAGATACGAAATAATTTAAAAGAAAAAAAGTAAAAAGGTAAAAAAGTAAAGCACCATGCCTCATTTTTTACCTTTTCACTTTCTCATCTCCTCACTTTCTCACTTTTTCTCTGGCACGTCTTCCAGCGTCTTCTTCAGCAACTGCCAGAAGGGTGCAACGGTCTCAATCAGGGCACGCTCCGTAGTGGTGTGCGGCGACTTCATCGTAGGACCGAGGCTGACAACGTCCAGCCAAGGATACTTGCCCAAGATGACCGAGCACTCCAGTCCGGCATGGTCCACCTGAATGATGCCGTCCTGCCCGAACAGTTCCTTATACTCTTTTAATAATAGGTGTAGAATCTCTGAGTCGGGGTTGGGATCCCAGCCGCCATACGAGCCTGCTGTCTCCACCTTCATGCCAGCCATCGAGAAGCAGCTCTCCAGCATCGTCACGACATAGCCTTTCATGTCCTCACGACTCGAACGAGCCAGGATCTTGATGCTGGCCTTGCCCTCGCCAATGTTGATGATAGCCAGGTTCGATGAGGTCTCTACCACACTGGGATAGGCAGGAATAAAGCGGATGACGCCGTCGTGACAAGCGAAGATGGCATCTACCAGATTGTCTTGAATCTCGACGGGCACCTCCTTCTTCGGGGTCTCCACGTCCTCTACCAGCACCTCGATACCCTGCGGCTCAATGAGCTTGAACTCGTCGTTGAAGGTCTCCTGCCAGTCGGCAGCTATCTCCTTCACCACAGCAATATTCTCCTTCGGCAACGTCAGCACGGCCTCAGCCTTGAAAGGAATAGCATTACGCATGTTGCCGCCATTCCACGATGCCAGGCGAGCCTCCGTCTCGGCAATGGCCTCACGCACCACCTGTACCAGCAGTTTGTTGGCATTACCGCGCCCCTCGTTAATCTCCAGACCGCTGTGTCCGCCACGCAGGTTCTTCACCGTCACGCGGACGGCAGCATCCTCGGCGTCTGTGTCCACCTCCTGATAATCCAGTGTGGCGGTGACATCTATACCACCGGCACTGCCAATCACGAATTTGCCCCAGTGCTCCGAGTCGAGATTCAACAGAATGTCGCCCTGCAGTTCACCCTCGGGCAGCTCGTTGGCACCATACATACCCGTCTCCTCGTCACGCGTAATCAGCGCGTCAATAGGTCCGTGCTTCAAGGTCTTATCTTCCATAATCGCCATGATGGCAGCTACGCCTAAGCCGTTGTCAGCACCCAGCGTCGTACCCTTGGCCTTTACCCACTCACCGTCAATCCACGGCTCAATGGGGTCAGTCTCGAAATTATGCGTAGACTCTGGCGTCTTCTGCGGCACCATGTCCATGTGAGCCTGCAGAATGATGCCCTTCTTGTTCTCATAGCCTGGTGTGGCAGCCTTGCGGAACACGATGTTTCCTGCAGGGTCCTTAAAAGCCTCTACCCCAGCCTGCTTACCGAAGTCAAGCAGGAACTGCTGAATTTTCTCTAAATGTCCGCTCGGACGCGGTACCTGTGTCAGTGCGTAGAAGTTCTTCCAGATGCACTGTGGGTTCAGATTTTGGATTTCGTTCATTGTATTATTTTCGTTTAAAGGTTATCTTTCGACTGCAAATTTAGATAAAAAATCTGAGATTACAAGCCTGTCGGGATAAAAACTTTCACAAATTCTTCATTTCTGCAGTCGTTCCTTCGCTTTGACGTATGCATTGTAGGAGGTGAAGCCACTTGCCTCTGCGGCTGCGTCTTCGGTGGAATGAAAGAGATTGATAGGCAGCAATACATCCATATATAATGCACTCACAGCAAAACGGCATGTTACTACCAAAGAAACGGCCTTTCTCTCCAAGAGAAACGACGTATAGCGAAAGAGATTAGTCCGTCCCGACGGACTGCCAGTCCGCTCCCTACGGACTACGAGTCCGAAGCCTTCGGACTGGGAGTTTGCATTAATCGGACTGAACAAGAGCCTTAAATGAAGAAATTACGATTATTCGATGAAGCGAACGCGAAAAATCAAGGAATTCGAAAATGTCCCTCACATACTCACATGACACCTCTCAAAGGCTGATGTACAAAGGGCTGAGGGCACGTGAGGGACATTCATTCTCCCTCACGTCTCCCTCACATTTTTGGAACTTGTCACTCACCTTTTTATTTTATTGCAAAATTTGAGCGAAAATGAAATGTTAAATCGTCGGATTTTTGCCAAATTATTTGCAAACAGCAAAATATTTTTGTACCTTTGCAGAGCATTTCAAAAAAATGCAAAGCTGGATAACAGAAATCATGGATAACACAAGAAAAACACCATGAAAAACCAGCCAATAACAACATTATTAACAATCTTCGATTAACAAAAAACTATGGAAGTAAAATCCTTAGTGGTAGTTGAACAGCCCCAAAATGTTCAAACAGTGAGTGTGCTCATCATCGAGCAGTTTCTTAACGACAATTACCGTCTGCGACGTAACGTACTGAGCGGAAAGGTGGAATTCAAGGCGAAAGCCGAGCTGACAGCCGACTACCGTCCGCTGACACAGGAAGCCCTGAACAGCATCATTATCCAAGCCCTTCGTGAAGGGCTGGACGAGTCGTGTAACCCCAAGGCCGACATTACCATGTATGTCAACTCTGAGGAGGTAAGGATGTACAATCCCGTTTTGGCATTCCTGAACGACCTGCCCCAGTGGGACGGACAGAACCACGTAGCGCGATTGTTCAGTCGCATTCCTGGCATCAGCTCTGAACAGCTGGCGTACCTTAGTATATGGTTACGCTCGGCTGTGGCCCACTGGTTGCAACTCGACACGATGCACGGCAATGAGGTCGTACCTGTGCTGATTGGTGCTCAGGGGTGTGGCAAGACGACTTTCTTGCGCAGGCTGCTACCCTTTCAACTTCGTGAGTACTATCTGGACCACCTGAACTTGTCGAACAAGTTTGATAAGGAGATGGCGCTGACCAACAATCTGTTGGTGAACCTTGACGAACTCGAGGCTATCCGCCCCAGTCAGCATGCGGCCTTGAAGCAGACCTTGTCTAAGAATAAGGTGAACGGACGCCCCATCTTTGGCAAGGCTCAGGATGACCGTCCCCGCTATGCCTCGTTTGTATCGACCACCAACAATCCGCATCCGCTGACAGATGCAACAGGCAGTCGTCGCTACATCTGCCTGACGATTCCCAAGGGTCAGTACATCGACAACGCTGGCGACATCGACTACGAGCAGTTATATGCCCAGGTGTTGTATGAAATCCGCCAGTTGGAGGCTCCTTATTGGTTCAACAATCAGGAGGTAGCCCGTATACAGCAGCTGAACCTTGCCTACATGCAGCAGAAGGACATCGCAGAGATGGTGAAGGCTTGTTTCCGCAAGCCTGCAGACGGCGAAAAGGTGAAGTCGCTGAATACGACGGAGATGCTGGAGATTATTCGCGACGAGTATCCTAACGTGACTGTGACGACGAAGGCAAAGGTGGAGTTGGGACGTGCACTCGTCAGCCTCGAATACGAACGGAAGGATCATAGTCATGTAGCCTATTACAAAGCTGTTCCGTTGAAGGCTGCGTGAGGGCAAGGGACTGAAAATGTGAGGGAGACGTGAGGGAGAACGAATGTCCCTCACATGCCTTCAGCCCTTTATACATCGGCCTTAGAGCGGTGTCATGTGAGTATGTGAGGGTAAAAATGAAATTCAACTAAAAAAACAAGAAATCATGAGTATTGCAAAAGAATTATTGATTAAGAAAGCCAAGGAAGGCTACACAGTATGTTATGTCGATGAGTGCCCGTTGCGCACCCAGTGTCTGCGATGGCAGGTAGGGCCGTATGTTCCCAGCACCCATAGTTCCTACAGGTGTGTGAATCCGCACTTCAAGGGTGTGGCGACTGCTGAATGTCCGATGTATCGCAACGACCAGAAGGTGCGCTTCGCCAAGGGTATGCTGCATACCTTCACAAGCGACATGCCTAAACGTCTGGAGCCAGCAGTCCGTCAGGGTGTGATCAGTCTAACCAACCGCACCTACTACTTTGAGTATCGTAACGGTTCGCGAATGATTCCGCCTGCCTTGCAAGAGGACATCCGCAAGCTGTTCCGCGCCAACGGATGGAAAGAAGAGGTGACATTCGACGGCTATGTAGAGGATTACGATTGGTAAGCAATTGAAGCATGTCAGAAGGTGAAGCCTCGTTATTATATTCTCCTTACTTTCGTGAAGTTCAGGGCAAGCCAGGCATAGATGCCGAGGACGACGACAAGAAGGGTTTGGACGGTATGGACGATGAGCACGAAATAGAGGGCCTTTTCGTCAGCCACGCCATAGAGGATGAGCATGGTCTTGACGGCAAAGTGCCAGGGGCCGGCACCGTTGGGCGTGGGCACAATGACGGCTATGGAGCCGACGATGAAGGTGACGAGTGCGCAGCCTAACCCTAAGTCGGCAGTGAAGTCGAAGCAGAAGAAGGTGAGGTAGTAGTGCAGGAAGTAGCTGACCCAAATACCAAGGGTAAAGAAAACGAACAACGGGATGTTGCGCACGTCCTTCAGCGAGATGACACCCTGCCAGATACCCGAAAGCGTGGCACGTACCTTATCATATATGGACAGCTTGTGCAACAGGAAATGCAGCAGGACCAGGATGGCAAGGCCGCAGATGGCTACCACCAGATAGCCCGCCCACGAGAAGCCACCAAGGATGGACTGCAGGTTGGTGCCCGTCTTGCGGAAGAACATGCCGAAGGTACTCATCTCCAACATCAGCACGAGAGCCGTGATGCCCATAACCAGCAGCGAGTCGATGGCACGCTCGGTGACCACCGTACCCAACGCCTTGGGGAACGACACGCCGTCGTAGCGGTTCAGCACGCCGCAGCGCGTAAACTCGCCTACCCTTGGCACCACCAGCGAAGCGGCATAGGACACGAAGATGCTGTGAATGCTTACGGAATGGCGAGGATGTTCGCCCACAGGTTCCAGCGTCTGACGCCAGCGCCAGCCACGGAACATCTGAGCCAATATGCCAAAGGGGAACGAGAGCAGCATCCACGTCCAGTCCATCTCGTCGGTTGCGACGTGGAGGATGGTCTGCCAGTCTTCGCCACGGTACATCCAATAGAGGATGCCCGCACCCAATACCAGCGGCATCAGTATCTTCAATATTACACTGCCTGACTTCATTGCGCCTGCAAAGATACGAAATAAAGTGAAAAGTGAAAAGTGAAAAGTGAAAAATTTGCTTCCGCAGACGGTAATTCATTTTTTATTCGTACCTTTTCACATAGCGAGAAGGTACTCACGTTCGAAAATACTCAAATAAATTTGGTATTTCACTCACTTATTCGTACCTTTGCAGCCAAAACAACGAAGGATGAAAAGAAATATCGCGATATTCGTGTCGGGCAGTGGCACCAACTGTGAGAATCTGATACGTTACTTTCATGGTAGCACCGACGTCAACTGTAAACTGGTCGTCAGCAACAAGGCTGATGCCTACGCACTGGTCAGGGCCCAGAACTTAGGTGTGGCGACGGCCGTCGTGCCCAAGGCGCAGTTGAACGACGAGACATTCATGATGCCACTGATGGCCAAGCACCGGATAGACTTCATCGTGCTGGCAGGCTTCCTGCCACTGATTCCCAACTTTCTCATTGAGGCCTATCCGCACCGCATCGTCAACCTGCACCCTGCCCTACTGCCCAAATTCGGCGGCAAAGGCATGTGGGGCCACCACGTCCATGAGGCCGTGAAGGCTGCTGGCGAAACAGAGACGGGCATGACCGTACACTATGTGACGCCTGTCTGCGACTCAGGCGAGATTATTGCCCAGTATCGTGTAGCACTGAGTCCTGACGACACCGCCGACGATATTGCCGATAAGGAGCACAAGCTGGAAATGAAATATTTCCCAGAGATTGTGGAGAAAGTGATACGCGCTCAACTACATGTAGATGAAACAAGTACGACCTAAGAAGAACCTCGGACAGCACTTCCTGACCGACCTGTCAATAGCTAAGCGCATTGCCGACACGGTAGATGCCTGCCCCGAGTTGCCCGTACTGGAGGTGGGACCCGGCATGGGTGTCATGACACAGTATCTCGTAGAAAAGCCCCGTCCCTTCAAGGTTGTCGAGATTGACCGTGAGAGTGTGGCCTACCTGAACGAGCACTTTCCCAAGCTTCGTGAAAACATACTGGGTGAGGACTTCCTGCGCATGGACCTTCGACAGGTGTTCGGCGGTCAGCAGTTTGTGCTGACAGGCAACTATCCCTATGACATCTCGTCGCAAATCTTCTTTAAGATGCTTGACAACCGCGACCTCATTCCCTGTTGTACGGGCATGATTCAGCATGAGGTGGCCGTACGCATGGCCGCGCAGCCGGGCAACAAGCAATACGGCATCCTGTCGGTGCTGATACAGGCATGGTACCATGTGGAATACCTGTTTACCGTCGAGCCCACCGTGTTCAATCCGCCGCCCAAGGTGATGAGTGCCGTGATTCGTATGACGCGCAACGAGGTGCAGCAGCTGGGGTGTGACGAGCAACTGTTCAAGCGGGTGGTGAAGACGGTGTTCAACCAGCGTCGCAAGATGCTACGCGTATCGCTGCGCCAGCTGTTGCCGGCAGACGCCCGACTCTTCACCCAGAACGCTGAACTGCTGACGCGCCGTCCGGAACAGTTGTCTATTCCTGAATTCATAGAACTGACCAACCTGGTGGAAGGAGAGATGAGAGATGAAGGATGAGGAGAGATATGTGACGATGCTTGAAGCGCACGACATCAAGGCAACAGCCAACCGCCTGATAGTGTTGCGCACGCTGGACGGTGCGGGGCGTCCCATGTCGCTCAGTGAACTGGAATACAAGATACTGAGCATCGACAAGTCGGGCATCTTCCGCACGTTGTCGCTATTCCGCGAACAACACTTAGTACACGTGATAGAGGACGGTGGCGACGGTGTGCGCTATGAGCTTTGTCACAGCCGTCATGACGAGATTGACGACGACCTGCACGTACATTTCTACTGTGAACAGTGTCACCAGACCTACTGTCTGGAGCATATTCCCGTGCCTGGCATAGAACTGCCCGAGGGCTTCGTCATGGCGTCGGTGAACTACATGGTAAAAGGCACCTGTCCGCACTGTGCGTATAAGAAGCACTTCGCATAACCGGCGAAGCCGATTCTTCACTCTTCACTCTTAATTCTTAACTCTTCACTCATCACTCGCACAGCGCATTGCACACGCGGTCCTGAAAGTCGCGGCCATCCTTGCTACGCATCACACCCTGATTGATGATGGCAAAACACAGCCGACGTCCGTCACCAGAAGTCAGATAACCAGCCAACGACGAGATACCCGTCACCGTACCCGTCTTAGCCAACACATTACCACAGGCATTCGTATTCGTCATACGCTTCTTCAGCGTGCCGTCAACACCTGCAATGGGCAGGGAAGGCAACAGGTGGCCGATGATTTCCTCCTTGCTGTCGGCATAGCGCAACATATAAACCAGCAACTCGGCAGAGACATAGTTGTAGAGTGAGAGACCTGAGCCGTCGGCTATCTTATAAGGATTGTCGCCCAACCCCAGACGTTTGATAAACTGCTTGGTCAGCGTGCGCGCATCACTGGCCTTGGCAGGACGGTGCCCCGTAGAGGCTGCCGTCTGGTAGAACAGCGACTCGGCATAGAAGTTGTCGCTGTCCTTCATCATCTGGTTCAGGATGACATCGATGCTATGGTGATAGGTGCTCAAATGACGCGCACCATTGGGCATCACGCCATTGCCGCCCAGTCTGGCTTCTGACACATCGACACCCTGACGCTCCAACTCCTTGCGGAGGGTGGTCAGGAAGATGTCTTTACGACCAATGGAAAGAGGTATCAGCATCGGGTTGTCGTCGTCCCAGCACCAGCCTTCGCCATAGTCCAGCACCTCCTTCATCTGTTTGTCGGCAATGATGGTGCCGCGAACCTTTCTGACGCCTGCCTGGTGGATGCTCTCGGCTATCACCGCTACGTCGTCCTGCGTCAGCGAGGGGTCGAAACCGCCCACGCAATACAGGTTACCCGTCAGCACGGAGTCGGTGAGCGAGCCTGTATAGTAAAAGTCCGTCTTGTATTCGTAGCCGCCACCCAGACGGTCGAGGGCGGTAATGGCGGTGACCAGCTTCATGGTCGATGCAGGGCGCATCAGCTGGCGGGCCTGATACTGATAAAGGACGGTGTCGGCATCAAGGTCGAAAACCATCAACCCGACCTGTGTGGTCTCAAAGAGTGGGTCGCGCAACAGCGAGTCGAGCTTGATGCGCAAACTGTCTTCCTGAGCCTTAGCGGCTACCGAAAGACAGCATATCAGGGTAAAAAACAGTATTTTCTTCATAATCGATTGCAAAATTACAACTTTTTAAGTGAAAAGTGAAGCGTAAAGAGTGAAAAATTTGCTTCCGCTATAACTTTATTGATAATTATTTCGTATTTTTGCAGCGTAATTGAGTACACTTATGGTTTACAAGTACGATTTTCTAATTATCGGTGCCGGCGTGGCCGGCATGAGTTACGCCCTCAAAGTGGCTAACGCCAACAAGGGCAAGGTATGCATGATTTGCAAAGCAGGACTGGATGAGGCCAACACGTCGTTTGCACAGGGTGGCGTTGCCAGTGTGACCAATTTGAAAGTGGACACATTTGACAAGCATATTGCGGACACCATCATAGCCGGTGACTACATCTCAGACCAGAAAGCCGTGGAGCAGGTGGTGCGCAATGCCCCTGCCCAGATTGAGGAACTGGTCAAGTGGGGTGTCAACTTCGACCGCAAGGAAGACGGACAGTTTGACCTGCACCGTGAGGGTGGCCACTCTGAGTTCCGCATCCTGCACCATGCCGACGATACGGGTGCCGAAATACAGCGCGGCCTGATGGAGGCTGTGCGCAACCATCCGAATATCGACATCAAGGAAAACCATTTTGCCGTAGAAATTATTACGCAGCACCATTTAGGTGTACGCGTCACGCGCCGTTCGCCCAACATCCAATGCTATGGAGCCTACGTGCTGAACCCCAACAAGCCCAAGGTTGACACCTACCTGGCTAAGGTTACGGTGATGTGTACAGGTGGTTGCGGTGCCGTGTATATGACGACGTCGAACCCCGTTATCGCTACTGGCGACGGCGTAGCTATGGTCTATCGTGCCAAAGGTACTGTTGCCGACATGGAGTTCGTACAGTTCCACCCGACGGTGCTACACAACCCCAAGGAGACGCATCCCGCCTACCTCATCACGGAGGCCATGCGCGGCTATGGCGGCATTCTGAAACTGCCCAACGGCGAGACATTCATGGAGAAGTATGACGAGCGCTTGTCGCTGGCACCACGTGACATCGTAGCCCGCGCCATCGATAAGGAGATGAAGATTCATGGTCTGGACCACGTCTGTCTGGACGTCACTCATAAGGACCCCGACGAGACGCGCCACCACTTCCCCAATATCTACCAGAAATGCCTGTCGATAGGTATCGACATTACGACGGACTACATCCCCGTACGGCCTGCAGCTCACTACATGTGTGGCGGCATCAAGGTCGATCTGAACGGACAGTCGAGCATCGAACGCCTGTACGCTTTAGGCGAATGCTCGTGCACGGGCTTGCATGGCGGCAATCGCCTGGCGTCAAACTCGCTCATCGAAGCGGTGGTCTATGCCGATGCAGCAGCCAAGGACTCGCTGAAGCATGTCGACCTGTACGACTATAATACCAAGGTACCAGAATGGAATGACGAGGGTACCATGACCAACGAGGAGAAAGTGCTGATAACACAGTCCGTGAAGGAGGTGAACCAGATTATGTCGAACTACGTAGGTATCGTGCGCAGCGACCTGCGCCTGCACCGCGCCTGGGACCGTCTGGACATGTTGTACGAAGAGACGGAGCGACTGTTTAAGCGCGTAAAGGCCAGTCGCGACATCTGTGAACTGCGTAACATGATTAATGTGGGGTATTTGATTACC
Source organism: uncultured Prevotella sp. (assembly GCA_946188165.1). Classification (GTDB taxonomy): domain Bacteria; phylum Bacteroidota; class Bacteroidia; order Bacteroidales; family Bacteroidaceae; genus Prevotella. Next base: position 86,482 of record CAMHTW010000007.1, read on the forward strand.
CGTTGGGCACTGGAACGTAAGGAGTGCCGAGGGTTGCACTTCACGACCGACTATCCGTTGCATGCATACGATAAAAAGTAATTAGGTGGGGCTCCCCCCCACCTATTACTTTTTTACAAAGTTATTTGGGAATATCGAAATAAAATCGTACCTTTGTACCCGCCTTTTTATGACAGAAACGATGATAAACAAAATAATGAATATAGGTGATGCCCGCGCCCGCTTCTCAGCATTTACTGGGACAGGTGGTGTCAGTGAGTATCATGTAATGATAAGCGCTACGAATGTCATGGCGCCATACCAGCAACAGCTTGATGCAGTACTCGATGCCTATCAGCATCTGTTGGAGACGGACTTGAAAGGAGCAACGGCAGTGTTCAAACGCTACTTCCTGAGTGATGCCTCCAATCAGGCCGACGACGTGATAGCCAGCGACGTCAGCGACTGTGCCAAGAGTATTATTGAACAGGCACCACTCGACGGCACCAAGATAGCCATGTGGGTCTATCTGATGTCTGGTGTGAGCACACGACAGACAGATAGCGGCCTCTATGAGGCGGCCCATGGCAGCTACCGTCACTTATGGAATGGTACGGCCTTCAATCTGGCTGCCAATTCGGAACATCAGATGCGCCTGCTCTTCAATGAGTATGTCATGCAGTTGGCCCATGAGGAGTGTACGTTGGCTGACAACTGTATCCGTACATGGCTTTTCGTCAACGATATCGACCTGAACTATGGTGGCGTGGTACGTGCCCGCAACCAGGTATTCTTTACCCAGGGCCTGACGCCCCAGACGCATTTCATTGCCTCGACAGGTATCGGAGGCCGTCAGCAGGATGCCAACGTATTGGCGCAGATGGACAACTATGCCGTCAAGGGTATCACGTCCGAACAAGTTCATCATCTTTACGCTTCAACGCACCTGAATCGTACCAGCGACTATGGCGTCAGCTTCGAGCGTGGCACCTATGTGGACTATGGTGACCGCCGACATGTATTCATTTCCGGTACGGCCAGTATCGACAATAAGGGACGTATAGTGCATCCGAAGGACGTGGTGAAGCAGACCCATCGCATGTGGGAGAATGTGGAGGCACTGCTCGCCGAGGCTGGTTGCAGCTACGAGGACGTAGGTGAGATGGTGGTGTATCTACGCGACCCGTCTGATTATGCTGTCGTCAGCAAACTCTATCAGGAGCGTTTCCCAGACAAGCCGTATGTCATTGTGTTAGCACCGGTCTGCCGTCCGGGATGGTTGGTAGAAATGGAGTGCATGGCGGTAAAAGCGCAGGAAAACGACGCCTTCCCTGCATTATAGTATTTTTCATCATCCTTGGTATCCCCTACCTATTACTTTTTTACAAAGTTTTTTGGGAATATCGAAATAAAGTCGTACCTTTGCACCCGATTTATCAAGGGGTGCTCACAGTTGTGGGCTGAGATGATACCCTCGGAACCTGATACGGACAATGCCGACGCAGGGATGATGAGTAAGCACGACCCCCTTATTTTTAGTATTAATAATAAGGTAAAAGAACATGAGAAAGTTTTTCATGATGACAGCACTGACGGTAGCCATGACAACTCAGGCTGCCGACATTGACACGCTGAAAAGCGTAGCACTGCAAAACGTCGAGGTAGTATCGATTAGGGCTACCCGCAAGACGCCCGTCGCATTCACCAACATGAGCAAGGAGCAACTGAAAGCCGTCAATCACGGCAAGGACATTCCCTTCCTGTTATCACTGACACCCAGTATCACGATGACCAGCGATGCCGGTAACGGTATCGGCTACACATCGCTGCGCGTGCGCGGCACAGACCCTAGCCGTATCAACATCACCGCCAACGGCGTCCCTATGAACGATGCTGAGAGTTCGACGGTGTTTTGGGTGAACATGGGCGACTTTGCCTCGTCGGTGCAGTCTATGCAGATTCAACGCGGCGTGGGAACATCGACCAACGGCGCAGGTGCCTTCGGCGCTACGCTGAACATGCAGACGGAGGACATCGGTACAAAGCCGTACTTTGGTATCGACCTCAGCGGTGGCAGCTACTACAGCCACAAGGAGACAATGCGCTTCGGCACAGGCCTCATCAACGGTCACTGGGGTATTCAGGGACGTCTCAGCAACATTGGCTCCAAGGGTTATCTGGACCGAGCCTCAACCAAGCTGAACAGCTATTTCCTGCAGGCGGGTTGGTTTGGCGACAACACCGTCGTGAAGTTCATCACCTTCAATGGTGTCGAGGAAACATACCACGCCTGGAACTATACGTCGAAGTATGAGCAGCAGCTCTACGGTCGTACCTACAACTCATGCGGCGAGTATTATGACGCTGACGGCAAGACGCACTACTATGACAACCAGACGGACAACTACCACCAGCAGAACTACCAGCTGATATGGAACCAGCGGCTGAACAACGAGCTGAGCTTCAATGCAGCACTGCACTACACCAAGGGACAGGGCTACTACGAGGAGTACAAGCGCAAGCGTACCTTGTTCGAGTACGACCTGGACAAAACTATGACTTGGGCCAAGAGCGACCTGGTGCGCCAGAAGAAGATGGACAACGACTTCTACGGTGCTGTGGCCTCCATCGTCTATGACAACAAGCAGAACCTGCAGGCTACCATTGGGGGCGGCTGGAACAAATACGAAGGCGACCACTTCGGACTGATCAAATGGGTCAAGAGTCCTGTTGACGTGCTGATGCCTGACCACAAATACTATGATGACAAGACGAAAAAGACGGACTTCAACATCTATGGCAAGGTGACATACGACCTGCTGGCGGGGCTCAGCGCCTACGTGGACTTGCAGTACCGGCATGTAGGCATCAAGATGGACGGTCCGACGGACGAAATCAACTGGGACACCAACCAGCGCATCGTCTACGACATGGACAAGTCGTTCAACTTCTTCAACCCCAAATTCGGCATCAACTACAACATCAACCCCAACCATAAGGTGTATGCATCGTATGCCATTGCCCACAAGGAACCTACGCGCAACAATTTCCAGAACAGCCTGAACGCTGAGTTGGACATGCCCAAGGCTGAACGGCTGAACGACCTGGAGATAGGATACAAATACCAAAGCAAGGTGTTCTCGGCTGGTGCCAACTTCTACTGGATGGACTACAAAGACCAGTTTGTACTGACGGGCGAGATTGACAAGATTGGCGAAGCTATCACACGCAACCTGCCTAAGAGCTACCGTCTGGGCGTAGAGGTGGAGGCTGCCGTAAAGCCCGTTGACTGGTTCCGCTGGGATGTCAATGCCACCTGGTCGAAGAACCGGGTCAAGGACATTACCGTACAATTGGCTGACAACAGCGTTGCCAACCTGGGCGACCAGCCCCTGGCGTTCTCGCCCGACTGGATAGCCAACAACATCTTCACCTTTAATTACAAGGGGTTGAAGGCCAGCATCCAGAGCCAGTATGTCAGCAAGCAGTATCTGACCAACACCGGGTTCAAGAGCTACCAGACGCTGGATGACAATGGGCAGCTCACAGATGTCAGCATGATGCTCGACGGACACTTCACCACCAACATCGACCTGTCGTACAGCTTCAAGTTGCCTAAGCTGGGCATCAAGGATGCAACCATCGGCGTGACGCTCTACAACCTGTTCTCGGCAAAATATGACAACAACGGATGGGCGGCACCTCGCTACGACAAAGTTGACGGCAAGGTGGTTGCAACGGGTTGGGACACCTCCGACCCGTATGAGGCGGGCTTTGCGCCGTCCGCTCCCTTCAACATGATGGGACACCTGTCAATTAATTTTTAAGTGAAAAGTGAATAGTGAATAGTGAAAAATGACGCTTGACTGGCTTGACATATTGACCACGATACTCGGCCTGATATATATCTGGCTCGAGTATCGGGCTCATATCGCTCTTTGGGTGATAGGCATCATCATGCCGGCACTGGACGTCATCCTCTACTGGCAGCACGGACTGTATGGCGACGCAGGTATGGCATGCTACTACACGCTTGCCGCACTCTACGGTCTCTACGTGTGGAAGTTTGTCAGGACACGTAAGAAGAAAGAGCCGCTGCCCATCGTCCACATGCCCTACAGCCGCTATCTGCCCTGTGCCGCCTGCTTCTTCGTGGCATGGGGTGCCGTCTATGTTGTCCTGATAACCTGGACGGACTCCACCGTCCCCGTTCTCGACTCCTTTACCAATGCGCTGTCGTTCGTGGGCATGTGGGCATTGGCACGTAAGTATGTGGAACAGTGGCTCTTCTGGATGGTTGTAGATGTAGTTTGCACCATTCTCTACATTCAAAAAGGCATCCCCTTCAAAGCCTGCCTTTACGGCATCTATGTCGTCATCGCCGTTGCGGGCTACATCAAGTGGAACAAAGAAGCGAAGAGAGTTAAGAGGTAAGAAGGAAGAAGGAAGAGGTATGAAGGAAGAATTTGATGCAGTGATTGTGGCTAACGGACTGTTTCCAAGCCACACCATTCCCCTGGACATCCTCCATCACGCAGCGCATCTTATTGCATGTGACGGAGCCATTGCCCCCCTCCGTATGGAGGGGTTGGGGGAGGCTCTTATTATCGGCGATGGCGACAGCATTCCCGACGAATACCGCGACCGGCTCATCTGCATCGAGGAACAGGCCGACAACGACCTGACGAAAGCCACCCGCTACTGTCTGTTGCAGGGATGGCTCAAGATAGCCTATCTCGGTGCTACGGGTCTGCGCGAAGACCATACCCTCGGTAATATCAGCCTACTGATGCGGTACTACAGGGACATGAACGTCGAGGGAACGATGTTCACAGACCACGGTTTCTTCACGCCAGCCTATGGCAATCGTACCTTCAGTAGCATGAAAAGTCAACAAGTCAGCATCTATAATTTCGGATGCCACCAACTCTCATCCAAAGGTCTGCGGTGGGGTTGCTATGCCTTCGACCAGTGGTGGCAGGGAACCCTCAACGAAGCTCTTACCGATACCTTCACCATCGCTGCCGACAGCTACTATCTGGTCTATCAGACCTACAAGCCAAAAGAATCATGGGGACAGTCCTTGAAGTGAACCATCCCCATGACCTCATGATTTTATTACCATCTATCCCTGGTCTGGATATCGTCGGCCCAACGATGATCCTTTGGGAAGGGCTGACCGTTCCAGGCCTTGACCTGTGTCCAGGGCTGTGAGGCATCGGTCCAAAAAGGATGCGAGGCAGGCAGTCCTAATGGCATGAAGACAAGACTGGTCATATAGAGTGAGCCATTGTTGGTGTACCAGTCGGCTGTTTCGGGCTGGTGTCCGCAGAAGCCAATGGTCAGATAGCCGCCTTCATTGAAATTCTGCTGCGTGTCGAACATACGGTGCATGACCTTTGTCAGGGCAGCACGTACCTGCCCGTTACTCAGTTCGGAAGGTAACTTCTGATACCAAGCCATCAGCGCCAACGGCTGCATGGCAGCCATACGATAAGGAGTGGAGCGTCCGATGACAGGAAAGGTACCCTCGGGTGAGATGAAGCGTTCCAGAATGATGGCAAACTTCTGTGCACGTTTTAAGGCACGGTCGTAATACTTCTTATACTCCAAACGGGTGTTGGCGCGAGCGTCAATCATATTCTGAAGGGTCTCTAAATACATGGCGTGGAAGACGTAGCTGGAATAGTAGTCGAAGGCAAAGACGGGGCCGTCGGCATACCAGCCGTCACCAACATACCACTCCTCGACCTTACGGATAGTGGTCATCACGCGATAGTCGTCATAGGCCCTCAGACCAGCGGCCTTAGCAAGGAAACTCTCAATGGTCGAAGAGAAAAGGAACCAGTTGGTATAAGGCGGTTCAATGGAACGCATACGCTTGAATTCTGTGATATAACGCTGTTTGGTCACATCGTCGAGCGGTACCCACAGAGCGTCGTAGGCACGGATGAACGACTCGGCGATATAAGCGGCATCGACGAGGTTCTGACCAGCCACGCCCCAGCAAAGATAGTCGGGACTATCGGGGTCTACACTATTCTTATAAGAGGCTAATGCCCACTGGCGCAGCTGACGGCGCTGCTGACCCTCTGCCGTATCGTCATCGGGTAAGGTAAGCCATGGGGCGATGCCCGCCATGAGACGTCCGAAGGTCTCCATATACACCACCTTACGATTACGGTTATCGAAAGACGGCGAGAACTCGGTCTGCATATTCTTCTGCAACTCACCCTTGGCCATATTCTCCAACACGGGCTGGGCCATCCTGTAGGCCAGTGCACACCAATAGTCGCGATCTGACTGTTGTACTGTTTGTTTCTTCTTTGCCTGAAGGGGCAGAAGCAGCATAAGGGCTGCTAAGATGATGATAATTCTTTTCATTGGATAGTGTATTTGATGGGGGTACGTGTCATAAATTCGTTGATAGTCAGTTGCCATTGCGCCTGCGAACGGATATCATATCCGCTCCAGGCAGAACCGAAATAGTAGGTATAAGGGCTGCCCTGATAGTTGTTGACGATGCCTATGCCGTGCTTCAGCGCTCCCTCCAGCTGACAGGTCTCGCTGACACCTTGTGGAAACAATGTGGCAACAAACACCTGCGACTGATGGAGTTGGGGATTGGCAGTAGGGTCGGCATACTGCACATAATTCTTACCCAAAGCAAGGTTGTCGCCGCCATGCAGGACGATACCTGCAGCCAGAGCCATGGGTGACGAGATACCGTCGTACCATACTGTCATGCGATTGAAATGTGAGCCACGGTCCAAACTGACGATGCGGTGCTCCGTGATACCATCGGCATTAGCGCCATAGGTCAGTTCGACCGTGAAACGCAAGGGGCCATTGTCGTGAATCTGGCAGGTCTTATAGCAGTAGGGAAACATGAGTCTGCCGTCTTTCATGAGGGCTGGTGTACCACACCCCAACGAAGGACCAACGCCATAGGCATCCATCCCGTTGCCATGATCAAGATGGAACGACGTGTTGCGGTCAATATCGTTGAGGGCAACTTTCTGACCAGCCTTCCTCAGCGAGTCTTCCACAACGTTTCCACGATAGTCTTTCTGGTAGCGGTCTTCCACAACTAACTCGGGTGTGTTCTTTACCCAGACATCAGTACCAAAAGAGCGTTCGCCTGTTCTTTGGAGAGCAGGACCGTAGATACGGTAGATGCCGAGATCATTCTCCCAAGTCAGATCGTCCTTGCGAATGGGATAGACCTGTCCTCTGACGTAAGACTTGGGGGTAGCGGGCTTGCCTTTGGTCATGGTATAGACAGCCTTTCCGTGGGGATGTAGCGAGACATAGAGCAGCAGTTTGCCGTCGTAGGTTTTCTGGTATGGCACCTCTTGGCCGGCAGCATTCTCTATGACGACCTCTTCTTCTGTGGTGATGTCCAACTGGCGGCACACATCCTGCCACTCAACTTCGACCACCTCCTGACGTTGCTGATTGCCCTCGTTGGTAAATGTCAGCACCACCTTTTTCGTTTGCAGATACCTATAGTATTCACAAGCTGCCAACAGGAATGCACCGACGCCGAAGTTAGCCTCACTATTGGCATCGACACGCTGTCCTGGGATGGCCCGTTCACCAATAGGTTGCACATAGCCCAACTTACCGCTGGGTTGCAGAGCAATGCTGGTGAGGTAATACCATGCCTTATCGATAGCAGGAACAAACTCTTTCTTGGGCAGATAGCCATTATTGACACCCCATAGCAGACCGTAACAGAAGAAGGCGGTACCACTGGTCTCGTAGCCGGGCGCCTGGTGGGGATCCATCATGGAACGCGTCCAATGACCCTCGGGCTGCTGAAGCTGCTTGACAGCATGTGCCAAACGCACGTATTTCTGAACAAAGAACGGCTGATGACGGTAGTTTTTCGGCATATCCTGCAACACCTTAGCCAGTCCTGCCAATACCCATCCGTCGCCACGTGCCCAGAAATCCTTCTGGCCGTTAGCCGTCTTATGTTTGGGATAGACGTACTTACCATCGCGGAAGTAGAGACCTGTTTCCTGGTCGAGCATGATGCTGTCTGTATAAAGGAGGTTCTCGTAGAGTTTGTCGAGGTACTTCTCATCGCCCGTCAACTGATACATCTTCGTCATGACAGGCATCACCATATAGAGGGCATCGGCCCACCACCAGTAGTCGTGTGCCTTTGAATCGGCCTCGTAGCTCATCACTTCCTTAGCGCGTTTCACGCGTACCTTTTCTTTCTTGATGTGATACAGGTCGATATATGTCTGGAAACAGATCTGCCAGTCGCCGAAAAGTACGAAGTCCTGTCCTTCGCCATACCGTTTATACTTCCATTTAGCAGGATCAGACTCCGTAGCTCCCTTCCATTTGTTATGCTCAGCCCAACGGATGCTATAGTCCAGCATCTGCTTGTCTTTCAGTAATTTGTATACCTCCATATTACCTGTATGGTAGGCCGCATGGTCCCAGAACGCCCTGACCTCGGCAGGATGGTTCGTCTGCCAGTAGGTGTTTACCAGACGGATGTTGTCAATGACCTTCTCCCCTGTCCATGCGTCTTGAGCCATCAAGGAATGGTTGTCGGCATATCCTTGTACGGATGCCAACAGGACGGTCAGGATGATGAGTAATCGTTTCTTGTTTGTTTTCATAGGATGCTGAATAAAAGACAGCCCACCTCCTGAACAGGAAGTGGGCTATTCTTATTGTATTAATGATAACACTTAAGCCTTAGCTACTTCCTCATTCTCCTCGCGGATGGTACGACCCATCACAAGGAAGGCTGTAGGAGCAGCAATGAACAGTGACGACAGGGTACCGAAGATAACACCCAAGATCATTGCGAACGAGAAGCTGCGGATAGAGTCACCACCGAGGATGAAGATACACAGCAACACGATCAACGTCGTGACAGAGGTGTTGATGGTACGAGCCAGCGTCTGGTTCAGCGAGTCGTTGAACAGCTGCTGACGGTCGCGCTTGCCATAGAGCTGGAAGTTCTCACGGATACGGTCGAATACCACCACCTTATCGTTGATAGAGTAACCGATCACCGTCAGGATAGCACCGATGAATA
>CAMHTW010000008.1 GCA_946188165.1 uncultured Prevotella sp.
CAAATTGAAAAAAGAAGGAATTATGAGAAAGGAAACATGGAAGGCGGTGATTCAGATCATCATCACGATTCTGACCGCCATTAGTTCAACAGTACTGGTACAGTCATGCGGACTATTACATTAATCGTCATTCATTGTTCGGCAGTACGGCCCGACCAGACATCGTCCGCCGCTCAGATAGATTCATGGCATCGTCAGCGAGGCTGGAAACTCGGCATCGGATACCACTACGTCGTCCGTCGTAACGGAGAGATTGAGCCCGGCAGACCTGAATGGATGATTGGCGCCCACTGTCTGAACCACAACAGCCACTCCATCGGCGTATGCTACGAGGGTGGTCTGGACATCCGCGGTCAACCCGCTGATACGCGAACGGCTGAGCAGAAGGCTGCGATGCGACAGTTGCTGGAAGACCTGCACCGGCGTTACCCCCGCGCCGTAATCGTCGGTCACCACGACCTGAACCCCCATAAGGCTGCGATTAAGCGAGAGCAAAACCAAACCTGTTTGGATTTTGCCGAGCGTGAGCAGGCTCGACCGAATGTCAAGGACTGTCCGTGCATCATTAATGTAGCTCAGGAATATGCTGATCTGCAGCCCAAATAACATAGCCCTTTCCGTCAACGTATGGCGGAAAGGGTTATTTATTTTTTACCAAATTATCCTCGGAGTCTTCGTAGTGATCAGTAGAGTGGAAGATTCGGGTAATGCCTCGCATCTGAATCTTTACATGATCAACGAAACTCTGCCACATGGACTGATTACCGATGGTACCATAACCGGTAACTGGACGTGCCTTGCGATCGTATAAGAACACTATCTTTCCGAACTTCTTCAACGATAAGGCTAAAGAGCCATCTTCACCTCTCCTAATATCCGTGCGAATGGGACATTGACGGGCATAATCGGCATTAAAGGCAAATGTCATACCACGAATATTCAATTCTGGACGTTTGAAATGTTGTACCCATAGAAAAATGTCTCGAACTAATTCAAACCAAAACAGGCTGAAAGCAGAATGGTTCTTGTCGGGATAAAAACTCCAAAAGGTTCCTACACATGAAACTTCTGGCTTTAGTAATTTGGTCATCATTTTGTCAACATAACATGAGGGATAAAAAGTATCTGCATCAATAAAGAAATGATACTTTCCATGAGCATGCTGCAAACCACACTGACGAGCAAAACCAGGGCTTTGTCGACTTTCGTTATAATACGGCAAGCCCAAAGCCTGGTATATTTCTTCAGTCTTATCTTTGGAATTATTATTCACACCTAAAATTTCTATCGGGAACTTTGTTTGTAACTCACTTAGCGACCATAGGCAGGCAGCCAAACGGCATTCTTCATTATAGGCAATGACAACAATAGAGGCCAACGGCTCAGGACTTTGCAATCGAGCCAACCGTTCACGTGTACTTTTTACTATCTCTTCAGGCACCTCACTAAAAGGCTTCCCGTAGATGGTCATATATTTGTTATACCAATTTGCCATAGCTCTAACTTTACTGTCCGAATATTACATGGCAAAGATAAACAAAAAAACTCTAATCTACAAATATTATACAACATTTTTATGTATATCGTTTCTATTTACATGAGAAACAGAACAAATTCAGGACAACAAACTGCATAAGCAATTGTTGCCCTGATATCCCCAAATTACGTTGGAGCCTTAAAGAATACTCAACACTATTCTGTATAGAACCATTCAGATGGCACGCTGACGCGCTCACCCATCCATTTCTGTGTGGGATCTACAGCAATAATCATTGGTACTTCGCCTGTCTTGGGGAACTTGATGTCGAACAATTGTCCGTCCTTACCCATCACCTTAATACCAATGTTGTTGTCATCGTAGTCCCAACCTGCGACATCAAATACTGCCAACTCTGCATCGTAGTCCACTTCACCCTTCGTATTGTACATCGTCTTTACGTCGAAACCATTCTCACTCTTCACCCACTTGGTGTTGCCAATGGTCAACTCAAAGTCGATGGTACCACCCATAGCACGGATAATAGCCTTGCTGGGGGCAGACTCAGTCTTAATAATCTCATCAGTCTTGATAACACCGTTTTCACTGGTCACTTTGTGGGTCTCAACGGTATAGCTCTCAACATCGACCACTACGTCGTTGAAGTCGAAATCATCGGTAGCACCGAGGTCTTCGATCATATAACGCTTGGGCTTACACGTCTTCACCTCATACTGATTCTCTGTAATAATCTTCTCCTGAGGAACATCGGGATTACCTACCACAGCCAAAACAAGGTCATTAAAGTCTTCGTCTCCTGACATAGGAGAACCAGCAGAAATATCCTCTATGCCGATGTATTTCACAACGGCATTCTCTTTCAGTTCGATACCATCCAATACTGGCTTCACATTATCAGGGATGTTCACATAGATAGCACGACCATTAGTAGTGCCCGCAGGCGATGGGAAGACCTTGCCGTTTGCATTACCTGCGGCTTTAGAATGGCAGTAAATATTATCAATATAAACCTCAACTTTGGTACCGACGGGAGCTTCAATATAGATGCCCTTCATATTGACAACTCCACTATCACCATTTTCTAATACCTTCGGCATACCATTGATTGTTTGGTAGTTAATCCAATCCTTGGTAAACACCGTAACAGGTTCCTGATCACCCACCTTTACTTTAAAATCGTATGTCAAGCAGCCACCACTAAACAATGGATAAATCCAGAATCCGCTGGCAGGAGCTACTAAGACAGCCGGTTGACCTGTCTGCTTTTGCTTCTCAGGCAGAGCTTTAACCATTGCATCGAGAAGATTTCCATTTTTCTCGACACCACCTGGAATTTGAATAAAAGTTTCATACCAACTGGCGTTCCCTGCTTTCGTTTTGATTTTCGACACATCGCCCCAGTCAATACCCTTCTCCATAATCTTAGTGCTGATGGTTGAAACACCACGAGTAGCCAACTGGCGTTCACCAGTAGCGAAGTCCCAGGACTGGTTAGCATCAATTTCACCATACTTTGCGACAAAATTTGCCGCATACTTCTGTTTTTGGACATCTCCATACGAGGAACCCGCCAAGTCTTTAGAACAAGACACAAAGGATGCAACTGCTCCAAAAGCAATCACAAACTGTAATAAATAACTCTTCATTTTCTCCGTTTTTTAATATTAAACAATGATATGCAAAAGTACACAAAATATAGACAAACGCCAATATTTTACCAACTTTTCTCTAAAAATTAAATATGTTTAACCATTTGCGTAAAAAATTGTGACTATAACTATTTGTGTTTACCAATTATTATTTGTACATTTGCAGCATACAATGAAGGTTTTATGGATTTAAGTATCATCGTACCCGTATACAACGTTGAAAAGTATATCAGACCTTGTATTGAAAGTATTTTCAAACAAGGATTAGATGATACAGGCTATGAGATTATCATAGTTAATGACGGAACCAAAGACCGCAGCATGGAGATGATTGCTGATATTATCCAGCAACACAAGAACATTACGGTCATTAATCAGGAAAATCAAGGTTTGTCTATAGCCCGCAATAACGGCATTGCAGCAGCAAAAGGTGAATACATCCTCATGCCAGACTCGGATGATATACTCATAGAAAATAGCTTAAAAACATTGCTTGAGAAAGCATTAGAAACAAAAGCCGACTTGGTTGTAGCGGACTTTATGAACATGACCGATGAGGAAATAAACCATTTTAAGAGTTCGGACCAAAAGGCACTGGTTTTCAAGGAGAAAAGCGGTGAACAACTGTTCCTTGAAGATCTTAATCCTTACCAGTGTTATGTATGGCGCACACTCTTTAGAAGAGATTTCCTTTTAGAGAACAACTTGACGTTTGTACCTGGCATATATATCCAAGACGTACCCTTTACACATGAATGCTATCTGAAAGCGAAGAAATGTATCAGGACTTCGTGGCTTTTAATTATTTACAGAAGAGGACGGAACGAATCTGCAACTTTTTCCTTTAACAAGAAGAAAGCAAAGGATTTCTGCATTGCCATCGCCAAGACTTGGGAACTGACACATCTAAAGGGGCTTTCACCTCAAGTACAAGACAAGTTGCAAGAAGATGTCTTCGCCTCATTTTCCATGATTATCTGGATTATTATTCATAGAATAGAAAAAGCATCTGACAGAACAGACATGATAGATTTCATGAAGCAGCATGTCCCTGACTTATGGTTCAAAAATGGCGTAAAACAGAAATTGGAATCCTACCTGTATAGATATCTTCCTCATTTCTTTATTCATGGGTTATATATATATACCATACTTTTAAAAAAATGAAAATAGCTTACATATACTCCACGATGGCTGTCACTGGCGGAACAGAAAGGATGATAACAGAAAAAGCAAACTACCTTTCTGAACGTTATGGTTATGATGTCACTATCATTACCTGCTACCAACTTGCACATGAAAATAACTTTTTCCATATATCTGAAAAGGTCAAACAAATCAATTTGGAAATACCATTCTTTTCACAATACAAATACAAGTATCCTAAAAGGCTGTTAGTCAAGTGGCAAATGAACAAATTGCTTAAGAAGAGTATTAACGAGGCTGTTAAACAAGTCGACCCGGATATTTTAATTGGTGTATCACGTTTTAAAGCTAATTATATCAGTACCATCAAATGCAGAGCAAAAAAGATTATTGAATGCCATGAATCCAAATACAATACTAAATATGATGCGAGTGAGAAGCATTCTGTTCCTATAAGATTATTCCTGAATATTTACAGGCGCATCTACTTTAGGACAATTGAACGAAATGCTGACGCTGTTATTACTTTAACAGAAAAAGATAAACTGTTTTGGAAGAGAGCGAAGTATGTTGTGGTAATTCCCAACTTCTCGACCATGTTTATAAGCAATATTAGCGACTGCACACCCAAGCGTGTCATCGCCATTGGACGATTAACATGGGAAAAAGGGTTTGGAAGACTGATTGAAGCATGGAGCATCGTATGCTCAAAACACACTGACTGGCATTTGGATATATATGGACAAGGAAGTATGTATGACACACTGAATACCCTGACAAATACATACAAAGCACACAACTTGACATTTCATAACTATATGTCCAACATTAGTCAAGAATATGCCAACAGTTCTATCTGTGCCGTCACCTCCTATTTCGAAGGTTTTTCACTTGTTTTGCTTGAAGCCATCAGACACGGCGTGCCATGTGTGGCATTTGACTGTCCCTTTGGTCCAAGAAGCATTATTGACGATGCAAGCAATGGTTTTCTTGTATACGATGGTGAAATAAAACTATTTGCAGAAAGGCTCTGCCGACTCATAGAAGACGAAGATCTTAGAAAACAATTCTCAAAGAACGCCATCGAAAAAGCAAAACTCTTTGATACCGATATCGTCATGAACCAATGGAAGACCTTGTTTAAAGAATTGACATCACAAAAACGCAACAAGCCATAAAACATTTTGTTATTTCCTGACAAAATGTTTTATGGTGTTATATATGTTTCTCGTCCATAGGCTCAAGGTATATCATTATGAGAACTTGTAAACAATGCGATTCATCCGATAAAGGTTACTGCGGAACACTTTCCATTTCAGCAACAGATGAATAGGATTAAACAAGACCAAGAAATAAAGTACCATCAAGGGACGTACATGACATATCGCATTCTTCATTAAAGTCCATTTCACAGCACAAAGATATCGCGTCGTGTCAGAATTGGCACCATATCTGTCATACAGATCAAGCGCAATTAGCATCCAGTGACTAGCAAACAGATGATGAGCAACGAAAAATACTTCCTTTCCCTGAATTACCGGTGAATGCTTCAGCAAAGAGTCTACTATAAAAGTAAAACTCCAGATTAACTGATTAGAACGCTCTGCCGGAGTATGTATGATAGAAGTGGGATTGTTCTCATATATATATGTGAGTTCTGGAATAATCAATATAGACGATGCACACGAGTACAACTTGTAGGTCCATGTAACATCCTCATAGAGCAGTCCAACATCGAACAGTATATCATTGACTGTGACAAACGAACGACGGATGAGTTTGCTCCATGCATTCCGGTTGATTAGCCGGTTTAAGACTAATTCATATATTTTCCATTTATCCTCAATTAATGTTGGAGTATCGCCAAATGGTGCATTAGTATATGAGTTTTGCTCAACGCACAATGAATTACCCAATATAACATCAACCATAGGATAATTCTTTAGATATGACACCAGATTCGTAAATGCATGTTTGGGTATATAGTCGTCAGAATCGATAAAGAAAAGATAATCACCTATAGCCGCAGCAATTCCGCTATTCCTAGCAGCAGACAAGCCCATATTCTTCTCATGATGAATAACATGGAAAGAGATACAGGCTCCTTTATAACTATCAATGACATCATGCACAATGGACATACTACCATCAGGTGAACAATCGTCGACAATCAGACATTCAATATTAAAGTCAATACACTCTTGAGCTATAACAGACTCTATACAGCGACGAACATACTTCTCAACCTTATAAACTGGAATTATAACGGATATAGTCATTATTTTTCTCTTTTAAATAGTTCACAGTCTTTGCCAACTTTTCCTGCATAGAACCAGAGACTTTCCAACCCAATTCCTCCAATTTATCTACAGAGAAAACTGACTTTGACACAAGATTATATCCTTTCTTTTCCATTTCTGATGGAACTTTCATTATAACCTTACAATGCCCAATCTCTGCCAACATCTCGGCTAATTGGCCAATCGACAAAACAGAGGCAGAATCCGCAACGTTATATGCCTGTCCAGATGAACCCTTTAACAAAACAAACAAAAGAGCAGATACACAATCAACCACATAGCACCATGAACGAAACTGTTCCCCAGTACTTTTCATTATAATATCTTCACCTTTGAGGATATTCCTGATAAATTGAGCATAGACTCGATTGTCTGTCTCTGTAAAATTCGGGCCATATATATGACATGGACGGGCTATCACAGCATCAGCACCATATTCTGCTGCATAACTTGCACACAGTGTCTCAGCTGCCCGCTTTGATGAGGGATAACAAGAACGGGGTGTATTGCAATTTACGTAACCACTATCATCTTCAGTGAACACACGCCCATCACCTTCACCATAGATTTCCCCTGAAGATACATAAAGGAATCGCTTCATTTGATGATGTATCCCGTATTCCATTAGGTTGATAACGCCATTAATATTGGCTTTCATCACTTCAACAGGATGACTTGAAAACTCTGATGGTGCAGCTCCACTGGCAGCATGAACAATATAATGAATGGGTAGAGGAATAGATAAGGGTTTTGTAACATCCCCTATTATGGGATGGAATCTCTCATCTGATTGATATTTCCCAAAAAGTTGTTCCATTCTCCTCTGGTTTCTTCCCATTGCACAAACATGATAATTGCGGTTGGGACGAGCCATCATAACATCAACCAAACAACTTCCTATCAAACCAGTTGCTCCAGCAATCAGTATATTACAATTATCCAATTTCTCCCATGGAAGTTGTAATTCGACGACTTCTCTTATATCGTCAAAATAACTCATTTCAGCCATTCGTCTTTTTTAGTATGCATCAGTGCTTTCAGAATCTCCAGATCTTCAACAGTAGTCACCTTGATATTAATCTCTGAGCCTGGAACAATATGCATCTCTATGTCTTCCTGTATTTCTGCAACTAACGTACAACTAGAAACAGAATCAGTAATACCTTTCTGTTTCGCACGTTCATGAACGTTGATGATATTTTGTAAACTAAACGTTTGTGGAGTCTGAGTACGTATGAGCATATCGCGTGGTATACTGGTTTTTGTACTAAAGCCATCATGACTTTCCAATACTGCCTCACGGCACTTTATACCTGTAACAGCATAGCCATAAGCCTTGCAGATAGCAATATTGCTGCTGATAATATCCTGTGAGAGCAATGGACGGACAGCATCATGAATAAGAACAAGATCTTCATCACCACAACCAGCTTCTTTCAACCCATAAATACCATTATGAATAGACTCCATGCCACTATTTCCTCCAGGGAAAATCCATTTTAGCTTTGTAACATTAAATTGATTCGCATAACTTTGAAGGACAGTCTCCCAACCTCGCAAACAAACTACAGCAATAGCCTCAATGTCCGGATGGCGCTGAAAACAAAGCATTGTATGGATAATAATAGGACAACCATCCACATGCATAAATTGTTTGGGAATATCCTGACCCATGCGGTTACCAGAACCACCGGCAATAATTAATGCAATATTCATAGATATAGGGGATTATCAATTATTTTCTAATGTCATCTTTCCACCAAGCGGCAAAAGTGTGATGCGGAACGCGATACTCTTCCGGTGGTAATTGCATGTAATCACCATAGATGCTCCTAAGCCATGCATCATAGCCAATAGGCACTCGAAATTTCCGTTCTTCAAACTCCACATAAATATCACTATCAAATACAGATTTATCTACGATTTCGCCAGGTCCATAGGGATTTGCTATGACACCAGCCTTCGGCATACTGCCAAATGCATACTTGCGGGCCTCATTGTCCATCCATGTAGCAATTTGGCGAGCAGAGAATGGAAGCAAAAGCAATTTACCAAAAGTATTGATTATTTTTTTAGACCATGTTCTTTGGAAATAGTTTGCCCTCTTAGTATTAAGTAATTTATGAAGTAATTTTATCTTATTTACCTGAGTCGCATTTTTAACACCATCCGCAGGAAAAACATCAATGTGAACACCAAAACAATCTCCTAGATAATGAAGTTCTTTCAAAATAGTACGATTATCATATACCTTTGCAAATGCATACTCATAGCCTACGTTTGTATCCAGATTCACTACTTGATAATAATTTTCAGGTCGATTGAACATCTTAATGAACCGATCATAATCTGGTCTGGGCATAGCAATATCAATATCATCATCCCAAGGGATATAACCTTTATGACGAATCGCTCCAATAAGCGTTCCGCCACATAGGAAATACCGAAGGCCGTTGTTCTCACAAAACTCAGTAGTCTTCTGTAACAGATCTAACTGAATAGTCCGTATTTCGTCTGGAGTAACAGTCCTCATAAGCAATATCATTTATTCACTTGCAAAAATAGTGTATTTTTCTTAAATTTGGAAGAAAAAACAGTTTTTTCTTTGATTGGATAGTATTTTTTTGTATTTTTGCATTTTAAAATTAATTATTTATTCAATAATATGGATATAGATTTTGTTGTAACTTGGTTAGACTCTAATGACCCTGCATGGCAAAAACAATATGAATTATACAAAGAGGCAAAAGGGGACAAAGGAAAAGGAAGATTCAGAGACATGAATATATTCCAGTATTGGTTCCGTGCTGTAGAAAAATATGCTCCATGGGTTAATAAAGTTTTTTTAATTACCAATGGTAAATTTCCGAACTGGATTAACAAAGACAATCCCAGACTGGTTCTCGTCAAGCACGAGGACTATATACCAAAGGAATTCCTGTCTACGTTCAACTCATGCACCATAGAGTTGCATATGCACAGAATAAAAGGGTTATCTGAGCATTTTGTCTATTTCAATGACGACATGATGATTAACTCCCCTGTCACCCCCGATTACTATTTCAAGAACGAACTTCCTTGTGACTACAATAAGGAAACGTGCTTTAACGTTCCGCTATATACACCTTTGGAAAAGTTCAACATTTATATGTCGATGATGGCTGACATCGGAATAATTAATGCTCACTTCGACAGATGGAAAACTGTGTGCCAGTCACCTAAACGATGGTTTGGGCCACACTTAGGGCTAAAGGGGCTGGTCATGAGTGGTATATTGATGAAACAACATCTGTTTGTGGGCTTTTCAAATTATCATTGCGAGCAAGCTTATCTAAAGTCGACATTCAATGAGGTGTGGGATAAAGAACCTGGCTTTCTCAATGCCAGCTGTACGCGATTCAGGGAAGAGGTCACAGCAAATCCATATTTATTCCGCTACTGGCAGTTGGCGAAGAACATGTTTTATCCCTCAAAAAGGAAGTCATATGCCATTCATATCACAGACAAGAGTTGCACCAGCATCATGGACAAAGTGCTACTAAGCGATAAGTATCATTCTGTTTGCATTAACGACACATCATTATGCAAAGACGAAGATTTTAAGTTCGCTATGAGTCATGCAACGAAACTCTTAGAAAAGAAATTCCCCGTGAAGTCATCATTTGAAATATAAGGAACATTAATGGCCAGTGGCAATTGGCCACAAGAAATTCATTGAAAAACTGCATCTATGACACGTTGCATCTGAATCTTCCATGTAAGATGTTCGACGGTTCTGCGGATATCCTCAGGTTTCATTTGGAAGTTATCCATAAAGTCGAGAATCCGCTGAATATCTATAGGACTTTCATCTGCAGGAGCTTTCATGACGTATGGCTGATGGTCAAAATCACTATCCTGCTCACTATAAATAAAGGGAATGCCACGTGTGGCATATTCACGATTCTTCAAGGTTTTGATAACGGTGATACCGCTACGATGACGTCCTAAAGAGCCTATCGCAAACTGACACTGGTTAAACACATCTGTCAAAGCATCACCAAAAAGTTGACCATGGAAAATAATTTTCTCATGCAGTCCATATTTATTTATAATAGGCATAAAGACATTGGTCATACGACTAGGATGCACACCACCAACAACATGAAAAAAAATATCATACTGACCACCATTCTTATAATATTCACCAATACCAGTCATCACACGGTCGAAGCCATGCCAATCATGCACCTCAGCAACACCAATTAAATTTAATTGAGAATTGACAATTGACAATTGACAATTATGAAGTGGAATACTATCGAAATCAACACCATTGCTAATGCGGATAGTACGTTGGCCGAAGATACGCTCAGCATCACTAAATGTGACTAAAGCATCCATCTGTTGATAGAGTTTTTTACGGAATAGCTGGTCTATTTTTAGTTCCAAACGAATTTTCAATTCAAAATGTTGGAATTCCTGATCGTATGGGTATGTTGGAATCTCAGTCAAAGCATGAATTCCTGCCTTACGCAATTTCTTAAAGAAACTGATGAGCCAAGGATTGGCATTTTGGAAACAGCGGGCATAGACAAATTCTATGCCTTCACGCACACAATAGTCATAAATGCAATCATAATCAAAACGTTGACGAATAGCTGCAAGATTACCTGTCCCATAATCTTTGATAATATTACCGTCGACATAGCGGCAGCGATGTCCCTCAGGCGAAAAATCATAGTAGCACAAACGGGTATCATGGCCATTCTCTTTCAGGCCTTTCACTTGATAATGTATCTTTTTCGATATACCACTATGTGGTGAGAATCCGTGATATACCAAGAATAATATCTTCATCGTACTGTTCTTACAAATAACTTTTTCCAACATTCTGCTATATGCTCTATACTAAATCGCTGCACGTTATTTATTCCGTTAGCAGCCATTCTATGACGAAGGGCATCGTCACCCATCAACTTGGACAAACCGTCAGCCAGTGCTTCAACATTACCATTCTCTACAAGCAACCCATCTCCTCCATCTTTTATAATATCCTTAGGTCCACAAGGGCAAGCGAAAGATACTACTGGCAAACCACAGGCCATCGCTTCAACCAAAACCATACCAAAGCCCTCAAAACGAGAACTGAATACAAAAATGGAACTATTGACATATTCCTGTTGGATATCGGTTGTCGGTCCATATAAATGACAACGATTATCGTCTATTCCCAGTTCTTTCATCTGTTGCTCATATGGGGTACGATTTCCATCACCAAACACAACCAACTGCCATTCTGGATATTGTCTTTCTATAGTAGCCCATGCTTGTAGAAGTTGGTCAAAGCCTTTTTGGTAAACATAACGTCCTACAGCTATTACCCGTTTATCAGTCAATGGACTATATTGAGTAGGAAGAAATGACAACGGATCATAAATTACACTAATATTATTGTGCAACTCTGACCATGCTGTCTTATCCTCTTCTGTTAGGACTACAAATCGGTCCAACTTCTTTAATTTCGAAACAAGGCTATACATCCAGAATCTTGCAAACAGATTCTTGACAAAGTTGGAGTCATTCGCCTCAAAATTACGATAGTTAGCACGATTGACATGAAGTTCACCTATCTTTCGACTGCCATCATGAATAGAGTTGAGGAAATTGATTTCCCTACGCAGCAGACTCACAGTAATATCTGGACGAATACGCATCAATTCATGAGCTAATGCTTTCTTATATTGCCGTTGTTTCTTCAGATAGACAAAAATCTTTTTTAAAAAAGAACATGTCCATAGCTCCTCGAAACCTATATTCAGATTGATAACTTTAATCTTGTCAGATAAAGGATAGAATAATGGTTTGCCCTTCCCTTCTGTCAATATGATTGTTATATCGTACCCGAAATGCTCGGCAAAATAGTTTGCCTTAAGTGTCAACACACGCTCTACCCCTCCAGCCATATACAAAGCAGGAGTAATATATACTAACTTGAGTTTTTTATCTGTTTCAGGCATCACCACCATTTTTTATTTGGCAAATATACGACAAAAATTTGGAATAATCAAAAATTATCCTTATTTTTGCAACAAAATAAATAACAAAGATGATAATCGGCATAGAGGCACAGCGGATATTCCGTAAAAACAAGCACGGAATGGATTATGTAGTGCTGCAGGAAATTAAAGAACTGCAGCAAATGGATACTACAAATGAATATTATGTGTTTGTGAAACCAGGAGAGGACCGTTGTGTGGGAAGCACAACAAATGTGCATATCATAGAACTAAACTATCCGACATATCCATTGTGGGAACAATGGGCGTTGCCTCGTGCTGCGAAGAAATACGGTGTGGATATTCTGCATTGCACGAGCAATACAGCTCCTATATGGTGTAACATTCCATTGGTATTGACACTACATGACATTATTTTCTTAGAGCCTCGCGATAGAAAGCACCAAAAACTTTCTTGGTATCAAGATTTTGGAAGAACATATCGTAGATTCGTTGTTCCTCGCATCATTAACAATTGTAAGCGAATTATTACTGTATCAAACTTTGAGAAGAAAAACATCATCAACCATTTTCATCTGGATACTAAAAAAATAGTCATGCTTTATAATAGCTTTGATAAAGCATTTTGTATTCAAAGTAATTGGCAACGTGATATTACCAAATACATTGATTGTCCTAGCTATTTTCTCATATTGGGTAACACAGACTACCGTAAAAATACTAAAAGAATGATTGTTGCCTATGCTAATTATTTGAAGCAATCGGAGAAAAAAAGGAAATTATTAATAACCAGTTTAACTAATGAATACATCAATCAGTTACTCACGGAAAATGATATAGCCTGCATCAAAGAGCATATTGTTCTTACAGACTATCTGCCTTTTGCCGACCTGCCAAGTATCTATCATCACGCTTTCTGTTTTCTTTTTGCTTCACTTCGGGAAGGATTTGGAATACCTATCTTAGAAAGTATGGCATGCGGCACACCTGTCATTACCAGTAATACGTCATCGATGCCTGAGGTTGCTGGAGAGGATGCTATCCTAATCAATCCGGAAAGCAGTGATGAGATTACAGAAATGATGTTGCGGTTGGAAAAAGACAAAGACTTCTACGAGCAACAGAGACAAATCGGTCTGGAACGTGCCAAACTATTCTCATGGAGGAAGACAGCAGAGAACTTGCTAAAGTTGTATCAGGAAGTTTATCGAGACATTCAGAAATAGAAAAGACATGAAGAAAAGGATTTGCTTCTTGATGGACTCAATATTCTCGTTTGGGGGGGTGCAACGAGTGACGGCAGTCATTGCTAAGGAATTGGCAAAAGAATGCGACGTGACGATTGTGACCTTAGATAAACAAGAAAAGAAAGATCTTTCTCTTTATGGTTTGAATGAGGTTGACATAAATTATAGATTCTTCAAATATCCAGAGACACCCGTATGGAAAGAGAAATGCTGTAAAGCATATAGTTATCTTTATAGGAAACATCTTCCACAGATAAGAATTACCTCAGACCTCTATAGTCACAGTTCCTTTCCTTCAGAAAAAAGAAATGCGCTGAGCAAGGAACTAGCAGCAGGCAACTACGACGTGATTATTGGGGTGCATGCGCCATTGGCGGTCAGATTGGCATCTTGTAGGAAACGCCTCAAGGGAACAAAACTGATTGGATGGATACACAACTCATATGAGGCTCTTTTCGGAGAGAAATCGCTATATATTGGGCTAGAACTCTGTAAACATTATGAATTCCAACTGGAGAAATTAAATGAGACTGTAGTGCTTTGTCAACATGATGCGCAACAATACCACTTCCCGACTAAGGTGATATATAATCCACTGACGTTGACACCAGGAGGAAAAGCAACAGGAACATCAAAGAAGTTCTTAGCTGTAGGACGATTCTCACGACTACATAAAGGGTTTGACTTGTTGATAGAAGCCTTCCGGATTTTTGCCGAAGAGAATCACGAATGGACTCTCGATATCGTGGGCGAAGGTGTAGAGGAACCTACCTACAGAAAAATGATTAAAGAGTACCAGTTAGAAGACAGGATTCACATACATCCGTTTACCAACCATATTCAGAAATACTACTCTGAGGCACAAGTATATGTGCTGAGCTCACGATGGGAAGGCTTTGGTTTGGTTTTAGTAGAGGCTATGGCTCATGGACTTCCCATTATTTCTTCTGATTTGCCAACGAGCCAAGAAATAATGGGTGACTTTGGCATGTACTTCAGTGTTGGCGATGTCAAGGGCATGGCGCGACGCATGACAGAAGCTACACAAATGAACTGGCAGGAAAAATCAGAACAGGCATTGAAGATTGCCGAACGCTTTAATATAGAAACGATAATCAAACAGTGGAAGCAACTAATCAATGAAAGATAAAGAAGAAATAAGACAGGGGTTGAAAGAAAGTCCAAAGATGAAGAGATTTTTGGATTACCTGATTATGAACCAGCGGGATGCAAGACCAAGATGGTATATCCGACTGTTGGCACCACTATATCAACATAGGGCATGGAGTTCGAAGATATACTGGAGCGTCAGGATGGACACCCCACCCTACAGACGATTCCGGTTGGGACGGAAGAGCGTCATTGAATCGTATTGCTGCATCAATAATGCAGTGGGCGACGTGACCATTGGCGACCATACCCGTGTCGGTATACATTGTACAGTCATCGGACCTGTATGCATCGGCAATCACGTCAATCTGGCACAAGGCATTACTGTTACAGCACTGAATCATAATTTCGCAGATTCCAGCAGAAAAATTGACGAACAAGGCATCAGTACTAAGCCTGTGGTGATAGGTGACGATGTTTGGATAGGCGCTAACGCAGTGATATTGCCTGGTGTTACGATAGGAAGACATGTGGTGGTGGCAGCTGGAGCTGTCGTCACTAAAGATGTACCAGATTATTCACTTGTTGCAGGGGTACCGGCGAAGGAGATCAAGAAATTGAGAGAATAAGAAAATGAGATATTGATATTAGCCGAATAAATCGAGGGAGAGGTCCTGTTGGGGCTTCTCCTCTTCTTTTTCTTCATGTTCTTCACGGAATTGGAGGAGCATTTGGAGGGCATCGGCACAGCCTGTCGTATTCAGACGGTAGTAGCCTCGACGACCTGTATTCTCAATGAGTGATTGTGAGGATTTGGAGTTACGAAGCAGATATTGCTGCACATAATTACGAATCTCTTCGTAGTCGGGTTGAAAGAAGAAGGTGCAATTCATGTTGTAAACGTGCTTGGCAATGGTCTGCACGCTTACACCACGTTCACCTGCTTCGGTGAGGATCAACTGTATCTGCTTGTCGTAATTCAAAACTCTTAATTCTCAACTCTTAATTCTTAACTCTTAACTCTCAACTCTTAACTAAAAAAGGCTGGTAAGCCTTTATTAGCTTCCAGCCCTTTTATGCTTTCTCTAAATGTGATTAAGCAAGTGTAATCTTCTCGTCAGCTGTAGCGAGCTTACCCTCCTTGAAGAGCCAACCCAGACCGAGCAGAGTTTCCTCCTCGCTGATCTTAGCAGCCTTTGCAATCTCCTTCACAGAGAGAGCCTTCTCAGCTGCAGCAAGTGCCTGATAAACATCACCAGCCTTGAAACCTGCGTTCTCAGCGTTTACAACAAAAGCCTTCTTCTCTGCAGCCTTCTTAGGAGCAGCGGCCTTCTTTACAGTTGTCTTCTTGGGCTCTTCTGCCTTAGGAGCAGCGGCCTTCTTTGTAGTCTTCTTTTCTGCCATAGTTCTTAAAAAAATTAATACACTATTGAATGATATTTCTATCTTTAACTATTATTTGCGTGCAAAATTAGAAACATTTTAGATAAGTTGTTTACACTAACATTCAATTTTTGTTTATTTCACACTTATTCTTGACAAAAATCAAGCGACTACTCTGCCAAATGCACCTCTAACTGTAATTCTTCCAGCTGCTTAGGATCTAACTCACCAGGTGCATCTAACATGACATCGCGACCAGAATTGTTCTTCGGGAAGGCAATGCAATCACGGATGCTGTCGAGGCCAGCCATGATGCTCACGAAACGGTCGAGACCGAAAGCCAGACCTGCGTGTGGGGGTGCTCCATATTTGAAGGCATTAATAAGGAATCCGAACTGAGCCATAGCACGCTCGGGTGTGAAGCCCAGAATCTGGAACATCTTCTCCTGCAACTTACCGTCGTGGATACGCAGTGAACCGCCACCCACTTCGATACCGTTACAAACGAAGTCGTAAGCTACCGCACGAACCTTTTCAGGAGCAGTATCCAGCAAAGGAATATCGTCAGGATTAGGCAATGTGAACGGATGGTGCGTAGCCATCAAACGCTGCTCCTCGTCGCTCCACTCGAACAAGGGGAAGTCGACAATCCACAAACACTTGAACACGTTCTTGTCGCGCAGACCCAAGCGATCACCCATTTCCAAACGCAAAGTGCAAAGTTGGGTGCGCGTCTTGTTGGGCTTGTCGCCAGAAAGAATCAGTACGAGGTCGCCATCCTTGGCACCGGTCTTCTCTTTCAGATTCTGCCAGACCTCAGGCTGATAGAACTTATCGACAGACGACTTCACCGTGCCGTCGTTATTGAACTTGACATATACCAAACCTTTGGCACCCACCTGGGGACGTTTCACGAAGTCGGTCAGTTGGTCGAGCTGCTTGCGGGTATATTCTGCGCAGCCAGGTACCACAATACCACCGATGTATTCAGCTTCATTGAATACAGGGAATTCACCAGTACCTTTCAGCACATCCATCAGTTCGACGAACTCCATACCGAAGCGCAAGTCGGGCTTATCGCTACCGAAGCGACGCATAGCCTCATGCCACGTCATACGCTCCAACTTAGGCAGCTCGACGCCACGAATCTCCTTGAACAGATGACGGGCCAAATCCTCGAAGATGTTGAGCACATCCTCCTGATCGGCAAACGACATCTCACAGTCAATCTGCGTGAACTCAGGCTGGCGGTCGGCACGCAGGTCCTCGTCACGGAAACACTTGGCAATCTGGAAGTAACGGTCGAAACCGCTAACCATCAGCAACTGCTTCAGTGTCTGAGGACTCTGGGGCAGTGCATAGAACTGACCAGGATTCATACGACTTGGCACCACGAAGTCGCGAGCGCCCTCAGGCGTAGAACCAATCAGAATAGGCGTCTCCACCTCGATGAAATTCAGATTATCGAGGAAGTTGCGAATCAAAATAGTCATCTTATGGCGCAACTCCAGATTCTTTCGAACACAGGGACGGCGCAGGTCGAGGTAGCGATACTTCATACGAATATCGTCACCACCATCGGTATTGTCTTCAATGGTGAAGGGAGGCGTCTGACTCTCGCTCAGCACATTCAGCTTCGAAACCAGAATCTCGATATCACCCGTATCCATCTTGGGATTCTTGGCCTGACGTTCACTGACAACACCTGTAGCCTGGATGCACCACTCACGTCCCAGCTTATTAGCCTGTTCACATAAGGCAGCATCCTTCGACTCGTCGAACACCAACTGCGTAATGCCATAACGGTCACGCAGATCGACAAACGTCATACCACCCATCTTTCTCGTTTTCTGTACCCAGCCAGCCAGCGTAACCTCGCTGCCAGCATCGGTGAGACGCAGCTCACCACAAGTCTTTGTCCTATACATTATTATATATATGTTTATTCGTTTTCGACCTGCAAAATTACAAAATAAATATGTAATTCAAGCAAACAATGACGAATAAATTCATTTCAGGCTAAAAAAGGACGCTGCAATATCAGCGTAAACATAAAGACGAGTACGACGTGTTTTGATAACATCTGTATGGAAATGGCGCTCACGTTGCATCTTGCGGATTTGCTCGTAAGAGGCAGTAAGCGATCGGTTATAGGCTGTGGCTAAGAAACAAACTTGTTCCTTTACAGGTAGCTGAGAAAGTTGGGGATGACGTTGTTGCAACAAGCGGATAAAAATAGCCAAATAACGACACTGACCCTGCATGGTAGAGAGCCGACGAATACGAGAGCGGCGTGCCTCGTTGTTTGATTGAAGATTGAACACAAAACCGTATTCCTTGGACAGCGTAGAGCGATTCCACGCCTGTTCCACCTCTTCTGCAAACGACGGTTTCATCTGGAAGCGACCGATAGAGAAGTTGGCCCCTTCCCTACCCTTCGTGACATAAAGGCCATTGACGGCAGCACGCTCTATCTCGTCCTGCCACATGGAATAACGGATGAGTTCAGGAAAGACTATCGCCTCAGCCACACGACTATCCACATCAAAGAGATCAAACTCTTGCTGCCACTCATCATGGTGAACCTTCACAAAACGTACAGCATCATCCCAGTCATCACCAAAAGTCTTTTGGTAATTCGTAGAAAATGCTGTGGCACTGCCCATAAGCAGCAACCACAGCACAGCGATATGTTTCAACCTTTCACTATTCACCATTCACTTTTCACTAGCGAAGCGCCTTTAAAGTTTATACGTACACTTCACGATTTTGCCGCCATCGAAGATAATCCACTCCAGACGGTCTGGATTGAAAGTAAAGGCAGAGGGCGTGAAGGTTGTCATACCATCGATGATGACTTCACCCGTCTTACTATACTCGACAGTACGTTTTCCACTACGACTCTTATATGTACCATAGGGCGGATTCTTGCCCAGGTTGGCACCTTTCTTCTGTCGTGCATCAGCTTTCTTATTGATAGCTTTTAGCTCTTGCTCTGTAATCTTGCGGAACTTACCATTTTCCACAACACCATATTCGCTGGTTTCATCATTTTGAGCCAAAAGAGGCCAATTGCTTCCTGCCGTTTTGAAGTCGCTGACGCCTCCAATGTAGCCACGACACTCCCAATAACCGAATCGCCACCCATTCTGCAGTTCATAGATGGTCTCTTTGCAGACAGGTGACGCCTCCAATTCAGGCAATTCCTTATAGGCCTCGTCAAGAATATTACCGACTACAATGACGCTGTTAAGATCAGTACGTCCAATCGCACATGCAGGCAGGTCGCCACTATTCACAACCTCCTGACTTAAGCGAGCATATTCGGCAGCAAACTTCTTATGCTCGGACATCAAGCGCTGTAGAGAGGCACGATACTCTTTAGCAGCCTCTAAGCGATAGTTGTAGAGCAACTTGTCGGCCTCCTCATAGAGCGCATCAATCTGAGCTGCGTCATTGGTACTGCATATCTGGTCGTATAGCTTCTGCAACTTGCCATAATATTTCTTGCCGATGCCTTCATAACTGTGTTTAAACTCACGCTCAGTAGCTTTCGCCAAGTTCTGAGCCAACTGTCCCACCTTAGCCTCATAACCACTGAGGGCTGCTGTCATCTGATTCATCTGGCGACTGAAGTTGCCGGCATTCTGCGCCATCTTCTGCATCTTCTGCACAAACTCTGGATGCTGACGGATGTAAGCCTCCTGCTCCTTCTCGCTCATCTTTTCAAAGCGCTCAATCTCGGCTGTATCCAAATCGCCGCCCATAATCTTCCTCATCACCTTATCCTGAATGGGTTTCTTTTTAGACTCGGGAGCATTCTCATCGTTCAGAATCGCCATCTCATCTTTTGTCAGTCCGAAAAGGTCCTGAATCTTACGTTCCCACTTTTCACGCAACGCCTCCATATCTGCATCAGAGCAGTCTTTAGAAGCGTTCTGCAACTGCTCGGCACGAGCTACTACACGAGCTATCTGCATAGCATAGGCATCACGTTCCTCCATCGTGCTACGGGCCATCTTCTCGGCTGAAGGCAACTGAGGCAGTTCCTTCATCAGCGCTTCAGGCGTTGAAGCCGACGAGGGTGTCACGGTACCATCCCAAGTAACGGTCGACGTCTTGCGTTTAGGCACAATATCACTACCTTGCGCTACAGCCAGATTCGAGGGGTCTGCAGGTTCCTCACTCACTGTCTGCGGTTCCTCACTGGTTTCTTCACTCTCTTCAACATGATTGCCCATGACAGTCTGCTGAGCCTTCTGCTTCAACTTCTTTAGGAATCCCTGAGCATTGGCGTCTGCTGTGCTGAGCATCAGCAGTGCCGCCAGAAAAAATAGAATCTTCTTCATACGTTTTATGTTATACCTTATTTATAATATGTAGCCTGGCGATTCAGGTATTCACCTATCTCGCGACCGTCCTTGCCAATGATGTATTTCTTGTTGTCGTGGTTGCGCCAACCGATGACGACCTTGCCATCAGAACGGATCTCTTCATAGTTGTGCTTATGTATCTCCCGTCCGGTCTTGCCGTCAACCAGTCCCCAAAGGTGGAAACCTGTTTGCGGGTCAATCACGTCAAGCATCACTGCCACAGCCGTATAATCCGAAGCCTCCACGAAGTGGGCTTCCGGATAATCATTCTGATATGTTTCTTCATACACAACGTTTATTTATTATCTGTCAAAAGGAACGAAATAAAGAAGGCAGAGCTAACAGAGAGAAAGATACGTACTAACAGGGGAGAGATAGCCGTACTAACAGGGAGAGAAAGCCTTAGTAACAGGGAGCGAAAGGCCGAGTTGCCAGATTCGGGCGCCCGCCCTGATATATTCGGGCGGACGACCTTATATTTGCGAGCGGGCGACCTGATATATGCGAGCGCCCGCTCAAACCTCATTTTTACTTCTTAATGAACTCCACTCTACGGTTCTTGGCTCGACCTGCTTCCGTCTTGTTGTCAGCAACGGGTTCGTGAGAGCCCTTGCCTACTGCCTTCAAGTTGAAGTCGTCAACACCAAGACTGGCAAGTGCCTTGACAACAGCCTCAGCACGCTGCTGTGACAAAGGATCGTTGACCTTATCAGAACCTTGATTGTCAGTATGGCCCTGTACCTCAAAACGGGCACGCGGATTCTTCTTCATATAGTCGGCAACCTTCTGAATTTCTGCCATAGACTCAGACTTCAGCGTTGCCTTACCCGTTTCGAATAAAATATTGTTAGTCACAAACTTACCTGTCTCTGCAATAGCTTTCTCGATGGCAGTCATCGACTGTTCATTGCGGTCGTACAACTCTACAGCACCCTTGGCAATAACGACATTGCGGATAAACGTCAGGTTCTTATAATCGTAGGGAACCTGGAAACACATCCATGTGGGTTGGTTGACACGCGGCAGATTCACCACACGCTTGTCGTTGAAATAGACCTTCAGAGCCCGTTTGTTGAACGACAGTGCCACATGGTTCCAACCCTTCTTGAACGAATATACAAAACTACCATTCTTGTTTCCATTAAAATAATATGAATGCTCTGAAAAAGTACAAACGGCATGATTCAAGACAAATGCAGTATAATCCCCCCCGTCAGCTCCTTCGCCAGGATATTCAGAACGGTCCTTGGTAACGGCAAGAATCATCTTCATGTCGTTCAGTCCAATGCCATCATTGCCTGGGACGTTATCAGTTGGCCAGTAATAGAAGTCATACTCAATGGTGAACTCCTCTGGCAGATAAGCCCCCTTCTCCTTGATGAGCGGCTGTACCTGGGCATTGTCAGTCAGATTGATGGCCTTCACGCCACCCAGCGTCTTAGTCTCTACTGTACCTTGGAACATATCCCACTTAGAAGGGAACTCGCCTACTTTCTCTGCTGTCACATCATCCTGAAACAAGATAACGGACCCACGTTTGAAGTCTGAGGAAGTAGCAATCGATGGGGAATCCTCACCAACAGCATCATCAGCTGCTTCGCGCTGAGATCTGGCACTCCGTTCTTTCTTCTTTCCATCAAGAACTTCATCCATAGCCTCATCGGTTTCGCGTTCAACCTTGTTCTCAATCTTATCTTGAACGCGTTCAATAGCTTTGTCCTTCAACTTCTTCAGGAATCCCTGAGCGTCAGCAGTAGCTGCAAAAGCTACTATTGCCACAATCATTAAAAAGAGTTTTTTCATATTCATTGTCTTAGAATTTATGTTATTAATTTCGTTTAAAACTTTTCTCCAAAGTTAAGCATATTATTACGACTGAACAGCAAACTATGGCCTTAAATTACATGAAACAAGCCAAAATTCCACCCATTTGGGTGGTAACTGACAAATAAAGAGGTGTGATTTTTGATGTTAAATAGTTATTATTGGAATAATTTGTATATCTTTGCAGTTGTTATGAAAATAAAGATTCTCATTATTTGTCTGATTGTCAGTCTTACTGCCAGAGCCTACAACGACCATCGCAATGCAAAAGTCGATTCATTGGAGGCACTGCTGAAGAGTAAGAACCCACCCAAAGGCGATGACCTTCTGAGAGCCTACGACAATCTGATGCGAGGCTGGTTGCCCTACGACGCTCAGAAAGCCAGCGACTATGGACATAAGGCATTGGCTCTAAGCTACGAGCGCAACGGCTTGAACGTGAGACAGAATATACTACGCTTCTTTGCGCAGATGCACTATGCCCATGAAGAGCACGACGATGCCATCCGCTTGTTCAAATGGGCACTGGCAGTCGTAGACACGATGGAACTATCGGGCCGCTATACGCAGAAAGACATTGACGATGCCCGCTCGTGCACCTATGGTGCCATCGGAAACGACTATAATATTCAGGATAAGCACCACTTAGCCATCCACTACTACCAGTTAGCATTGCCTATATTCGAGAAATACAACTGGTTGGAGAGTCAGACCATCCTCTATCATAATATCGGTGAACTCTACTTTACGATGGGTAATATGCAGGAAGCGGAACGAAACTACCTGAAGGCTGTAGAAAAGGGAACAGCATCAGGCGACTCGCTAATGATGGCAATAGCCCGCAAAGGATTGTTACGCCTCTATGAAAGACAGGACAGCTATGAAAAAGCCCGAAAAATGGCTGAGCTCTGCTACGCCTACTATCATGCCCATCGTACAGAAGAGATAGAGGATTATCCTGTAATACTGGCATCCATGACACGTTTGAACCTGATGGAAGGGCATCAAAGTATCGCAGCGGCCAAGGCTTTTGCCAAGGAAGCACTCTCCCTGGCCGACAGTCTCACGTTTGAGGATAAAAGCGACGTCTATGCCGCTGCCTGTGAAGTGGCTATGGCTGAACAGAAATGGCAGCAAGCCCTTGACTATGCGCTGTGTACCATACGCCCGGACTCGCTGGCAACCAGTGCTGATGCCAGTTGCTACCGTCTGTTAGCTGAAATCTACACACAATTAGGACAGAAAGACAAGGCCTGTCTATATATAAACAAGGTGTACGAGGTAATGACCCGCTATGCCACAGACCACTATCAGTCAGGACTCTCGCAGATGGAAGTGCTCTACGAGACTGAAAAAAAGGAGGCACAAATCATACAGTTGGCCAACGAACGCCGTCAACACATGTGGTTGTTAGCACTGGCTGCGGCATTGCTGGTAGCAATGGTTATTGGTTATTGTCTATTGGTTATTGTTCATCGTCGTAAGAAAGCATTGTTGGCTGCTAAGGTTGCTCTGGAAACAGAGACCAACGAGCGCCGCATACTGGCTCGCGACCTACATGACGGACTGGGCAGTATGCTATCGTTGCTGAGGATGAAGACTGAACAAGGCGAACCATCGTTACCACTTATCGACAGTATCCACACTGAACTACGTCGTACCGCCCACCATCTGATGCCTGAGGAGCTACTGAAGAACGGATTGTGCGCAGCACTTAACGATTTCGCCATCAGTGTGCCAGGTGCAACATTCCAAGTTATCGGCAACATACGATTAAATAAGGATAAGGAAATCGTCCTCTATCGCTGTGCCTATGAACTAGTAAACAATGCCATCAAACATGCTAAAGCCGAACATATCAGCATCCAGCTGATGCAAGAGTCTCAGCAAGTGACACTGACTGTCAGCGATGACGGAAAAGGCATGCAGGATAGCAAAGAAGGTATGGGACTGCAAAACATCAGGGAACGCATCACGCCCTATCACGGAAGCATCAATATTGCTTCGGTAGAAGGACAAGGAACAGACATCAACATCATACTGCCATTATGAAAAAATATGTTATAGACGTCTATATCGCAGACGACCACCAACTGGTATGTGAAGGCATATCCGACCTTATCAACCAAAGCGGACAGGCACACGTCAGCTATACCTTTACCACCCTCGAAGCCTGCAGGCTGGCACTTCAGAACAGACGGCCTGATGTCCTGCTGCTTGACATCTCAATGCCAGATGGCGATGGTATTACGTTCTGCCAGCAAATTGTCAACGAATATCCCAAAGTGAAGGTCATTGCCATAACCATTCATGACGAATACTCCATGATTCAGCGCATGATGGCCTGCGGGGCCCATGGGTATGTACTGAAGAGTTCATCGAGCGAGGAACTGCTGGAAGCAATCAATAGCGTTTGGCAGGGAAAGGAGTATGTTTCCACACAGGTAACTGACATTTTGGAAAAAGGCAAGGCCAATAGCGTAACGCTGACAGAAGTGGAGAAGAATATTCTGCGCCTGATTTGCGATGGGCATACCAACCCAGAAATAGCCAAAGAGCTGAATCTGAGCACTGAAACCGTCAACTGGTATCGCAAACGTTTACTGGCAAAGTTTGACGTCAAGAACACAGTTGGACTGGTCAGAACTGTTTTTGAACAGAAGTTGCTGTGAGTTAAATTAACTAAAAATCGCAGTGCAAATGATACAGGTATGAGGAAAATGCCTTACTTTTGCAGTGATTATTCACTTTAAAAAGTAAAGACAATGATGAAAAAGATGATAGTTATGGCACTGATGTTGGTAGGTGGTATCTCTACTACCTTTGCACAGTCGTCAACAAGTGAGTTGAAACCTGCTGAAATCAAGTTCGATAAGGTATCACACAATTTCGGCACTTTCTCAGAGAAGGATTCAAAGGTAACCTGTAGCTTCGGATTTACCAATGTGGGCGAACAGGACTTAGTTATCAATCAAGCTATTGCCACATGTGGCTGCACAGTACCTTCGTACACCAAGACACCTATCAAACCAGGTGAGAAGGGTGAAATCAAGGTAACCTACAATGGCGCAGGCAAGTTTCCTGGACATTTCAAGAAGTCTATTACCGTTCGCACTAATGGAGCTGTCGAGATGACTCGCCTCTATATTGAGGGCGACATGACAGAAGCGAAATAAAGTAAGAGGTAAGAAGTAAGAGGTAAGAAGTAAGAAGTAAGATAAAAGCACTGCTCTCAGAAGGGCAGTGCTTTTTTATGTTAGAATGTATAACTGATGCCGAGCGAGCTATACTCCTGGAACTGGAAGTATCCTAATTCATCATCATACACGTTTGTATCGTCGAAACGAGGATAGAGGAAGAGGTTGGCTGAGATATACTTTGATATCTGCAACTGGAACTGGTTCTCCCACTCAACCAAAGCACTATGGTAGGAGGTATTGGCATAGAAGCGCGTCTTCCACGTCACCTGATCCGTCAATTTCCACTGCAGATTGGCAGTAAACTGTGAACCAAAATCCTCCAAGGTATGATGGTCGCCAGTAATACCATTGCGAGAAGTCAGTGCTTTTCGACCTACATAAGTAAAGTTGAAAGAGAGGGGCAGGAAGTTAAGGCTACCCGTTAATTTTTTATTCAGAGCCTCGACCTTATACTCCATACCGATACCGACATTCAACTTAAACGGCGAGAAGAAGTCAGAATAAACGAACTCGTCATTGGCCTTATAACCACGGGCAAACTGCGTATAGGTCAGCAATTGCAGCGTATAGTACCAACGTTTGTGTGCCTGAAGGCCTAACTTACTGGTAAAACGCAGCAGGTCGTTGTTGGTCTTGAACTTATGCACCGTATCAGTGCGGGATGTCTGGAATCCCAGTTTCATTTCAAGCTTGTTATCAAAGGTGATACGGTCTTTATCATTATAGTTCAAGTCAAGTGTCAATGCACCGACGGCCGAATAGTTGCTTTCGCCACCCTTGTACCAGTTGCCTGACACATAGTTCTGGAGGAACTGCAAATAACCGTCAGCCTTGAATTTCCAGAAGTTTGGCTTGACAACAACCAATCCTACAGGAACTACCTCCGGCTCCTCAGGGACGGGCGCTACTTTCTCTGTCAAATCGACTTGCTGGGTCATTTCTTGATAGACATCTTCACGCAAGGAACCAACCTCACGCAGACGGCTCTCATTATTCTTGACCAAGTCAGGGCGACGCATATATAGTGACATCATGGCCAAATCAACAGCATCCGTCACCTCATCGCCAGAATTCGGCGACAGCGACAATGACTTGTTGGCACCAGAATGGTAGAATGTAGTAGGTGCAAACAAGCGAAAATAGCGGCCATCCGACACTTCAGCACGTAACGAGTCGTTGACACGCTGTATAGAGTCAAGTTTTTGGCGCAATACTAACAATGAATCGTTATAGTTTGTAACCATCTGATCCATTTCAGCCTTCTGTATATCAGATTTGCTGACGGTCTTTCTGCTCCTGCGCTGGGCTGACGCATCTATTGTCATCAGCAAAGCTGCAAATAATATAAATATGTACTTGTACTTCATAATTGGGTGCAAAGATACGAAAAAAATCCTAATTCTATACTTATAACTAAAAATATTTTCGTACCTTTGCAGCTTAAAATGTAAAAATATAAAGAAAGCAATGAATAAAGACACCATTATTGGCTTCGTCCTGATAGCCCTTGTGCTGATAGGATTCAGCTGGTGGAACCAGCCCTCTGCCGAGCAG
The DNA here is from genome assembly GCA_946188165.1 of uncultured Prevotella sp. Classification (GTDB taxonomy): domain Bacteria; phylum Bacteroidota; class Bacteroidia; order Bacteroidales; family Bacteroidaceae; genus Prevotella. The sequence goes on from CAMHTW010000008.1 coordinate 27,284, forward strand.
ATAGAAGCCGCCAAGAAACAAGATTCTATTGAAGCTGTCATGAAGGAACAGGCCGAGAAGGCCCAGAAGGAGGCAACCCGAGCCGATAGTGTGGTCAGCGGTTTGGCCGCTGATTCAACAGCTGTCGACACAACCGCCCTCTTCCGTTCAGCCCTGACTGGTACTTCACAGCAGGTTGTGCTGAAGAACGACAAGTTGCAGCTGACACTCGACACAAAGGGTGGCGTCATCCGCAAAGCTGTCATCAAAAACTTCAAGAGCATTGATGGGGCGAACGATGTGACACTCTTCGACAAGGCTGACCAGAACCTGAACTTCATGCTGGCTGGCAAACAGGAGAACATAGTCACAGCCGACCTGTTCTTCACACCATCAGAACAGACGGACTCAACCGTTACCATGAAGGCCCAGGCCCAGAATGGTGGCGAAATAGCCTTGAAATACCGCTTGGGCAAGGACTATCTGCTGAGTCTTACATTCGAAACCAAAGGACTGGCAAACGTCTTCCCGCCATCATACAAGGAAATGGAAATTGAGTGGACTGACCACTGCCGTCAGCAGGAGAAGGGCTACTCGTTCGAGAACCGTTATACCTCTATCTATTATAAAGAGGTTAGTGGTGGTACCGACAAACTCTCTGAGAGTGGTGACAATCAGGAAAAGACCGAGGAAGCCACTGACTGGGTGGCTTTCCGTAACCAGTTCTTCAGTGTTGCCCTCATAGCAAAGGATAACTTTGCCACAGGTGCAGAGCTTTCCAACACGATGGATGAAAAAGGTTCCGGCTATCTGAAGTATTTCGATGCCAAACTGAAGACCGCTTTCGACCCAACGGGTAAGAACGCTTCTGAATTCGAGATGTACATCGGCCCCAATGACTTCCGTCTGATTAAGGACGTAGAAGAGCAGAGTGCTTTTGGCAAGGATCTCGATCTGGAGCAGTTAGTTGACCTCGGCTGGTGGCTGTTGCGCTGGATTAACCGCTGGTTCACCCTGTATGTCTTCGACTGGCTGACAGGCTTTGGCTTCAATATGGGTATCGTGCTTATTCTGATTACCATTCTGCTGAAGGCCATCACCTTCCCAATGGTCAAAAAGAGCTATATGTCAAGTGCTAAGATGCGCGTGTTGAAACCCAAGTTCGAAGAGGCAACCAAGCAGTACGACAAACCTGAGGACCAGATGAAGAAACAGCAGGAGATGATGTCGCTCTACTCAAAGTATGGCGTCAGTCCGCTGTCTGGCTGTCTGCCCATGCTCATCCAGATGCCTATTTGGCTGGCTATGTTCTTCTTCGTACCTAATGCCATCCAGTTGCGTGGCGAATCGTTCCTGTGGATGGACGACCTATCAACCTACGATCCTATCGTGGAATGGGACACAAATATCTGGGGTATTGGCGACCACCTGTCGCTGACCTGTATCCTGTTCTGTGCTGCTCAGCTTATCTACACATGGATTTCCATGCGCCAGCAGAAAGACCAGATGGTAGGTCAGCAGGCTGAGCAGATGAAGATGATGCAGTGGATGATGTATATCATGCCGTTGATGTTCTTCTTCATCTTCAACGACTACTCCAGCGGTCTGAACTTCTATTACTTCATCTCGCTCTTCATGTCGGCAGCTATCATGTGGACATTGCGCAAGACTACCAACGACGAGAAGCTGCTGGCCATTCTTGAAGCCAACTATCAGGCCAACAAGAACAACCCGAAGAAGGCATCAGGTCTGGCAGCCCGCTTAGAAGCTATGCAGAAACAAGCTGACGCCATGCGCGAACAACAGCGCAACAGACGCTAAATAGTTAATGGTAAATCTGCAAATCAGTAAATGTAAAGATGAAGATTGGTTTTGATAACGAGAAATATCTGAAGATACAGTCAGAGCATATCCGCGAGAGGATAGCAAAGTTCGACGGCAAGCTGTATCTGGAGTTAGGTGGCAAACTGTTCGACGACCATCATGCCTCGCGCGTGCTGCCTGGTTTCAAGCCCGACTCAAAACTCAGAATGCTGGCACAGCTGCGCGACCAGTTGGAGATTGTCATCGTCGTCTCGGCAGAGGACATTGAAAAGAATAAGGTACGAGCCGACCTCGGTATTACCTACGATGAGGACGTGCTGCGACTGCGCGAAGAGTTCCAAAACCGTGACTTCATGGTGGGTTCAGTAGTCATTACGCATTACAATGGTCAGAATGCTGCCGACCAATTCCGGCATCGTCTGGAGCGTATGGGCATCAAGTCGTATGTTCACTATCTTATCGACGGTTATCCCCATAACGTAGAACTGATAGCCAGCGACGAAGGTTTTGGCAAGAACGACTATGTGGAGACAACACGTGAGTTGGTTGTTGTGACTGCTCCAGGTCCTGGTTCTGGCAAGATGGCGGTCTGCCTCAGTCAGCTGTATAATGAAAACAAGCGTGGCATTCGCGCAGGTTATGCCAAATTCGAGACTTTCCCCGTATGGAACCTGCCTTTGAAGCATCCCGTCAACATCGCTTACGAGGCTGCTACTGCTGACTTGAACGATGTGAACATGATTGACCCGTTCCATTTGGAGGCCTACGATAAGACTGCTATCAATTATAATCGCGACATCGAGATATTCCCCGTGTTGAATGCCTTATTCGAGGGCATCTATGGCGAGAATCCCTATAAGAGTCCGACGGACATGGGCGTTAATATGGTGGGCTTCTGCATCTCGGACGATGAGGTGTGCTGTAATGCCAGCCGCGACGAGATTATCCGCCGTTACTATGATGCTACCAACAAAATGGCTGACGGTGTCGATAATGAACGCGAAATCAACAAGATACTGATGCTATTCAGTCAGGCCAAGATTACGACTGCCTATCGTCGTGTAACAGTGGCTGCACAGGCCAAACAGGAACTGTCAGGCCATACTTCATCGGCTATGGAACTGGAGGATGGCACTATCATTACTGCCAAGAGTTCTCCCCTACTCGGCTGTTCGGCAGCACTCTTGCTCAATGCCACCAAGCATCTGGCCGGCATCGAGCACGAGGCCAAACTGATACCCCAAAGCCTGATAGAACCTGTTCAGAAGACAAAGACCGAATATCTGGGTGCCCGCAATCCCCGCTTGCATACCGACGAGGTGCTGGTGGCACTCAGCGTGCTCAGCGAGAGTGACGAGCGTTGTCGCCGTGCCTTAGAGCAATTGCCAAAACTGCGCGGTTGTCAGGTTCATAGCACTGTCATGCTCAGCGAGGTTGACCGTAAGATATTCAAGAAGCTGGGATGCGGTCTGACTTGTGACCCCCTTAAAAAGAAGTGATAAATGATCAGTGAAACATGAAAAGAATACTAACCATCGCTATGCTGGCACTGATGGTGCTGGGCAATGCAAATGCAGAAGACAACAACGTGATAGGTAAACAGAATATCAAGCTGAAAAGCCGTATGATGACACCTGAGGCCTTATGGGCTATGGGACGCATCGGTGGTGTGGAGGCATCACCTGACGGTCAGAAGGTGGTGTATCAGGTTGGCTATTACAGCGTGAAAGCCAACAAGAGCCGCCAAGTCATTTGCGTGATGAATGCCGATGGCAGCGAACAGCGCCAATTAAGTGCGTCCAGTGGTTCAGCAGCTGGGAAAAGCGAGACCGACCCTACATGGCTCGACAACGAGACCATCGCCTTTATCACTGGCGGTGAAATTTGGAGCATGAAGGCTGACGGCAGCGAGCGCAAGCAACTCTCGAAGACCGATGGCAAGGTTGAGGGCTTTAAGTTCTCACCAGACCGCACGAAGGTCATCATTATCAAGAGTATCGACTTCAACGAGATTATCAAGAAGAATCCAGACGACCTGCCCAAGGCTACCGGTCGTCGTGTTACCGACCTGATGTATCGCCATTGGGACCACTACGTGGAATCCATCCAACACCCGTTCTTAGCTACTGTGGGCGATGGTTTGACCATCGCCACCGACTGCATAGACATCCTTGAGGGCGAACCCTACGAATGCCCCATGGAGCCCTTCGGTGGTATTGAGCAGTTGGCATGGAGTCCTGATTCCAAGACCATTGCCTACACCTGTCGTAAGAAGAAGGGTACTGATTATGCCACTTCTACCGACTCTGACATCTATTTATATAATATAAGTACGCGCGAGACCAAGAATCTCTGTAAGTCTGAGGGCTATGTGGCACCTCAGAGCGACCCCTCAAAGACAAAGGCCAATCAGGCTGTCAACAAGAATACTGCCAACGAGAATCCTGGCTACGACCAGAACCCGCAATTCTCGCCCGACGGACAGTATATCGCCTGGCAGTCGATGGCTCGCGATGGCTATGAGGCCGACCTCAACCGTCTGTGTGTCTATTCGTTGGCCAACGGTTCTAAATGGTATCTGAACTGGAAAAGCGATGTCGAGGCATTCTGCTGGGCACCACAACCTACAGCCAAAGGCAAGAAACCTGCCAAGGTCAAGACCACCGATCCGCTGTTCTATTTCCTCAGCGTATGGCATGGTTGCAACAACATGTACATGGTCAGCCAGAAACGCGAGGTCTACCAAATGACCGAGACATGGGATGACTGGACCTCAATTCAGATGGCAAATAACGGTCAGCAGATTCTGGCTACCCGTCAGAGCCTCAGCACTCCTACGGACATCTACATGGTCACGCCTCCTGTCAAAAAGCAGGCTACAAAAATCAATCAGATATCCTTTGAGAACAAGCACATCCTTGACCAATTGACTTTTGGCAAGATGCAGCAGTATTGGGTGCCTACCACCGACGGCAAGAAGGAGCTGGTATGGGTCATGCTGCCTGCCAACTACGAAGAGGGCAAGAAGTACCCCACCCTGCTCTTCTGCGAAGGTGGACCCCAGTCGCCTGTCTCGCAGTTCTGGAGCTACCGCTGGAATTTCCAGATAATGGCAGCCAACGGCTATGTCGTTGTAGCACCTAACCGCCATGGTCTGCCAGGCTTCGGACAGGAATGGAAAGAACAGATATCTGGCGACTGGACGGGTCAGTGCATGGACGACTATCTGTCGGCTATCGACTTCGCAGCAGACTCGCTGCCCTTCGTTGACCGTAATCGCTTAGGTGCTGTCGGTGCTTCGTTTGGCGGTTTCAGCGTTTACTATCTGGCTGGTCATCACAACAAGCGTTTCAAGGCTTTCATCTCGCACGATGGTGCCTTCAATCTGGAGTCGATGTACACCGATACTGAAGAGGTATTCTTCTCAAACTGGGAGTACGACGATGCCTATTGGAACAAGAACCGTAGCGCACGTGCCAGCAAGACCTACGAGAATTCGCCCCATAAGTTTGTAGATAAGTGGGACACGCCCATCCTCTGCATCCACGGCGAAAAGGACTACCGCATTGTTTACAATCAGGGCATGGGCGCCTTCAATGCTGCCCGTCTGCGCGGCATTCCTGCTGAGCTGCTCATCTTCCCAGACGAGAACCACTGGGTGCTGAAACCCCAGAACGGTATTCTCTGGCAACGTACCTTCTTCGACTGGCTCGATAGATGGTTGAAGTAATAAAAAACAACTAAGACAACAAGGACAACATAATTGTTTCCTATAGTTTTCAAAGTTGTTCAAGTTGTCTTTAATATTAAACAAATATGACTGAACAAATTCAAAAGACTTTACGTGACAGCGCTGGCATGCGTTGGACTGCCCTGCTGCTCTTGGCCATGGCCATGTTCTGCAGCTACATCTTCATGGACATCCTTTCACCCATCAAGGACCTGATGCAGGAGACCCGTGGCTGGGACTCTACTGCCTTCGGCACGATGCAGGGTTCTGAGGTGTTCCTCAACGTATTTGTATTCTTCCTCATCTTCGCAGGTATCATCCTCGACAAGATGGGCGTGCGCTTCACCGCCGTCCTCTCTGCAGCCGTCATGCTCGTTGGTGCCGTCATCAAGTGGTATGCTGTCAGCGAGAGTTTCATGGGAAGCGGACTCGAGACATGGTTTAACGACAACCTGAACTACATCCCCATCTTCGATGAACTGGGCGTGTCGCCCTTCTATGCCGGCATGCCTGCCTCAGCCAAGTTTGCTGCCTGCGGCTTCATGATTTTCGGTTGTGGCTGCGAGATGGCAGGTATTACCGTCAGCCGTGGTATTGTGAAGTGGTTCAAGGGCCGTGAGATGGCGTTGGCCATGGGTTCTGAGATGGCTCTGGCCCGTCTGGGTGTTGCCACCTGTATGATTTTCTCGCCCTTCTTTGCCAAGTTAGGTGGCGAGGTCAGCGTCAGCCGTAGCGTCGCCTTTGGTGTTGTTCTGATGTGTATCGCCCTCATGATGACCATTGTCTATTTCTTCATGGACAAGAAGCTCGATGCTCAGACTGGTGAAGCTGAAGAGAAGGACGACCCCTTCAAGGTATCGGATATCGGCAAGATTCTGAGCGACAGCGGTTTCTGGCTCGTAGCCCTGCTGTGCGTGCTCTATTATTCGGCCATCTTCCCCTTCCAGAAATATGCCGTCAACATGCTGCAGTGCAACCTCACCCTGACCGAGCCAGGGGCAGACTCCTTCTGGTCCAGTCCCTCAGTGACCATCGTCCAGTATGTCATCATGCTCTTGGTGGCAGCAGCAGGTTTCGCCTCTAACTTCCAGAAGAAGGCAAGCATGAAATACGCGCTGTTAGGTGTTTCTATCCTCGCCCTCATCACCTATTGCTATATGGGCTTCATGCGGCAGACAGCAGAGAGCATCTTTGCCGTATTCCCCCTGCTGGCTGTGCTTATCACGCCCATACTTGGCAACTATCTCGACAACCACGGCAAGGCCGTATCCATGCTCATCTTGGGTTCGCTGCTGCTCATAGGCTGTCACCTCACGTTCGCCTTCATCCTGCCCATGTTTAAGGGCAGTGCCGTAGGCGGTATCATCGTAGCCTATGCCACCATTCTGGTCTTGGGAGCCTCGTTCTCGCTGGTTCCAGCCTCCCTGTGGCCTTCTGTACCCAAACTGGTCGATGCCAAGGTCATCGGTTCTGCCTATGCCCTCATCTTCTGGATTCAGAACATTGGTCTCTGGCTGTTCCCCCTGCTTATTGGTAAGGTGCTCGATGCCACCAACCCCGAAGGAGCCAGTGCCACGGAACTGGACTATACCGCACCACTGGTCATGCTGGCCTGCTTAGGCGTAGCAGCCCTCGTCCTCGGTTTGGTACTGAAAGTCGTGGACAAGAAGAAGGGCATCGGACTTGAAGAGCCTAACATCAAGTAATCGTCCTGACGGCTCATTGTTAACGAGCCGTTATCTCAAGGCTAACGAGCCGTAATCTCACACCCAATGAGATTACGGCTCGTTATTTTTCAGGTTATTTATCATCTTACTTCTTTCCACCAATCATCCTTCATCCGACAAACAGCTTGTACCACACAGTTCATGGTCTTGCAAAATGGTACGCTCACATGCTCATCATGAGCCCTGAACTGATAGTTCCATGGAGTCAGCAGTAACAACAGACTAACGGCACAATCGTCCATAAGGTCGGCTGACGGATGATAAATCTCTGGGAATCCGTTGTCTACAATGCGGACAACAGGATAGCCTGAACGGAGAGCACTATCCAAAATGTCCTGTTCGCCCTTGGCAATACGGGCAGAAACCAATACAGCACCTGATGCTGCTTCTTTCAGACAACAGTCTTTCTGCTTTGCAAACCAAGCGCTATCCTTCCGATGACACACCACAGGCAGTAGCCGATGCTTCAGCAATTCTATCGAGCCATAGCTATCGCATGTGATACGTCCGTTCACTTGTTTCAGCCGCTTCTCAATCGAGGCAAAACCCTCTGTCGTCAATTGCATAGGACATTCACGCTCAAGGTAACCTCGCAATGCATTAATTGTAACAGCCGTATCTACCGTATGCCGCTGAGGATGAAGCATCGTCCGATATGTCATCCTCAGCAGACGACTGCGCGGATTCGAGCGAATATAGGCGCGCTGCGTCGCCAGCTGCGCTTCATCGATAGGCATGACATCGCAGTATCCTGCATCGAATAGTGGTGGCAATTGACTCTTGGCGACCGAATCGCCAAGCACACTTCCTACCGTCTGCCCTGTCGTTCTTGCCGTCTTTCCCACCGTTCCTGCCGCCTCTCTTACTGTACCTGCTGTCTCTCCTACTGTGCCTGGCGATTCCGTCGCCAGGTCTCCCTCTTCTGCCGCCAGGCCTTTTGCATCAAGGCTTATCCTCCCCGCCATCGCCCAATAGCGCTTGTTACATCCCAACTTGAACCCAGCAATAACATGCCCCAAATGCGTGGGCTTTCCATTTTGCGACACCACATCCCTATGAGCCACCAATAAGAAATGCAGATGCTCCGGCATGATGACATAATCCTGCACCTCCAGCATTGGATAGTACCGCTTAATACTTTCACGCAGTTCCTCTTCCACCATCCGTCCGATGGCCGATAGTTCCACATGTGGGGCATCGTCAGTTCCGTCAGGACTACCTAACCGTCCCGCCATTCTTCCAAAGGGCTGTTGTAGCGTTGGTGCCACACTAATGGTGATATGATAATACCCGCATCGGCTATAGTCGTGCACACTGCTACGTCGCTTCATGCTATGTACCGTCGGTTTCCAAATTTCTGCATCCATCTTTATTCTTCGAATATACTCATGCAAAGGTATACAATTCTTTCGGAATAATATCCACCGAAGTAAAAAAGTTCTGGAAATAGTTGGAATCTTCGATTTTTGTATTATTCTTTGCAATACCAGCCACCCTACACTCAAATCGTTGGGAATGCCGATGTATAAAGGGATTGAGGCCAGTGTAGGGAACCCTTAACCCTACACTCACCCTTACCTCACCCTACACTCAGACGTCATTATGGACATAGTAAAATACTGAAAGAAAGCTAGCGGATAGGGAAAGCAAAGCCTGCTATTTTTCCGTAGGCTGCAAACTCTGATTCCGTAGGCTGCGAACTGGCAGTCCGTGCCCGTCGGACTGATAGTTTGCATTAATAGTAGCGATTGCAAATATTAATGTCTATTGACGATGGTAGTGATACCTTGAGTGGAGGGTCAGTGAGGGGTGAGTGTAGTGTCAAGAGCACCCTACACTCATCGTGAGCCCTTTGTACAACGGCGTTTCAGCCTATCAGAGTGTAGGGTGTAGGGGAAATCAATGGGATCATGGGGACTCGTGATCCACTTTCTATGCTCTACTAAACGTGCGATATCCAAGCGGCTGACGAGCGATAAGCGGAAGGCTCACTTGCTTATCGCTCAAGGGGCACGAGCGATATCCTTGATGAGAGAAAGGCCGTTTCTCGCATAGAGAAACAATGATTTGCTACCAGAGAAACAATGATTTGCTACCAGAGATACAATGTTTTACTACCAGAGATAACAGGTTAGCGGAATTGATTGCTGATACTGACTTTCAGTACTTATAAATATATCAGAACCGGAAGCGGACGACGAGGGGCAGATGGTCACTGAAGCCGCGCTGGTAGCGGTAGCCATTATAGGTGCGGAAGGGTTTGACGCCTCCGTACTTTTTGTCTTCTTCAAGGAGGAAGGGGGCATCGTTGATGTAGGTCTGTGTGACGGAATCGCGCAGATTAGGACTAACGAGGATATGGTCGATGCTCTGCCAACGGCCTTCGTAGCGATAGGTGCCTTGGGCGCCATGCTCTCCCCTCGCCTCTTGCGTGACATTATGGAGGCCGTTCGCTTCCAGAAATTGTAGGGAAGGACTGTCGGCATAGTCGTTGAAGTCGCCAGCAACAATGACTTTGGCATCAGGTGGCAATAGCTGAATGACACTTATCAAACGTTCCATGACAATGCGGCGATTGGGGCGCGTAGCCTTCTCGCCACCAAAACGGCTGGGTGCATGGACAACAAATACATGAAGGGTGTCGCGGTTTACAGTTTCGCCCTGTACATATAGAATGTCGCGCGTGGGGCGCATGCCTTCAAGTGGTGTGACGTCGAGGTAGTCGTAGCAGACGGGACGGAACGAAAAGGGCTGATAGAGTAAGGCGACATCAATGCCACGCACATCGGGCGATGACGTCATCAGATACTCATAGCCCGCATTACGCAACAACGAGCGGCGCGTCAAGTCGCGTAGCACGGAATCGTTCTCCACTTCGACCAGAGCCACGAGGTCGGGTAGCGACGATTGTAAACACGAGATAATCTCCTGTCCGATGCTGTTCACCTTGCGCCAATAGCGGCTAGGCGTCCATTTACGAACTGAAGCAGGCAACCATTCGGTGTCCTGCTTCAATGAATCGTGATAGCAATCAAAGAGATTCTCGCAATTCAGCTCGACGAGTGTTAGAGATTGAGAGAATGAAAAGATGAGAGAGTGAGAAATGAAGACAAACGTCAAGAATAAACGCAGACCACAATTTCTCATTCTCTCATTATCTTAATCGCTCATCTTTAACACACTTTCTCCAAGCGCTTCATCATGGCGAACATGAAGACGGCAGCTACGAGACAGACGCCCAAGAATACGCTCCAGCATACCCAGAGGGGAACAGCGCCCCAAAGCAGACCGCCAACAACAACGAGCTGGTTACCAATAGCGGTAGCCACAAACCAGCCACCCATCATCATACCCTTATACTTAGGAGGAGCCACCTTTGACACAAACGAGATACCCATGGGCGACAGCAACAGCTCGCCGAAGGTCAGCACCAGATAAACCATGATGAGCAGGTTGGGCGTGACGTCAGCTACATGAACGGCAACAGGATTACCATCGGCACCAATTTCCGTCTGAGGCATGGGCAGACCGAACGAACCGAATGCCATCAAGGCATAGGCGATAGCAGCCACAATCATACCGTAGGCTATCTTTCGTGGTGCAGAGGGTTCCTTACCCTTGGCAGCCAGCGAACCGAAGATGGCCATCGACACCGGTGTCAGGGCGACTACATAGAACGGGTTGAACTGCTGGAAGATAGGTGCAGAAACCGTAATGCTGCCATCAGCATCGTACGACAGACAGAGGAAAGCCAGGGCTGCAACGATGACGGCTGCAGAGATACCTTTTGCCTTAGCAGTCTTCGACTGGAACAGCGAGAACAGGGCATAGACGATGAAGATGACAGCGACAAGGTTCCAGACGTTAAAGCACATGGCCTGCAAACCCTCGGCAGACTGTGCGGTAAACTCGTCGGCAAAGTAGGTCAGCGACAGACCGTTCTGATGGAAAGCCATCCAGAAGAAGATAACCACGGCAAATACGAGACAGAGGGCCACGATGCGCTGCTTGGTTTCTTCCTTTGACAGTTCTTCGACAGGAGCAGCATCAGCAGCCTTGGCATCCTTCTTCGTACCACCCTCCGTATGACGGAACGTGCTACGGAAGAGGTAATAGATAGCGATAGACAGTATCAACGAGGCACAAGCCACAGCAAACGAGAAGTGATAAGCGTCGTTGGAACTGTAGCCTAACGACGTCTCGGCATACTCCTTAATCTTAATGGCGGCAGTAGGTGCAAACAGTGCACCGATGTTGATAGCCATGTAGAAAATAGAGAAGCCTGCATCGCGCTTGTCCTTATACTGAGCGTCGTTATAGAGGTCGCCCACCATCACCTGCAGGTTGCCTTTAAACAGGCCGGTACCAAAACCGATGAGCAGCAGGGCTGCCAGCATCACAACCAGAGCCACGCTGTCACCTCCCAGGGGAACTGACAACAGCAGATAGCCGGCAAACATGATGATGATACCCGTGGTAACCATCTTACCGAAGCCGAACTTATCGGCCATCATACCACCGATGAGCGGGAAGAAATACACTAACATGAGAAACGCGCTGTAGATAGTGCCTGCCATAGCGGGCGACAATCCATAGTTGGCTCTCAGGAACAAAGCAAATACGGCCAGCATGGTGTAGTAACCAAAGCGCTCGCCAGTGTTGGCCAATGCCAACGCGAATAGTCCTTTCGGCTGTCCTTCAAACATAGTACTAAATTTTTAATTATTATTGATTTTACTTGATTTTGTCATTCTTTGTACGCACCAAATCGAAGAGGTAGGTGGCCTTGATGACGATTTGTCCAAAGTTGCTTCGTCCGAAATAGTCACTCTTCGAATTGCCGTAGATATTGCCCAAACCATAGTAGTAACGCCCCTCTATCATGAAATGTCCTAACTTACGGTTCGAGAACTCCAAACCTATACCACCAGCGATACCGTAATCGAACTTCTTCTCAACAGCCATCGTATCCTGAGCTACAACAGACGAGGAACGCTTGTTGAGTGTTTCCTTCCCCGGTACCACATTTGTTGACGTCGACTCACTCAGGAACATACCAATCTGCGGACCTACCTGGAAAAAGAACTGGAAGCCCTTACGTTCACGTCCCCACCCCATACGGGCCATCAGGGGAATCTGCAGATAGGTCATCTTGCGCTCATAGAACAGTGGATTGAGTTTCTGGGTATCGTCCGCATAGTAAACGGGCTGGCGGTCGGCATCTTTGATATCTTCCTTCCATCCTGTCTGAGCCAGATTTACCTCGGCCACGATGGCACAAATGCTCTTGAAGTACTTCTCGCAGGTATAGCGTACCGTCAAACCGCCTGTCAGGCCACCTAACATATTCTGTGGCACTTCAGGCATAAAGCCCACATTACTCAACATGTAGCCACCGTTCACACCTACGGCAAAGTCAGTGCGATAGTCGCCGATCTGCGCCCTTACAGGAGTCATGAGAAAATGAGAAAATGAGAAAATGAGAAGTAAACTCAAGACAACCTTTCTCATCCCATTGACGGCAGTAAATTTATCACTCTTCACTTTTTCTCTTGTCACTTTAATAATTGATAGTTTCTATACGCTGGTCCTTGGTATAGTGCACAAACAGACGTGCACGGTTCTGCAAACCTCCACCACTCAGACGTTCAAAGTGCAATGGCGTCTGATACGGCGTATAGCCCACCATGCCTGAAGCACCTGTAAAATTATGGCCATACATGTGCAAGCCCTTGATAAAGAAATAGGCGTGGTCGAAACCTGTCACGGCATAGCGCTGATGATAGTTCTGCATATCCTGATGGAAGTTCCAGCGGTATTTCTGCTTGAAACGAGCCGTACTCGACGCCACAGGATTCATATAATAAGTAGAGGGTATGCAGACGTCGTACTTATAGAAGTTATCCAGGTGTCGGCTGGTATACATGAGCCATTCAGGATAGCCAAACACGGCGACCTGTATCTGGGAGCGCGTCATCGTCATGCCGTTGAGCTTGGCAAAAGCGACGTTCAACTCCTGTGAACGACTGGTGTTCAGCACGACGACGTTAGGCTCGGTAGTCGAGAACGACTTCTGGAACATTGATTCGCTAGAACGCAGATTGGTAATGCTGTACTTCTTGCCTTCCATTTCCAGTTTGCGACGCAAAGCCGAGGTAAAGCCACCCTTTGTGCTGGTAGTATCGTTACAGTCGATGATAACAGTATGATAGTTCTTGTAACGTTCGTAGAAACGAGCGACGTAGCCGTCATTCAACACATTGCCGTTCTGATATACCTGGAACAGCTGGGCATTAGTAAACACCTCTGGCGAATTGATACTGAACGGAATCATCACGCGGATGTTGTGCTGACGGGCAAAATCGCCCAATGCCTTAACCTGCTTGGTGTATAGCGGACCGATAATCAGGTCTCGGTCGGCAGCATGCGGGTCTTGCAGTATCTCGTTGATATCCGTGTCTTCTGCCACATTCCACGCACGGACATCGGTCGAAATACCATTGGCACGCAGACTGTCGCAAGCCATCAGTATGCCACGATAGTACTCCACCATGCGTTTGCCATCGCCATTGATGTTATGCAATGGCAACATGATACCAACACGAATCTCGCGCTGACGCATATCGGTCTCCACAACCTGAGGCTTGGTAGGCATCGCGATTTCCTGAGTCGTAGACTCCTGTTTTGCATTTGGGTCGTGAGAAGGAAAGGGAATCTTGATGAAGTCGCCCTTCTTCAGTTCGTAACCAGGCGAATTCATTTCCGGGTTGGCTTCAATCAGCTCCTGAATGGTAAGACCATTCTCACGAGCAATGCCAAATATGGTTTCCTTACGCTTTACCTTATGCATTTCCTTATAGGTTTGCACCTGTGCCAAGGCTGTCTCTGCCGTGAAGCAGAAAAGCACCAAAAGCATGAAAATTCTCAATGTTTGTATCATAAAAACTGTTTATTTTCAATTTTTCGTTGCAAAATTACAAAAAAAGATGCGGAAGTCCGACTTTTTTCGCTAATTTTGCACAAATATTTATTTCTTAAGATGAAAAAAGGCATTTTTACAGCAATATTTCTCTTTGGATGGCTCCCTGTAAGTACATGGGCCACCATCAATCCTTCGGCAACCTATACCAATAGTACTGGTGAGGAAATAACCGTTTATGCAGGTGATGAGTCGGGTGCAGGAGGCGGTTCGGCAGGCAGCTTGGAAGGCGATGCCCCGCTACTGGTGCGCTTCATGGCCAATGCATCGGACCTTGAAGCCGGTTCGACGCTTGAATGGCGTTTCCGTCACTCTGGTGCAGAAAGCAGCAACAGCGAGATCACACGCTACGAGGAGAATCCCGAATTTACCTTTACCGAGTCTGGTCTGACCGTAGCGACGCTCTATGTGCGTCTCAATAACGAGCTGGTGGATTCTGCATCTATCAAAGTAACGATTACCGAGAGTCATCTTGAAATGCCCAATGCCTTCTCGCCCAATAATGACGGACGCAATGATATCTATGGTGCAAAAGGGGCATGCCATCCTGAAGCCAGCGGTAAATACAAGAGCATTGTCGAGTTCCACGGCTACATCTTCAATCGTTGGGGACAGAAGCTCTTCGACTGGACGGACATCTCTAAGGGTTGGGACGGTACGTACAACGGTTCGCCCTGCAAGGACGGTGTTTACTTCGTACTGGTCAAAGCCCGCGGTGCCGACGGCAAGGAGTATAATATCCGTCGCGACGTCACCCTGATTCGCAACTATAATAAAGTAACCTCGACAGCAACATCCAACCCATGAGCAACGACAGCAAGATTAACATCTACGGCGCACGGGTTCACAACCTGAAGAATATTGATGTCGAGATACCCCGCCACTCCTTGACTGTGCTGACGGGACTGAGTGGTTCGGGTAAGTCGAGTCTGGCCTTCGACACCATCTTTGCCGAGGGTCAGCGTCGCTATATCGAGACCTTCTCGGCTTACGCCCGCAACTTCTTAGGGGGCATGGAACGTCCTGATGTCGATAAGATTACAGGTCTGTCGCCTGTTATCAGCATCGAACAAAAGACAACCAACAAGAATCCGCGTTCTACAGTAGGTACGACTACCGAGATTTACGACTATATGCGTCTGCTGTTTGCCCGTGCCGGCAAAGCTTATAGCTATGAGACGGGCGAACCAATGGTGAAATACACCGAGGAGAAGGTCATCAACATGATCCAAGACAACTATGCCGGACGCAAGATTCTGATTCTGGCACCACTGGTACATGGTCGTAAGGGTCACTATCGTGAACTGTTCGAATCGATGCGCAAGAAAGGCTACCTGCATATTCGTGTCGATGGCGAGGTGCAGGAGATTAAGCAAGGCATGAAGGTGGACCGTTATAAGACCCACGACATCGAAGTGGTCATTGACCGCATAGCTGTAAAGGGTGCCGATGAACGTCTGAAGAAGACCATCCAGACAGCTATGAAACAGGGCGAAGGTCTCATCATGATTATGGACTATGACACGGGGGAAGTCAAGCATTTCTCCAAACGACTGATGTGTCCTACCACAGGTATATCTTACAGTGATCCAGCGCCTAACACATTTTCATTCAACTCTCCACAAGGCGCTTGTCCACGTTGTAAGGGCTTGGGTTATATCAACGAAATTGATATGGCCAAAGTCATACCAGACACCAAGAAGAACATTCACGAAGGCGGTATTGTGCCACTGGGAAAATACAAGAACCAGATGATATTCTGGCAGATTGATGCCATCCTGCACAAGTATGAGTGCGACCTGAAAACACCTATTGCCGACATTCCCGACGAGTGTATGAACGAGATACTCTACGGTTCGCTGGATAGTGTACGCATTGACAAGGAACTGGTACATACATCGAGCGACTATTTCGTGGATTACGACGGTGTCATCAAGTATCTGCGCTCTGTGATGGAGAACGACGATACGTCGGCAGGTGCCAAATGGGCCGACCAATTCTTGGCTGAATGCCAATGTCCTGAGTGTCACGGACAGCGTTTGAACCGCGAGGCCCTGTCGTATAAGGTCTGGGACAAGAACATTGCCGAGTTGGCCAATATGGATTTAGGCGAGTTGAGGGAATGGCTAAACACCTGTGAACCACATTTGGACCACCAACAGCAACAGATTGCTGCAGAGATTCTGAAAGAGATACGGACACGACTGGACTTCCTGCTGGAGGTAGGACTGGACTATCTGGCCCTGAACCGCCAGTCGGCATCATTGTCGGGCGGAGAAAGCCAGCGCATCCGTCTGGCTACACAGATTGGTTCACAACTGGTCAACGTGCTCTATATTCTTGACGAGCCGTCGATTGGTCTGCACCAGCGCGACAACGAACGCCTTATCAAGTCATTAAAGGAGTTGCGCGACTTAGGCAACACCGTGATTGTCGTAGAGCACGACGAAGACATGATGCGCCAGTCAGACTATATCGTCGATATCGGTCCACGTGCAGGCCGTAAGGGTGGCGAGGTGGTGTTCCAAGGCACCATCGACGAGATGCTGAAGACGGACACCATTACGGCACAATACCTGAACGGAACCATGCGCATTGCCATGCCCGAGAAGCGTCGCACAGGCAACGGCCACGATTTGGTGCTCAAGGGCTGCACAGGCAACAACCTGAAGGAGGTAACGGCGACATTCCCATTGGGCAAACTCATCGTCGTCACAGGTGTATCGGGTTCGGGCAAGTCGACGCTGGTCAACGAGACGCTCTACCCCATCCTATCGAAGCATTTCTACCATTCGCTGCAACAGCCCATGCCCTACCAGAGCATCGAGGGGCTGGAATATATTGACAAGGTGGTCAACGTTGACCAGAGTCCCATTGGCCGCACACCGCGCTCTAATCCAGCCACCTATACGGGTGTCTTCTCTGACATCCGAAGTCTGTTTGTCAACCTGCCTGAAGCACAGATTCGAGGCTACAAGCCCGGTCGCTTCTCGTTCAACGTGAAGGGCGGACGCTGCGAGACATGTGGTGGCAATGGCTATAAGACCATCGAAATGAACTTCCTGCCCGACATTCAGGTACCCTGTGAGGAGTGTCACGGCAAGCGCTATAACCGTGAGACCTTAGAGGTGCGCTTCAAGGGCAAGTCGATTGCCGACGTGCTGGACATGACCATCAATCAGGCCTGCGAGTTCTTCGAGAACGTACCCGACATCCTGCGCAAGATTAAGACCATACAGGACGTCGGTCTTGGCTACATCAAGTTAGGACAGCCCTCTACCACGCTTAGCGGCGGCGAGAGCCAGCGTGTCAAACTGGCTACCGAACTATCGAAGAAGGATACGGGTAAGACGCTGTATATTCTGGATGAGCCTACCACGGGTCTGCACTTCGAGGACATCCGCATTTTGATGGATGTGCTGCAAAGACTGGTAGATCGTGGCAATACCGTCATCATCATCGAGCACAATCTCGACGTCATCCGCCTGGCTGACCACATCATCGACATGGGACCAGAAGGAGGAAGTGCCGGAGGTACTATCCTTACCACCGGCACGCCCGAAGAAGTAGCAAAATCCAAGAAAGGCTACACGCCACGATTCCTGAAAGATGTTTTGAATAAATAAATTAACCGCAGATTATACAGATTATACAGATTGTTATGCAATAACGATGTGCGCCTTTATCTGTGGAAATCTGCGTAATCTGCGGTTAACTGACAATTAGACAATTAGTTCTTGACGAGTCTGACCTCGTAGATTTCCCCAATCTGCTTGCGTGGCTTAGCCTGGAATTTTACACAAACCTGCTTCTTGCCTTTCAGCAACTCAGCGGGTATAGGATATGTCTCGTACTTGAATTCCGAGATGCGATACTTGCCCGTATTGTTCACCGACGTCACAACGACATCGTCGACAAGGATATCGAACTCATGACTCTTCCACTCGCCAACGCCCCAATACTTCAGGCGCAAGCTCAGCTCAGTCTGTCCGCCCGTCTGCAACAGATAGCTGAAATAGTGACCGTCGCTGGCATCACGATAGAACACATCATTGGTGTTGCCCACATTCGAACGGTCGGTCTCCATAAAGTGGTCTGACTCAGGCTGCTGCTCACCGGGCTGCACCTTATCAACAGTGCGGTCTTCAAGGGCCTGACGCTCCTGCTCTCGTTTAGCCAAGTTATCGAGATAACCCTTATAGCTATTCTCCGAGAGTGCCAGCCAGTACATCATATAGCGACTATCGTGCAACTCAAAGAAAGGCATCAGTTCATTGCGGATTTCGTTCTCCATACGCGTTGTCAGCGTAAAGTGCAGCGGCTTACCGGCAATAGGGTGCAACTGGTTGGCAATATCCTCCAGATTATTATTAATAAGGATAGGTGCCTGGTCAACGGGCAGCTTCTTGCCAACGGCCAACTGTCCGAAACGACTATCGTCGGCAATCAGACGGACCAAATCCTCAGTACCAGTCTTCATAGCCAGCATAATAGGACCATGCATCAAGGCAATATACTGTGGCAGGTTAGGCAGATACTTCACGCTGTTGTGCATCGGGAACGTGATGTCCACCACGTCGCCCTTCTTCCACTTACGGCTGATGGCCACATAACTGGACGGACCAGTGACGATGCTGACGGGCTGACCGTTTACCTTTAGCGCAAACTCACCAGGCTTCACCCATGCGGGATAGCGTACCTGCAGTGTAAATTGTCCCTTGCCTTCAGCAATGCTGATACGGCTCGTCTCGGCATACGGGAACTGCGTCTCTTGGCGCACCACGATGCCACGCTCTTTCCAGTTCAGCTGGGTAGCGACAAACAGGTTGACAAACAGGTTGTCCTGTATCTTGGTATAGACAAACTGACCGTACTTGCCGTGGTTCTCCATACCCGTACCAACGCAGCACCACATCGCTTCGTTAGGAGCTGAATAGTTACGGTAGTGACGTGGACGGGCCGACGTAAAGTACACATATCCACCATGTTCCGGATGTTGGCTCGACAAAATATGATTAAATGTAGCCAACTCGTAGAAGTCGGCATAACGGGCCTCAGGATTACGGCGGTGTAACTCTTCCGACAGCTTCAGCATGTTGTTTGTGTTACACGTCTCAGGACCGTCGATATCCTCTACGAAGTCCTTACAGGCCTCCTTGCTGGGGAAATGCTCACGACGCGAATTACCACCAAAGGCCAATGTGCGTTCGCCAGTCACGATGTCCCAGAAGAACGATGCTGCATTGTGGTAAGCCTCGTCGCCTGACAGTTCGCTGATGCGCTCGAAACCGACCACCTTAGGCACCTGCGTGTTGGCATGCATGTTGTCCAAACAGTCCTGACGCTGTTCCAATGGCAACAGCAATCTTTTGTGCGAGAAACGCTTGGCAACATCCAAGTACTTCTTGTCGCCCGTGATGGCATAGGCATCGGCCAGCACCTCGTTCATGCCGCCATGCTCAGTATGTAGTGTGCGCTCCACCTGTTCGTCGGTCAGTCCGCTGGTCAGGTCGATAGCCCAGTCGCAGAAGTCCAAGAACAGCTTCTTGGCCTGCTCGTTACCGCAGTACACCCAGCAGTCGCGCAGTCCGGCATACATCTTATGCAGATTATAGTAAGGCACCCAGGCACCGCTATAGGGACCAAAATTACCCTTCTTGTAGTTCGACCAGATACGGTCTGAGCCGGGCACACCGCCAACATAGCCCTTACCCCACTCCGGATGGTTTTTAGCATTGGCATCGGCGCAACGCTGCAACTCGCTAATCCAGTACTCCATGCGCTCACGGCAGGCCTCCGAGCCCGTAGCAGCATTCATGGCCAGCGCCGTCAGATAGTGGCCACCCACGTGACCGTCCAGTCCTGCCCAGTTCGGATACAACTCACCCTTCGGCGTCAGTCCGGCTTCCTTCAGGAAGGGTGCCAGCAGTCGGTCGTTGTCGTACTTCAACAGCACTTGTATATTCAGGTCGCGTGCCTTCTTCAACGGACCGTCCAACAATGTGACGTCACCAAGTGGAAACTCGTCGGCATAGAGCCGATCCTGTGCTTGCATGCTGCCTGCCATAAGGAGCATCGCCAACGTAAAGGATGTTCTTCCAATACTTATCAAATGTCTTCTCATAATTCACGAATAGTTAATTGAGTGGCAAAATTACACATTATTTTCGACATTCTTTACTATCGAGTGTTTAAAGATTGTTAAGAGTTAAAGAATTAATCGAAATTGTTTCGTATCTTTGTACCAACAAATAACCATTTTTTATCAAAAAAACTATTATGTTAGTACTTGTTATCCTTATCGTCGTGGCAGTTATCGCCATTGGTTATTTCATCAGCACCCAGCGCTCGCTGGTCAGTCTCGATGAGATGTGTAAGAACGCCCTGAGCCAGATTGAGGTTCAGCTCAACTCCCGTTTCGATGCTGTCATTGCATTGGCCAAGACGGCAGCCAAGTATGCCGAACACGAGTCTGACACCATTATCAAGACCGTCGAGGCCCGTGGTGGACAGAAGTCCTCTGCAGGTGCTACGCCCGAAGCCATCAACCAGCAGAGCGACCTGCTCTCGCAGATGATGGGCAAGTTGAACGTTGTCTTTGAGCGCTATCCTGAACTGAAAGCCAGCGACCTCTACATCGAGGCTCAGCAAGGTCAGAAGCAGTACGAGGAGAACGTCCGCATCTCGCGCATGGTCTACAACGATACGGCTACGAAGATGAACCGTATGGTGCGCCAGTGGCCTTCCAGCATTGTTGCCTCGACGCTGAACTTCACGGTCAAGGAGTATCTGAAGATTGACGATGCACAGAAGAAGAGTTACCCCAACCTCGATGAAGCATTCAAGAAGTAAATTTGCCTCTTGGCTGTTAGCCATGGGCTTTTGGCTGACAGCAACAAGTGCTACAGCCCGTCCCTTCCTGCACGACCTGAACATCCGCGTGGTGCTGAGCCACAATGGCGATGCGCAGATTACGGAGACACGTCTGATGGACATCGACAACGAGGGGACCGAGTGCTACATCGGCCTGGGTAACATGGGTCAGAGCATTGTCGGCAATCTGAGGGTCAAGGACGAGACAGGGCGCGAATTCACCTGCGTTGACGATTGGGACATCGACCAGAGCCGACAGTGGAAGACCGGCAAGTGCGGCATCATTGAGAAACGCAACGGCTACGAACTATGCTGGGGCTTGGGTGATGTGGGACACCGCACGTACACCACCTCGTACACGATTACCAGTCTGGTACATGACTACCCTGACGCCGATGCCATCCGCCACGTCTTCCTTGACGAGGCTGTCAGGCCCAAACCTGCCCACGTTCGCATGACCATTGTCGCTGCCGACAGCACTCGCTTTTCACCCGACAGTTGCGGCATCTGGGGCTTCCGATTCCAAGGCGAGCTCTGGTTCGAGGGCGACAGTATTGTGATTGAGAGTACCGAGGCCTTTGAGGACCGTAGTGCCCTCTACGTAATGGTCAAATTTCCCAAAGGCATGTTCGAACCCACCATCCAGGAGGACGACACCTTCGAGCACAAGCAGCAGTTGGCCTTCGAGGGTAGCGACTATGTAGGCGACGACGATGACGAGGAGCTATCATCATTTGAAACCATGTTAGGCATCTTTGTGGGCTTAGTGATGTGGCTGATGCCCATACTCTGCGGTGTTGCCTACCTTTGGTATGTCTGGCGTGCCCGCCGTCGTGCCAACAAAGATTTGCTGTGGTATCGCGACATTCCCCTCAACGGCAACTTACAGCAGGCCAACGACATTCTGAATGCCTACCGCTATTTCGGTACAGACTATAACAACCTGCTCTCGGCCTGCATCCTGAAGCTTATCGACCTGCGTGCCATCAGCATCAAGCCCGTCCAGAACAAGAAGGGCAAGATGGTCAGCAGTTTCGTCATCAACGAGTTCCAAGATGCCAGCAACCAACCGCTGCTGTTGCGCAAGCTGCACACCATTTTCAAGATTGCCGCCGGCGACGACGCTGTGTTGGAGCCCAAGGAACTGAAGTCGTATATGAAGAAAACCAGCAACGAGAGTGTCACCGATTCGTTTATCAACACGCTGCACACCAAGACTGCGCTGTCCAGCTATAAGGACCGTCAGGACGAGGTGCGCCAGGTGTTTGGTCTGCGCAAGTTCCTCAAGGAGTTTACCCTGCTTGACGAGCGCGGTATCAACGAGGTAACACTATGGAAGGACTACATGATCTACGCTACCCTCTTCGGTATTGCCGACCAGGTTATCAAGGACATGAAGAAGATTAATCCCGAATTCTTCAATATGGACCGCGTGGCTGCACAGATGGCCGACGACATGACGCTGCCAACTATCAACAGTGCCTTGCATTCCAGCTATACGCGTGCCTATATGAATAAGGTAAATCGTGAACAACGTGCCTCGGGCCGTGGCGGCCATTCGTCGTGGGGCGGTGGAGGAGGCGGCTTCTCCGGTGGCGGAGGAGGCGGCGGTGTTCGCTAATCAGTATCAGGGGTGGCCTGCGGGTCACTCCTTTTTATCTTCCAGCCGATAGCCGCGATAAGAATGCTCATCAGCGGACTCAGGTAATTGAAGAAACAGAAAGGCAGATACGTCAAGGTTGGCACACCCAGCACAGTCGATTGCGTCATACCGCACGTGTTCCACGGTATCAGCACCGACGTCACGGTGGCTGCATCCTCGGTGGTACGACTCAGCAATCGCGCCTCGTAGCCCTGCTTGCTGAACACATTCTTATACATATCGGCATTCAGCACGATGGAGATATACTGGTCGCCCGTGGTAATATTCAGGAAGATGCCCGTAAAGACCGACGAGCCAACCAGGCTGACACGGTTGCGCACCCAACGGATAATAACACCCGTAATACTGTCTATCATGCCGCTGGCCACGAGCGAGGCACCGAAGCACATGGCACAGAGTATCAGCCAGATGGTGGTCAGCATACCTGCCATACCGCTGGTTGAAACCAGCTCGTTCAGTGAGGCATTACCAGTGTCAATGGCCGTCGAGCCATAGAACGTAACAGCCAGTCCGCGAATCAGGGATTCAGCGGAAGCCTGCGTCGTGCCTGCTACCTGACAGAGAATGTGCGGCTGCAATATCAGCGCAAGCACACCGGCCATGAGCGACGATAAGAACAGCACTATCAGCGACGGCACCTTACGGGCTATCATCAGTCCCGTCAGCACGGGCACCACCAACGTCCACAGCGAGATATTGAACGTGTGCGACAGTCCGCCGGTGTATTCTTCGACATGAGCCGCAGCCTCCACGTCGCCATCCAGTCCTGCCAGCAGAAAGATGATGATGGTAATGATGAACGTCGGGACAGTGGTAAACACCATGTAGCGGATATGTGTGAACAAATCGACACCGGCTGCGGACGAAGCCAGAATGGTGGTATCGCTCAGCGGCGACATCTTATCGCCGAAATACGCGCCCGAGATAATGGCACCCGCCGCCCAAGCTTCCGAAACGCCCAACGCATGGCCAATACCCAGCAAGGCCACACCAATGGTGGCTATGG
This sequence comes from uncultured Prevotella sp., assembly GCA_946188165.1. Classification (GTDB taxonomy): domain Bacteria; phylum Bacteroidota; class Bacteroidia; order Bacteroidales; family Bacteroidaceae; genus Prevotella. The sequence goes on from CAMHTW010000008.1 coordinate 51,065, forward strand.
TGGTCCACGACGAACCCGACAGCAGCGAGATAAAGGCACAGATGACGCACGACGACACCAGGAAGAACTGAGGCGACATAATCTGCACGCCATAGTATATCAGCGTCGGCACAATGCCGCTAATCATCCATGACCCAGACAGCATACCGACGCAGAGCAGAATCAGCAGCGTGGCACTCACACCGCCCAGCGTCTTCTTGATTTGCTGTTCGAACGCGTCCCAAGGCACTCTGTAGAGGGCCATCGACAGACACACACATACCGCCATACCCATCAGCAGGGCTATCTGGCTGCCACCGGTCAGCGAGTCGCTGCCAAACAGCATGATAGCCACGCTCAGGAATCCTATCAGTACCACCACGGGTATGATGGCTATGAGTGGATGCGGCTGTATCTTACGGTCACGTTCAGTCACTCCAGTACGTTATTTATTCCTCCTCCACGTTCTCCTCGTCGTCGTAATTGCCGTCGTACACGTTCTGCATCCAGTTGAACAACGTGCCGAACGGATAGACGTCAGTATCAATCCAGTTATGTATCTTCCAGGCGCCGTTCTCCAAATACAGCTCGAGTTCCATGTAGCCCCTGTTGTCACAACTATCCTTCAGCCACACCTCAGCCTGAGCCTGCTCTTTCGACATCAGCTCGGCCTTCAGCGAGTCCACAAATATCGGTGTAGCGATGCCTGCCGTCCAGTGGTGACCATGGTCACCCTCAAACATCACCTCACCCTTCTGGATTTTTTTCTCCAAATTGCCTTTAAGTTCCAGATAATCCTTCGAACAGTACTTGTTGTCCAGCAGACCGATGTCAATACCATCGCTGGCTGCCATTTTGTTCACATCCTCAAAACAAGCTTGAATCTGCTTCTCAACGGCCTTCTCAGTCCACATACTGGACTCCTTGGCCTTTGGCCGTGCTTCCGACACCTCAGAAGCTTCAATCGGCTTGACCACCGAATCTACCAGAGCAGCACCAATCTCTGTATCATCTCCCTGAACCTTGTTACTACTACAAGCCGCCATCACTATGGCAGCAACTACGAAAGCTAAATTTTTTACCTTCATTTCATACATTTTCTAAATTTGAGCGCAAAGGTACAAATAAGCGTGCAAACCACAAAGAAAAAACAAAAAAAAATCTGGGCCCACCCGAAAGTAGGCCCAAATTTACAATTTTCGTTCGGCTCGCCATCGTCACCGCCACCACCATTGTTATCTCCAGTGTTTCCACTTTTAAAACTTTTCCTCATCCATCTTCCCTCTAACATCATACATCTATCTCTATGCCGCATCGCAGAAAAATTTAGGAAGCCTTCCGGATATTTCTGGAAGGCTTCGTAGAAAATTCTAGAAGGCTTCGTAGTAAAATTTGGAAGGCTATGTGGGTATGTTTTTTGCTAATATTTATAGTAAAAAATAGGTAATATTAGTAAAAAAACAGAATATCTATGTTTTAATTCGAGAAAAATTTGTATCTTTGTCACCACATTAGCAAATATGATAAATATGAATAGAACTCAAAAAACTATGAAAAAAAACTATTTATGGATGTTGGCCTTATGTGGTGCTATGGCATTTACGTCGTGTATTGACAATGCAGACAATCCAAGTGGTCCCCCGGAATCTACGAGCCACAAGAATATTGAAGAAGCGTCTGTATTCAGTAAAGACATGGATCTCAGTGTTTATGCTGGCGACAACTTCTATCAGTACATGTTGGGACAGTGGCTCAAGGACAATCCTGTACCTACGAAAGACGGTGATCTTTTAATTGGCGCCATAATAACCCAAAAACAAAACGCTACGAAGGCGCTTGCAGAGATAACTGCTAAAGGGCAGAATTTGATTGCGTTTACCTTGTTAAGTTTATATGATCATGATGATTTGCAAAGCGACTCTACGCTTCTGATGAGTAAGATTAAGCAGATAGACGAGGCAGGAACCAAAGAGGCTATGCTCCAGTTGATGGCTGAATTTGTGAAACAGGGTTATCCCTGTCCGTTTGTCATTTTGCCGGAAGTTCTCATGCGCAAGGTCTATCCTGGCATAGAAATGCTTAGCGAATATAATCTGACGTCTTTAAAGGTAGAACGCATGGGTATTCCCGATAAAGAAGCCATAAGCATAGTAGAAGCAGGTGATAAGTGGCAGGCCTACGTCAAAAGTAAGACCCACAAGAAACAGGAAAAAATGCTCTCCTATCATTACAACCCTCATGAAGGTGTTATGCTGATAAACACTGCCCGTCGTCGTAGTGCCGGTACCGACTGGATCGGCACACTTGGCAAAACGCTGGACATGGACTTGTCGGCCATTGCTGCTGATGAAGACGAGATGAGCATGGTGGATCATCTGATGACTTATAATCTGGATTCCCTGAAACTGCTGGCAAAATATTTCATCCTGAACCGCGATTACAAATATTTGCCGTTAAAGGAACTGGATATTAATACCGATGAAGGTTCGGAAGGACTCTTCGAGTATATTTGCAACGCTGTCACAGACCAGAGCAGCGGTCTAGCCACCTCGCTGAGCCATTCTTATACTCAGCATGCAATTCCTGAGAGTAACAAGGCGGAGGCAACGGCCATGTTTGAAGAGATGAGAGCTGCGTTCCGTAATCGTATTGGCAAGTATGACTGGATGACCGATGTTACGAAAGCCAAGGCTATGGAGAAACTGGATGCCATGAAGTACTATTGTGGATGGCCCGATAATTGGCATGCCGAGTGGGAAGCCAAGCTTGTAGCGGAAGAAACTTCCTATAGACTCGTGTGCAACCTGTTTAACCAATATGTTGACATCACTCGCAGCATGATAGGACAGACGTCGGATGATGCCATTTTCTATGCAGACTGGATGAGTATGGGCGCCTATGTTGCCAATGCTTTCTATTCTCCTGAGAATAATTCCATAGCCTTGTTGGCAAGCAACCTGGTGAGTCCTATTTACGACAAGACTATGCCAAGTTACTACAATTATGCCGTATTAGGTGCCCAAACTATTGGACATGAGATGACGCATGGATTCGATAACATGGGTTCGAAATACAATGCCATAGGTAAAAAAGAGAACTGGTGGACACCACAGGACGAGCAGAATTTCGAGAGTAGGCAGAAGCTGCTGATAGACCATTTCAACAAGCTGCAATACGTGCCTGATGTTTACTGCGATGGCAAACAAACCCTTGGCGAAAACATTGCCGACCTGGGCGGAATAGAGATTGCCTATGAAAGTTACATGAAGAATAAGATTACTGCTTCCGGCGGCGAGCGCGACTACTTGGCCCGAGAGTTCTACCGCAGTTTTGCAGAAGGATGGAAGTTTAACATGACCACTGAATATGCGTTGGAGAACTTTAAAACGGACGAGCATGCAGCTCCCATTTTGCGTGTCAACGGCATTGTGAACCTTACTAACGAGTGGTATCGCCTGTTTAACATTTCAGACGGGGCAATGTATGTGGCTCCAGACAAACGCGTCAGCATCTGGTGAACAATAGTTTTACTTAAAATATTAAAATTTATAATTATGAAAAAAAGATTCTTTTGGTTGTTAGCCACCATCATGATGTGTGGAGCAATGATGACAGGGCTGACATCGTGCAGCAACAGTGACAACAACAGTAATAATAATCAGAACAAGGTGGCTGTGCTGCTTCCCGACGGTGTCAGTCTTGCCCGTTGGGCCACAGACAAGGCAAACCTGGAGGCGGTGATGGCTGCGTACGGTTTCAATACCGCTTTCTACGTTGCTCCCGAGACTCCAGAGGGCGCGATGCAACAGGTCGATCAGCTAAGAAATGCCATCAATGACGGCGCGAAATATATTGTGCTGACAGCTATTGACTATAAGAAAATCAATGAGTCCGGTCTGCTTGAGCAGCATCCTGATGTTAAGGTGGTATGCCATGACCGCATTATCCTTGATAACCCCCACATAGCTTATATTTCATCTGCCGACACGAAGGAAGTCGGGCGTACTCAGGCCCAGTTCCTTCTCAATCATTTCCATTCTACTGGAGCCGCTTCCATGACCATAGAAATCCTTGAAGGTCCTCTGACCGATGTCAACGCCAAGGATTATTATGAAGGAGCCATGGAACTCCTCAGTAAATACATCGACAGCGGAAAACTTGTCGTTAAGAGTGGCAAGAAGGAATATAGTCAGGTGAAGGCTGACAGTTGGAGTATAGCCGACGGTAAGAAAGACATGAAAGACCGCCTCAGCAGCTATGGAGCAGGTGAGTGTCCGGATATGATTCTGGCAGCCACCGACAATCAGGCTCAGGGAGCCATTGAGGCCCTGGAGGAAGCAGGTATTACGAAAATGCCGATCATCACAGGTCAGGACAATACCGCCATGGCGCAGGCTAATATCAAGAGCGGTAAGCAGACCATGACCATCGACAAGAACCTGAAGGACATGGCCTACAACACGGCTATGATTATCAACAGTCTGATGTCCAATTCTCCGGTTCATGCCAGCCAAAGCATCTCCAACATTCCGGTAGTATACTCTAAGATTACCGTTATGACACAAGACAGCTATTGAACGGAACAGGGGACGAACAGTCCCCGTTACGAAGACATACGTTAAATAGAAAACGGCAGGTTCCTGAATGTGGGAGCCTGCCGTTTTAAAAGTTGCCTGATATTCTTGGTTTAGTTCGCTGCCGATTCCACAAGGCCTTTCTCCATCAGGATGGGAAGGATGTTGGCTACCGACTGGCGGTTGTGCTTGGTCTTAACGGCCTTGTATCTGTCCAGCAGAGGGGTGTCGTTGACCAGCAGTTTCTCCATATAATCGTCGTTGATGCGGGTAATGGCAGTCTTGCCTTTCTCGTTGGCGCCGCTGTCAACAAGGAAGCAGGCAAAGTCGCTCAGCTTGCTGTTGGCAACATCGCAGCCTATGGAGGCGCCTAACAAGCCCAGACTTACGGCGGTGTTGTCTACTAAGACACCAGCAACCAGGGTACCTACGCTGGCCAGGGCCGTCAGTCCATCGGTACGGTACGACATGATGCAAAGCTTGTCCTTATCGTAGCGGACAGCCTGAACGTATTTCGAGGTTTCAAGGCTGACATCCTTGTAGCGCAGATTGCGGCAGTTCACAAACAACTGCTGACCATACATCACGGCAAAGGCATCTTTCTTCAGTAGTTCGTCGCTCTGCTTGTCGCCGGTCTTGAAGTAAAACACACCGTGGTCGCCGCTCTTCATCTGGCAAACCTGCTGAGTGCGCCCTGCAGTCAGTTCATCAACCGATTTCCAGTTACCTGCTACGAAATCGTCGTAGCTCATGCAATACTTGGCGACTTCGGCATTAGCCATCATTGATACAATGCAGAATAGTGCTAAAACAAATACGTTCTTTTTCATTGTTCCTATTTTTTTATTGTTATGCTTCAAATTATTGCTTAATCGTTTTGACGGTGCAAAGATAGGATGTTTTTCTGCATCAATCAGCGTTTTCATCCCGTTATCTTCAAAAGTAGTTGCGACAGGTGCCCGGAAATCGGACAAAAAAGGGGTATTTCCCCATTTCGTGTCCGATGATGAGAGATTTATAGCTTATCATTTAAATCACAAAAATATCCCCTAAAGCCGTGACGCTTTAGGGGATATATTATGTCATGTACTTATAACTACCTTAGAATGCTGAGGCAGCGAACAGATAGTCGTAGATGCACGAGCAGATGCCGAAGAGGGCAATGCCTGCGGTGCAGAGAGCCAAAGCCACACGGGTGTTGACATCGGTCTTGAACGTGGGCAGCGGATTGTCAGAGGGCTTGATATACATAGCCTTGACGATGAGCAGATAGTAGTACAAGCTCACGACGGTGTTGACTAAGGCTACGAAGACCACGAAGTAGGCCCAGAAGGAGCCCTGCTCGGCAGCAGCCATGAACACGAAGAACTTAGAGAACATACCTGCAAACGGGGGAATACCAGCCAGCGAGAACAGAGCCAGCGTCATGAGGAACGACAGCTTAGGGTTGGTCTGGTAGAGACCGTCGTATGCCGACATCTTTGTGGCACCATTGTTGTTCTGCTCAACAGTAGAAATGACGGTGAAGACGGCCATGTTAGCCACGATATATACCAGCACGTAGTACATCAGCGATGTCATGCCCATTTGTGAGCCACCGATAACAGCCAACATGATGTAGCCGGCCTGTGAGATAGAGCTGAAGGCCATGAAGCGCTTGAGCTCGCTCTGACGGATGGCAAAGAGGTTGGCAATGGTGATGCTCAGCACGATAACCACGTAGAGCATGTACTCCCAGTAGTCAATCATCGGACCGAAGGCCTTAACCAGGATGGCCAGCGCAGCAAAGGCGGCAGCACCCTTGGAGCAGACGGAGAGGTAACCAGTGATAGGTGTAGGAGCACCCTGGTAGGTGTCGGCTGTCCAGAAATGGAAGGGCACCAACGACAACTTGAAGGCCAGACCGCTAAAGAAGAACACGAGACCCATGAGTTGAAGGGGCGTGAAAATATAGCGACTGCTCAGAGCATTGGCCACATCGTTGAAATAGAGCGTACCCGTAGCGGCATAGATGAACGAGATGCCATAGAGCATGACACCGCTGGAGAACGTAGCCACGAGGATGTACTTGGCAGCAGCCTCGGCCGACAGCTTCTTCCACTTATCGAAAGCTACCAAGCAGGCCATAGGCACAGAGGCAGTCTCCAGACCAAGGAAGAACAGCAGGAACGAACCACTGGACATCATGATATACATACCCAGCAAGGTAGAGAGTACCAGCAGATGGAACTCGCCGGCATACTTCGAAGCCTCACGCTCCAGCCAAGGCTCGGCCATGACCACAACGATAAACGTACCGAAGGTAAGGATGAGTTTCATGACCTGAGCAGCCTGACCGGCAACATACATGCCACCAAAAGCCTCAGCAGGGGCAACGGTAGTGAGCATAATGGTCTGACAGAGCAGCAGGGCAGCCGTCAGCTTACCCAGCACGCCAACCTTGCGCTCACTCTTATGCAGACAGAAGTCGGCAAAGAACACGATAATTAGTGCGAGGACCAAAAGCGCCTCGGGAATCATATTTAGAAATTGACTATATCCCATAATATATTCCTCCTATATTAAATAATGTTAGCGAGAATTGGTCCAACAGCATCGCTGATGACATTGCTTGCCCACAAGGGGAACAGACCGAGACCAGCCACACAAGCAATGAGGCAGATAACGGCAACGCGCTCGTCCCAAGTAGCATCGGTCAGTTCGAGATAGTGCGGGTTCTTGACCTCACCATACAAAATCTTACCAACAACACGCAGGATGTAGACTGCCGTCACAACGATAGAGGTACATGCAATAATGGTGGCCACACGGTGGAACGTGTCAGGATTCTCGAACGAACCAACAAAGATGCTCATCTCAGCAATGAAGCCAGAGAAGCCCGGCAAACCGAGGTTAGCCAGACCGGCAATCACATAACCCACAGCGAGGAAAGGCATAATTTTCATTAGACCATCGAGGTAGCGGATGTCACGGGTGTGGGTACGACCATAAATCATACCGATGAGGGCGAAGAAGAGGGCCGTCATCAGACCATGTGACAACATCTGCAGGATAGCACCCGTGCAAGAGGTCTTGGTCATCATCAACAGGGCGAAGAGCACCAGACCGCAGTGTGACACAGATGAGTAAGCGTTGATGTACTTCAGGTCAGTCTGTACACAGGCTGAGAAGGCACCATAAACTACCGAGATAGTGGTAAGAATCAAGAAGATCCAAGCCAGCTGATTAGCAGCATCGGGCAACAGATACATAGCTACGCGGAAGCAGCCATAACCTCCCAACTTCATCAGCACACCAGCATGGAGCATGGACACTGCCGTGGGGGCAGAAGCATGACCGTCGGGTGACCATGTGTGGAAGGGGAACAGGGCGCCCAGCACACCGAAACCAATGAAGATGAAGGGGAAGAACACCTTCTGAATAGCTACGGGAATATTGTGCATAGCAGCAATCTCGTTGACGTTCATCGTGGTAGCACCGCTGAAGTAGTAGATGCCCAGAATGCCGATAATCAAGAGGGCCGAGCCTCCCATCAGCATCAGCGTCAGCTTCATGGCAGCATACTCCTTGTTGCCTGAACCCCAGACACCAATCAACAGGTACATGGGAATAAGGGCGACCTCGTAAAACATAAACATAGTGAACATGTCGGTGCAGATAAAGAAGCCATAGACACCTGTAGAAAGCAGGGTAAACCAGAGGAAGTATTCCTTGGTCATGGGTTTCAGCTGCCAAGAGGCAAAGGTACCCGTGAACACGATGATGCTCGACAAGAGCAACATAACCACAGAGATACCATCGACACCAACAGAATAGGCAATATTAAGAGGCTTGAACCACGGTGTAGAAGCCGTCAACAGCATGACGTCGGTATTACCTGCTGCACGCTGCTGAACGAAATAGATGGTCAGCCATACGGACAGGGCCAGCAGACACGAAGCGCCAGCCACCATCACACCACGCACCTGATTGAGGCTCTTGGCCAGCCAAAGGCCGACGAGCATCAGAGCGGGGATTACTACGAATAATGTTAATATACTCATAATATAATTTCTTATAGGGCTTATAGGACTTATAGGGCCTATATGGCCAATAGGATTAACGTTAATGCTACAGTACCAGTCAGGAACCAGACGGCATACTGACGGACATCGCCACTCTGCCAAGGACGCAGACTCTCACCAGCCTCGTTGGCACCCCATGCCATGAAGTTGAACGTGCCGTCAACGACGTGGCGGTCGAACCAAGCCACAGGCTTAGAGATGCAGCGGAAGATGATGCGGTGCGTAACATACTGCCAGATTTCGTCCTGATAGAAACGCTTATAGGCTGCACGGTGCAACTTGGGGAACGTCTTGTACAGGCGGTCGGCAATGGGCTGGCTCTCACCTTTATAAATATAGGTTGCCAGACAGATGCTCAGAATGGCAATAATCGTACTGGTAGCAGCAATCTGCGTGTCGAAGTGGATGGTATAGTTGGTACCCTCGGCATTGACAAACTGGCCGAAGCTACCACCCCACCCTGCAAAGCCTGCAATAGTAGAGTAGATACCTACACCCATCGTAATCACACAAAGCACAATGAGAGGAATGGTCATCGTAGCAGGAGCCTCGTGCGGCGTGTGGTGCTCGTGAGCCTCAACGTTCTCCGTACCCCAGAAGATGCCGTAATACAGACGGAACATGTAGAAGGCGGTCATAGCGGCAATACCTGTCATAATCCAACCTACCACAGGACTGTAGGCAAAGCAAGCGGTGATAATCTCATCCTTCGAGCTGAAGCCCGAGAAGAAAGGAATACCGGCAATGGCGAAGCACGAAATCAGGAACGTGATGTTCGTAATCGGCATATACTTGCGCAAGCCACCCATCATAGCCATCTCGTTTGAGTGAACGGCATGGATGATACAACCAGCACCAAGGAACAGACAAGCCTTGAACATAGCGTGGGTAAACAGGTGGAACATACCAGCCATGAAACCGAGCTGTGCATGGTTGTCGAGCACGCCGTGGTGTCCGGGCAGCGAAACGCCAAGAGCGACCATCATGAATGCAATTTGCGAGATAGTCGAGAAGGCCAGCACACGCTTGATGTCGCTCTGGGCACAAGCCACAGCAGCAGCATAGAAAGCGGTGAACACACCGACCCAGACGACGATGCTCATCTGAGGCTGAGCGTACTCAACCCACAAGGGGAACATACGGGCAATCTGGAACACACCAGCTACCACCATCGTAGCAGCGTGGATAAGTGCAGACACAGGCGTCGGACCCTCCATAGCATCGGGCAGCCAGATGTGCAACGGGAACATAGCACTCTTACCAGCACCACCGATGAACATCAGCACTAAGGCAGTAGGCAGGATGAAGCCTGCAGCAGCCACAGCCTTGGCAGCATTACTGGCAATGAACGGTGTAGTACCCTCGCCCATCACGATATTGCCAGCAAACGAGAAGCTGAACGAATCGGTGTAGTAACCGAACATCAGAATACCAATGAGGAAGAACATATCAGCGAAACGCGTCACGATGAATGCCTTCTTAGAAGCAGCAATGGCGGGTTTCAACGGATAGTAGAATCCAATCAGAAGATAAGAGCTAACACCCACCAATTCCCAGAAAGTGTACATCTGGAAGATATTGGTGGCGACAACCAGTCCGAGCATTGACATCGTGAAGAGACTCAGGAACGCATAGTAGCGCTGGAAACCCTTCTCGCCGTGCATGTAGCCGAACGAATAAATATGTACCATCAACGAGACTGTCGAAATAACAATGAGCATCATGACCGAGATGGGATCCAAGAGAATACCCATGTCGAAATGCAAATTGCCCAGGGGCAGCCATGTGAAGTTATAGGGAACGACAGTTGCGTACGTGCCATCAGCCATACGGTCAGCACCAAAATAGGCGAAAGCCGTCAGGTAAGAGAGCACGGTAACCAGTCCCAATGAGGTTGTGCCGATGAGACCAGCGGTCTTATGCGACATCTTCATGCCAGCGAGCGCAAGAATCACGAATGACAGCGCAGGCAGCAGAAGGATCAGAAATGAATAACTATATATTTCCATAACCATTTACCATTTCATGTTCTTGATACTGTCAACGCTATCACTGTGGAAGTTGCGGTAGACATTGATGATAATAGCAATAGCCACAGCCGACTCAGCAGCTGCAACACCAATCACAAAGAGGGTCATAAACATGCCTTCCATACCGTTTGGATAGAGCAGACGGTTGATGGCGGCAAAGTTGATATCAACGGCATTGAGCACCAACTCAACACAGATGAGCATGGCAATCAAGTTGCGACGAGTCACAAAGCCATAGACGCCGATGAAGAACAACAGGGCGCTGAGCGCGAAATAACATTCTACAGGTACCATAGCTTATTCCTCCTTCTTTTCTTTACGTGCAACAACCAAGCCACCGATGATACAAGCCAGCAGGAACAATGAGATGAACTCGAAAGCGAGTACATACTGATACTTGCCAGCACCAACGAGGGCCATACCAATCTCTTTCATAGGAACCTCCACATTGGCAGGAGCCAGCGTGAAGAAACCAGTCTTCAGAAGAATCAGACCGACGACGACCAAACCAGCCAGAGCAGCCAGACCGCCACCAATCATCTTACTGGACTTCACACGTTCCTCCAAACCTTGAAGGGTGCGCTTGCTCACCAATTGGATGGCGAACACATAGATCATCGTAACGCCTCCAGCATATACTGAGATCTGAGCAGCGCCCAGGAAGGTGTAGTCGAGCAGGAAATAGATGCCTGCTACACCGAAGAGCACAAACAACATGAATGTTGCGGCTCGCATAATTCTCGTTGTGGTGACACACATCAGCGCCGAGCAGATGATGAACACCGCGAGAATGATAAACATGATTGTATTTGCCATATTGCGTTACTTCGTTTTAGTGTTAAACTTACCGATTTCCCACGCAGCACCGCCTTCAAGCAGGTTGGGCAGCGAGCCACCCTTATACACTTCCTTGTCCAAATGGAGCACCAACTTAGAACGGTCAAACACAGCGTTCTCAAAATCATTCGTAAACTCAATAGCATCAAAGTTGCAGGCGTTGGTACAGAGCTGGCAGAACATACAGTCGCCCAGGTCGTACAGGTAATCGTCGAGCACCTTCTTTTTCTTGCCCGTTTCAGGGTCCTCAACCATGTGGCTGACAATCTTGATAGTTCCGTTGGGACAAGACTTTTCACATAATGTGCAAGCGGTACACTTGTAGCTGCCGTCCTCGTTGCGTTTGAACACCAAACGACCACGGTGGCGCTTTGCTACATGGAGTGTAGTCTTGCGGTTCTCGGGGTACTGCTCCGTTGACTTATTGGTAAAGAAGTCCTTAAAGTATTCCTTCCAGGAGGTCTTCATACCCACAGCCAACGTCTTCAAGCCGTGCCCGATTTCTCCGAAATATGTTTTATTATCTTCCATTGCTATACCTTATTTAATATATAGGCCCAGGGCCACAACAACAGTCATAATCACGAGGTTGAGCAGCGCCAGAGGCATCAAGTACTTCCACTCCAGCTTCAGGATCTGGTCGATACGCAGACGTGGGAACGTCCACTTAATCCACATCAGAATCCAAACCAGGAAGAAAGCCTTACCCATGAACCATACGATACCTGGGACGTAATTCATGACCTGATCGAAGGCCTCAATACCGATGTTCACAGGCGCCCAACCACCGAGGAATACGGTAGCAGCGATACCTGCGATGATAAAGAGGTTCAAGAACTCAGCGAGGTAGAAGAAGCCAAAGCCCATACCAGAATACTCGGTATGATGACCTGCGGTCAACTCACTCTCAGCCTCAGCCATATCGAACGGGCCACGGTTTGCCTCAGCATTACCTGCAATGAGGAATACGAAGAAGGCAATGATAGCAGGGATATGACCCTGGAAAATGAGCCACTTCCATGGACCAGTCTGTGCCTCAACGATACCAGACATCTGCATAGTACCTGTCAGGATGACAGCAGTAATCAGGCAGAGGCAGAGAGACATCTCGTAAGAAATCATCTGCACAGCGCCACGCATAGCAGAAACCACAGAGTACTTGTTATTGGAACCCCAACCTGCAAGGAAGATACCTACCACACCGATTGAAGAAACGGCTGTGAGCAGGAACACACCTACATTGAAGTCAAGTACTGTAGCACCATTGTTCCAAGGCAGGAAAGAGAAAGCGCCTACAGAACCAATAATCACAAGGAGTGGAGCCACAAGATAGAGCAGTTTGTCAGCACGGTCGACGACAAAGATCTCCTTGACAAGCATCTTGAACACGTCAGCAAATACCTGCAGCAAACCCCAGTAACCTACTCGCATCGGGCCAAGACGGCACTGGAAGTAGGCACAAACCTTACGCTCCATAAATATCAGTACGATGGCAATGAGGGCATATCCCATCAGGATAGCAGCACCCACCAGCACGCACTCAATCAATATCGCCAACCAGTCGGGACATCCTACCGTCACTCGAAGCAGTTGGTCGAACCATTGGGTTATAATAGAAAAGTCGAACATAATAACTTCAATTTTTCAATTCTTCATTTTTACAATTCTACGACTAACGGTCGATGTCAGGAATAACTACATCAATAGCAGCACAGGTAGCGATGAGGTCGGCAATCTTCTGACCACGAAGCATCGGGTCGAAAGCACCAACCAGCGAGAGACCCATCGGACGCATCTTCATGCGGTACGGGCTCTTGTCGCCACGAGAGTCGAGATAGACACCAAACTCACCAGCCACACCCTCGACAGAGTAATACCACTGTCCCTCGGGGCACTTGATGATAGGCTTCTGCTTCACATAGAAGTCGCCAACAGGAATGTTGTCAATCAGCTGTTCGATGATATTCAAACTCTGGTACATCTCGTTGATGTGAACCAGATAACGGTCCATAGAGTCACAGCCGTTAAGCGTGCACTGCTCCCACTCGACCTTGTCGTACATGTCGTATGGATGATTCTTACGAACATCGTTCTTCCAACCCGAAGCACGTCCGGCAGGACCTGTCACAGCATAGTTGATACAATCCTCAAGACTCATCGGACCACAATTCTCAAGACGATTGTGAGTGATGACATTATCTCCGAAGATATCCATATACTCCTGAATGGTAGGACGCAGATAGTTCACCAAATCCTTACAGTTCTTGACGAAGTTTGGATCGATATCGTCCTGCAAACCACCAATACGGTAGTAGTTCTGAATCAGACGACCACCCGTAGTTTCCTCCATGCAGTTCAGCACGTGCTCACGATCGCGCATACCATAAAGCATACCTGTGAGAGCGCCAAGGTCCTGAGCAACACACGAGGTGTAAAGCAGGTGAGAATCCAAACGCTGGAGTTCGTCCATAATAGTGCGGATGTACTTGATGCGGTCTGTCAGTTCAACCTCCAAAGCCTCCTCTATCACACCGACCAAAGCATGGCGATGTTGCATGGCTCCCAGATAGTTAAGACGATCCGTTAAAGCAAGCGTTTGAGGATAAGTCATACTCTCCCACATCTTCTCAATAGCACGATGAATATATCCAAGATGCGGATAAATGCGCTTCACGGTCTCGCCGTCGAGCACCGTCTGCAAACGGAGCACACCGTGGGTTGCAGGGTGCTGAGGACCGATGTTGATGACATAATCATCGTTGGTAAACAGTTTGTTCTGCTTTGACTGCAGATTACCATCCTTATCAATATAGAACTCCAAACCGTAGTCGGGCTCCACATCGTCCTCGAGCGTGTAATTGTCGTTGAACTCCCAGTCCTTACGGAAAGGATAACCCTTGAAGTCAGAACGCAGGAACAGACGACGCATGTCTGGATGACCAAGGAATACTATTCCGTAGAAATCGTAAACCTCACGCTCCAACAGATCAGCTACGCGCCAAATATTAGAGACTGTAGGCAGATAAGCTACCATCTGTCCTTCCATAGCACTGGTACCGTTCGATGACATACCATCGCCACAAACCTGGCTCTTGGCAATCATCTTCACCGAGCAACGCTCGTGAGTATTGGTATTCTCAAGGATATATACACAACCGAGACCTTCCTCTTTACCGAAGTCCTCGCCGACGATAGTGACAAGATAGTCAAAGCCCTTCTTGTCCTTCAAGTTCTGCATCTCCTGTGCGAACTTGTCAAAATCAAATGATAAGAACTCTAACTTCATGCCTTCTCCTCCTTTACATTAGCTTCTGCTTGGGCAGACTTCATTTCTTCAACAAACTCCTGAGGAACATCGGTGATAACCATTGGCTCACGACGATGGTCGTTGTGCTTAGAGCGGAATGTCAACTCCTCGTTAGACACGCCCAATTCGCGCTCTGCCTTCGTCTGCTTGTGGTTGGCACCACCGAAGAATTTCTCAATCTTCACCTTACGCTGCAGCTGCATCATGCCGTACATGATAGCCTCTGGGCGTGGGGGACAACCAGGAATAAACACATCAACGGGTACGATTTCCTCAATACCTTTTACCACATGATAGCTCGACTTGAACGGTCCTCCGCTGATGGCACAGCCGCCAACGGCAATCACATACTTAGGCTCGGCCATCTCGTCATACAGACGCTTCAGCGCTGGTGCCATCTTGTGAGTGATGGTACCGGCACACATAATCAGGTCGGCCTGACGGGGAGAGTTACGTGTTACCTCGAAACCGAAGCGAGCAAAGTCGTAACGGGCACAACCACAGGCCATAAACTCAATACCACAACAGGATGTAGCAAAGGTCAATGACCAAAGGGAATTTGAGCGTCCCCAATTAATCAACTGGTCCAGCGAGCCCGTAATCACATTGACGCCGCCCTCATGGAGTTCGTCAATAATCTTCTCCAACGAGGCGTTGTCGTTCCATTCCTCGTAGGGAATACTCTTGATGTGAGGCTTTCTTACTTCCATTCCAAGTCTCCTTTCCGCCAGGCATACGCCAAGCCTAATACCAGAACTACCAGGAAGAACCCGATGCTGAGCAGAGCCATTGCACCGAACTCCTTCACTACTACTGCCCATGGATACAGAAACACCGTTTCTATATCAAACATGAGGAACAAGATGGCGAAGAGGTAGAATCCCACCGACATCGGCAACCATGAGCTGCCTCGCGTGGGGATACCACTCTCATACGGTTCACCTTTCACCTTAGCGTAGGACCGAGGTCCTATCAGCTTGGCTACTACATAAGCCGCTACCACCAATGTCAAAGCCGTCACCAAGACGGTAATTAACAAAGTAAAGTTCATAAAAATGTTTTAATATTATTTTATTGAATTCAATTTGGCTGCAAAGGTACTAAAAAAATTGCAAAGAAACAGCATATTTATGGAAAAAGTATCAAAATAAAAAGAAAAATAAAAGCCACCGCCCTTTATGAGCGGTGGCTTATATCATTTAGCCTTGGGAAACGCCTCTTCGGATAGCTCCTTAAAGAAGTCGTGTTGCAAGATAACGCTTATCCTCATCAACAAACGAACGTCTAGACTCTTTCGTTTAAAGATGTTATATACGTTTGTACGCTCACAGGGAATTTGCGTTGCCAACCATGCAGCAGACTTACCCTGCTTTCTCAAAATCTCTTCAATGTGCTTGCCAATATTCATACGCTACCAGTCTTAATTTAGTCACATAATGTTGTTATCGACTGCAAAGGTATGAAATAAATCTCAATATATCAGCAGATTATTGTCGAAATGTTTTCAAATAGTACATTTATTTTTTCAATGTTGGTCGAATACAGTTAATATGCTGCATCAACACCCTTCTCGTGATACGTGACAAGGCCCTCCATCGGGCTTTGCAATGTATGACCTACATGGAAGCCTTCTGCCTCAGCAGCCTGAATCAGTTGGTCACGATAAATAAAGGCCATGGAACCAACGAAATGCACTGGCAATTCGGGATGCTGATAAGGAACGATATTGCTGCGGAAGAACTGACGGAAGTTCTGAATCACCAAATCGCGCAACAAGGGATTGTCAATGTGATCTTTAATATATAAAGAGGTGGTGGCAAGGAAACGGTTAGGCATAGGCTCCCTATATACCTTATTAATAATATCAGCCTGCGTCAACTTCTGTTGTTTCAAATAATCGTCACGCATGTCGGCAAACTTGGGATTCTTGAAAATGGCATTCATGAACATACGTCCCAACACCGAGCCACTGCCCTCATCACCTAAGATATAACCCAAGGCTGGCGTGTTTTGCACAATTTCCTTGCCGTCATACAGGCAGCTATTGGCACCAGTACCCAGAATACACGCTATGCCTGGCTCATACTGACAAAGAGCACGAGCAGCAGCCGTAAGGTCGCTATGCACCTCGATATTTTGCGGTGAAAAGACCTCACTCAGTATCTGCTTCATCATGGGAACATGAGCAGGTGTGCAGCCACTGCCATAGAAGAACACACTGATTTGTGACAATAGCGAGCCTTCCAGCGCTTTCGAATTGATAAGTGCTGCACGTGGGAACGTAGAGAGCTGCGACATCAGTTCACGCGCCAGAATCTGTCGGATTTCGTCTGGTGTCTGGTGAATGGGTGTGATGCCCTGACTCTGAAAAGTGGCAATTACATCCCATCTCATAGGGTGTGGCGAATGGATAAGAGTCCAATCGGTTTTTGTGCTTCCGCTGTCTGCAATTAGTATCATATCGCTAAAAATTTTCTGCAAAGATACAAAAAAATATGAATTATGAATTACGAATTATGAAATATTTACTACCTTTGCACACAAATTTTTTAAAATACAATGAAAAAATCATTTATTATCATATTATTGGCAGTATTGACTACTTTGCAAGGCCATGCCGTTTTGAAGGAGAAAGACCTGCCTCAAACGCTGCAGATACTGCGTACTGAACTCACGAACTACCATCGTGAGTTGTCAGTTCAGATAGAGCGCAACCGTGAGCAAAGCGAAATGGTACGCAATCAGCTAATAGACATCATGAAGAGTTCGAACCAAAACTCGCTGATGCTCTATTCCCAAAAGCAGGACTATGTTTTCGACCTTACCTATGCTTGTCATGAAGCTACCGAGCAATATCACGAATTCCAACGCAAGCAGTTGCCCTTTAAGACCTTTCTTAGTAAGGCCGAGACGGATATAGCACGCTATGATTCACTGATTGGTGCTCTGCGAGCAATGCCTGTTACGATGCTTGACCGCCAAGGACAAATAGACCGAAACGTCTGTCTGACTCTGGCTACCAATATCCGTAGTTCGCTGGATGACAATCGAGCCATCATGCAAGACTACATCCACTACTACAATATGACGGAGCAACGTCTCTCCCACCTCAACGACTATGCCCAAAAACGCTATAACGATATACAAACCAGCATTTTCCGCAATGGAGGTGAGACCTATTTCCACATTATAGCCCAATGGGGCCGGTATTGGAACACGATGGTCCAGACCGTCCGTAAGAAATATCAGCCCAATGACGAGTCACAGTGGGATAGCCGCTGGATTTTCGGACTGCTTATTTCCATCATATTCTATGCCATCATCGCTTCAGCACTTAACTTCGCAGGTATCCGTTATATAGTGCCCAAGCGTTTACGGACGGAGGAGTTCATGAAAAAGCGCACCTGCATCACACTGGCCACCACCACCATTACCTTCGCTATCATCTTAGGTCTGGCAATGGCCCTTACCAAACAGAATTTCGTCATCATGGCGTCCAATCTGCTGGTCAACTACGCGTGGCTGTTGGGTGTTATCCTTATCTCTCTGCTACTGCGTGTCAATGGCGATCAAATCAAGAGTGCCTTCCACATCTACACGCCACTTATCGCAATGGGATTCATCGTGTTTGCCTTCCGCATCATTCTGATTCCCAACGAGTTGGTTAATATGCTGTTCCCTCCCGTTCTGCTTATCTGCTGTCTGTGGCAATGGAATGTCATAGGTCGTCACAATCAGAACATCCCACGTTCTGATATGTTCTACACGTACATATCGCTCGTGGTATTTATTGTATCAGTGGTATGCTCATGGTGGGGCTACACGTTGCTGGCCGTACAAATACTGATTTGGTGGATTATGCAACTGACCTGTACGCTTACCATTACCTGCGTCAGCCTGTACATTAAGCGCTACGGACTTCGTCACCGCTACAACGAAAAGCCCATTACCAAGACTTGGGCCTACTATATGGCCTATCAGGTACTGCTCCCTATCTCGGTTGTATGTTCCGTTATG
Source organism: uncultured Prevotella sp. (assembly GCA_946188165.1). Classification (GTDB taxonomy): domain Bacteria; phylum Bacteroidota; class Bacteroidia; order Bacteroidales; family Bacteroidaceae; genus Prevotella. The sequence goes on from CAMHTW010000008.1 coordinate 69,873, forward strand.
GTCAGCATTTACTGGGCTGCTGATGTTTTCAACCTGAGCGACCTCTGCTGGAGCATTTTCAAGTCTAACTTTGTTAACTTCGAGAATTTTAAGCTCAGTATCCTTACCATTGCTATGGTTATCAGTCTTTGGTTTGTCTTTGCCTACGTCAATCGCACGCTGCTTAAATTGATGCGTATGCACTACGAAATCAAAGACCCCAGTACTGCTGCCAGTCGCGAGGTAATGGGCAAGAACGTCGTGCAAGTCATTGTTTGGGGCGCATGGTTCCTCATTACTATGAAGATCATGAACATCTCGATGGAATGGCTTCTGGTAGTCACGGGCGGTCTGTCCACTGGTATCGGTTTTGCTTCGAAAGACATCATCGAGAATATCTATTACGGCATTACCCTGATGGCTGGACGTATTAAGGTAGGCGATTGGATACAGGTCGATGGCACGATGGGTAAGGTAACCAGCATCAGCTATACCTCCACAGTTGTTGAATCACTCTATGGCGAAATCATTACTTTCCAGAATTCGCAGCTATTCTCCAAGAACTATAAGAACCTGACACGCAACCACGGTTACGTGCTGCAAGTAGTACCCTATGGTGTGGCATACGGCTCGAACCTGCAAAAGACGATGGAACTTGTCGATGCTGCAGTCAACAGCATGAAACACAAATGGATGGACCCCTCAAAGCAAGTCAAGTCCGTAGTCGGCGAACTGGGCGATTCCAGTATCAACTTTAAGATGTTTGTATGGGCCGATGCCGTCAAGAAATCATACGTTGTCAGCGATGTTCTGCGCACCATCTATGATACGCTCAACGAGAATGGCATCGAGATTCCTTTCCCACAGCAGGACGTGCATATCAAAAATTGAATTGTAGACGATATGGAAAATTTTATGCGAAGCATACAATAATTGCCAGGATTATCGGTTATAATTATATAAGATAACGAGCAATTGCGTATGACGATATATCTACTAGGCGCTTTTTTAGTTAGTTTGATATGCGGACTGGTGTTTACGCCTCTTATACTTGATTTCTGCAAGCGTAAGAGACTTTACGACATTCCCAACGAACGGAAAGTACACAAGAATGCGACCCCAAGACTTGGTGGTATATCTTTCTTTCCCAGCATGATGACAGCATTCTTTATCGTGCTGTTGTTTACGCCCATTGTTGAACGAGACGTGCTACCCGTCAATATTTGGAGTGCTGTATTCCTAGCTGGTCTGTTGCTGATATACGGTATTGGTATCATTGACGACTTGGTTGGTCTGAAGGCTACGACGAAGTTTGCCATCCAAATTACCACAGCATGTCTCCTGCCGTTTGCCGGACTATACGTCAATGACTTATACGGTTTGTTTGGCATTCATGAAATTCCCTATTGGTTAGGCGTTCCACTAACGATATTTATCATCGTCTTTATCGACAACGCCATCAACCTGATAGACGGCATCGACGGATTGGCTGCCAGCCTGTCGCTGTTAGCATTGGCAGGTTTCTTAGCCTATTTCCAATATCACGGTGTCTACGTCTACACATACACCATCATTGTTGCGGGCATGATGGGCGCCTTGGTGGCTTTTGCCTATTTTAACCTATTTGGCAAAGCAGAACGGAACACCAAAATATTCATGGGCGACTCAGGCAGTCTTTCCTTGGGTTTCACTTTAGGATTCCTGGCCGTCAAGTGTACCATGGACAATAACAACATTTGGCCTTATCGACCAGAGGCTCTCATCGTACCGCTCACCCTGCTGATAGTACCCACAGCCGATGTGGTACGTGTTACCTTATTCAGGCTGCGACACCACAAGCCATTGTTCGATGCCGACAAGAACCACATCCATCACAAGTTGATGCGAGCTGGCTTAAACCAGCACCAGGCACTTGTTTGCATTGTCGGACTGGCTACATGGTATATCGTCATGAACGGGCTTTTATATATGGTCATACCGACAACCGCCATCGTATTGGTGGATATTGTGCTTTACTGTATCGTCAACCTGTGTATCAATCGCAAAATAAAAGCTACGGAATGAAACGCCTCATCGACTTCATGATAGCAGCCCTGTGTCTGGTGCTTTTCTCACCACTGATACTTGCATGTTGGCTGGCCATCAAGATTGGTGGCGGACCAGCTATCTACAAGCAGGAACGCATAGGACTGGGAGGTCGTCCTTTCTATATCTATAAATTTCGCAGCATGGTGGTTGATGCCGAGAAGGAAGGTGCTGAGCTAATGCAACAGCCAGACGACCCGCGCCTAACACGTATCGGACGATTTCTGCGTGCCCACCACCTGGACGAGTTGCCACAGTTGTGGAATGTCTTTATAGGCGATATGGCTTTTGTGGGGCCTCGACCTGAACGCCAATACTACATCGACCAGATTATGGCGCGCGACAAACGCTACGAACAACTTTACGTATTGCGTCCTGGTGTTACCAGCTATGCCACACTTAAAAACGGCTATACCGACACTATCGACAAGATGATAAGACGTCTGGAAATGGATCTTTATTATCTGGAGCACCGGTCGCTGTGGATGGATGCCAAGATTCTTTGGAAGACATTTGCCGACATCGTGTCTGGAAAGATTTTCTGAGAAATTGAGATTAATAAGAGACTATGAAACGACTGATACAATTAACATCAATCTGCCTATTGGCTTATAGTCATGTTTTAGCGCAGGATGCGCAAACCACAGTGACCTATAATCTAACTGCGGAGACTGCTTTCGGTTCGGGTGATTTCACAGCCTATCAGTTGTCTACCAACCGCTATCACACATTGGCTACACGTCCTAATACAGCCTATCTGCGTGGAGCAGTCAATGTAGAGCACCAACTGAGTGAAGACTGGAAACTGTCGGGTGCTGCAGATGTAATAGCTTCTATTCATGCCAACCATAAGGCATACCTGCAACAGTGTTACGTCAATCTGAGTTGGAAAGACTTCTTTCTGGAGGCCGGAGCCCGTGAGTTGAAGCCCGTATTGCGTGACCCATTGCTGTCCAGCGGTGCATTTACCAAAGGCAACAATGCCAAGCCTGTGCCACAAGTACATGTAGGTACCAACGGTTTCTGGTAACAGCCGGTATTGAGCACGTAGCCCAATTTGGCGGTACAGGCTACGATACCGAAACTGGCGAAATGGTGGTGAAGAAGAAAGCTGCTAACCTGAAGGCTTTCTGGAAGGTCATATTACCCGTAGGCGACAAAAACTACTTCGAAAACGATGCAATGGAAGACTGGGTCTATGGCAATCATATTGGTTCAATGACCATTCAACTGGGCTTGAATATCAATAAAGCCCACCAGGTGCAAGCCTACGTTGACGACATCTTCGAAGATAGTTCCGGCATGCGCAAGGGCAATGGTTGGGACGGTCTGTATGGCATACAATATAAGAATAGGGCTGAAGGCCGTCAATATGTGCGCGGAGCTGTCGTGGAATATTTGCAGACTACCAACCAGTCAGGACCCATCCACTGGGATAGCGGCGACTTTCCCGAGCCCATACGCAGTCAGATTACGGATTTAGTAACTGGCGACGACAACTACTACAACCACATGTTCTATGGTCCCTACGACCATTACGGTATGGCACAAGGCAATGCTCTGCTCGTCTCACCTATATATAATAAGGATGGCTTTGCCGACTTCCGCGACAACCGCATCAAAAGCTTGGCACATTGCCGTTAATGGCGACATTACCGACCGCCTGTCGTAGCTCGTCAAAGGTTCCTACCGCGAGGGATGGGGCACATACGCCAATCCCCTACCCCATAAGCATCACTCTTTCGATGCTATGCTACAGGGTATCTATACCATCGGCCCTTGGCAGTTCTCTGGTGTCTACGCTTTCGACAAAGGCAACATCTATGGCGACTGCAACACGTTCAACATTAAAATCGGTTATCATGGCAAAATACTTTAAATTATTGGCTGTTAGCTATTGGCTCGCTGACGGCCTGTCAGGAAGGCGGTGACGCAGGCGATCTGTTCGGACAGTGGCGTCTGGACGGTTCCGACTCTAAATATATCAGCTTTTCTGGAGCTGTCACTTGGCTACAAGACTTGGAGGTAGGCGAAATTTATGGCACCTTCCAGCATCAGGGCGACAGTCTCTTTATGCAATGCTATTCCAAATTAGGGGAAAAGAGGGATACCGTCGTCGTTGAGCAGTCATTCGGTTTTTCACCCGTCAACAACATCCGACTCAGAATCGTAACACTGGACAACGACAACCTCACGCTGAGCAAAGACGGAAAAACATGGAAGTTCTACAAATATTGATTATTTCAAAAGAAGTGACTAATTGGAAGATATAGGGATTTCCCCCAACGAGTTTAGGGGAAATCCTTTTTTTATGCCCCATAATCTGTCTATCTTTGCAACGAGAAAAGATAAAACTGATTGTTGAACATTTTAAAAGATACAATTATGAAGAAAATAATGATAGCCCTGACAATGATGCTGCTGACAGCAGCTACGGGCAATGCAATGAGCTACGAGCAGGCACGTAACGAAGCTCTGTTCCTGACAGACAAGATGGCTTACGAGCTGAACCTGACGGACGAACAGTACGAGGCTGCATACGAAATCAACCTCGACTACCTGATGGGGGTGACAAGCCGTGACGATGTATTTGGCGTATATTGGGAGCGTCGCAATCTGGATTTAAGCTATATCATGTTGGAATGGCAGTGGAATGCCTTCTGTGCAGCCACCTATTTCTACCGTCCACTCTACTGGCTTGATGGATTCTGGCACTTCGCCGTCTATGCACGCTATCCGCATCGCGACTATTTCTACTTTGGACGTCCAGTATTCTATGCCACCTATCGTGGCGGTCATGCTTGGCACGTAGTTGGCGGACATGGCTATTATCACAGCCATCGCGACCACTTCCGCCCTGCTCATTCTGCCGGACGTTCACATTTTGGCATGTTGGATCGTTGGAATCGTGGCGACTTCAATCATGGTCGTCATCACACCACACGCCCCGGTATCGGCAATGCAACGCATTATGGTGGACCACGCAGTAGTTCGACACAAAGTACAGTACACCGTCCGAGTCATAGCACAAACCACTCTGACCACTCAGCAACACAGGGGAATCGCATAAGCCATTCCAACCACTCAACCATGCAAGGGAGTCACTCAAGCCATTCAGAATCATCGGCAACCCCAGGAGGTTCAATCGGCAGAAGCCACAGTAGCGGTAGCTTCAGTAGAAGCAATGGAAGCAGTTCGCACAGCAGCGGCAGTTTCAGCAGAAGCAGTAGCAGCAGTTCGCACAGCAGCGGCAGTTTCAGCAGAGGAGGCGGTGGTAGTTCACATAGCAGTGGCAGCTTCAGTAGAGGAGGCGGTAGCAGTCACAGCAGCGGTGCAGGCCGCAGTAGTAGTGGAGTTCGTCACAGCGGCGGACGTCGATAGGACACGAACCTCTGCATTCATCATGCGCTGAACCTCACGCATAGGACACTGGGCATAGACAGCCAGAATGGCTTTGTTGATGATGCCATGACCAACGGCCACCACCCGCTTATCTGGGTAGGTGGTCGTTATATATATAAGAAAAGAACGTGCGCGCTGAAGCAATGCATCCTCGCTCTCAATATCGTCAGGCCACGTCTCACCGCGCAAGTCGGGAATATAGCGCCCCGTAAAGCTGCCCCAATCACGTTCACGCAGCAATTCGGTAGTTCTCACAACTAAACCGTGAGGAGCAGCAATGATTTCTGCTGTCTGAATAGCGCGATGCAAATCGCTGGCCACCACCGCATCAATCGGCTCCGTGGCCAGGCGTTCTGCCACCTGACGAGCCTGTTCCCTACCCTGTTCGTTGAGTTCACCCTGCGTCTGTCCTTGCATGATCTGACGGGCATTATCAACAGTTTCTCCGTGTCGTATCAATAAAATTGTTGTCATTTGCGTGCAAAAGTACTAAAAAAATAAGAGTTAAGAGATAAGAGTTAAGAAAAATGTTGTATCTTTGCAGCAGAATACTTAAATAAAACCATTATGAAACTATTTCAGAGTTCAATTTTCAGAGCAATGTGTGCCATTATTGTTGGCGTACTGCTCATCAAGTTTCCGAAAGACGGCGTGACTTGGCTCACGGTGGCTATTGGCGTACTGTTTCTGATATCAGGCATCATAGCTGTAATGGCTTATATGAATGCGCGCAAGCATGCCTCCGAATACACCATCATTGACAACCAGGGACGCATCATTCAAGGCGGACAGCCCACCTTCCCCATCGTCGGTGCCGGCAGTATCATCCTGGGCTTGACGTTAGCTCTGACTCCTGGTATCTTTATCAACGGTCTGATGTATATCCTTGGAGCTATCATGATATTGGGAGGCTTGAACCTGTTAATCAGTCTGATTTCTGCTCGCAGATTAGGGATTATCCATTGGGGATTCTGGATAGCACCGTGTCTGATTCTGCTGACGGGTCTGTTTGTCATTCTGAAACCAATGGATAGTGCCGAAATGCCTCTGCTCATTCTGGGTTGGTGCTCACTGCTCTATGGTGTAACAGAACTGGTCAATGCCCTGAAGATTCACAGCATCCGCAAGGCAGCCAACAAGCAGGCAGAAGAGATGGAACGTCTGAAAAAGCTGAACGAGGAATCTGTAGCCGAGGAAATCAGCTCGGAGATTGACACCCCAGCAGAAGACAATAAAGAGAATCAACAAAACAACGCTCCCGCAGCGAACTGCGAGAGCGAAGAGGATTATCCCGACTTTATTGGATAGATCATCACACGTTGGTAACGATACCTTCGATGTAAGTTCGGAGGATATGGATGCCGGTCTTGTTATCGCCGCCTGACGGGATAATCAGATCGGCATATTTCTTGGTAGGCTCAATAAACTGCTCGTGCATAGGTTTCAGCACTTTCTCGTAACGGTCAAGCACCTGAGCGACGGTACGCCCACGCTCCACCACATCACGACGGATATTACGTATGAGTCGCACATCGGCATCCGTATCCACAAATATCTTCAGGTCCATCATGTCGCGTAGTTTCTTATAGTGCAGCGTCATAATACCTTCCAGAATAATAACAGGCTTGGGCTCCACATGCACAGTTTCCGGCAGACGGTTGGAGATAATATACGAATAAGTGGGCTGCTCGATAGCCTGCCCCTTCTTCAGCATCGTAATCTGCTCAGTCAGCAGCTTCCAGTCGAAAGCATCAGGATGGTCGAAGTTGATAGCCTTACGTTCCTCGTCTGTCATGCCCGTCGTATCATTATAGTACGAGTCAAGGGGGACAATGGCTGCACAATGATGGGGCAGTGCCTGAGCAATTTTATTGACGACGGTAGTCTTGCCCGAACCAGTACCGCCTGCAATTCCAATAATAGTCATTGATTTACTTTTTCACTAATCATTATTCACTTTATCTTGCCTCTTTTACCAAATAGACCAATGTGGGCAGGTGGTCGCTATAACCATCGAGCCACACGCCACCAGCATGGGTACGCAGGGTATTGCCCTTGTAACGGCCATCCTGCTGGAACAGATAGTCACGACGGAATATCTGGGGCTGGAAAAGTGTCAGCGTCTTGTATTCCTTCTTGCCCTCAATGTCGAGCAGGTTGCGCGACAGGATAATCTGGTCGAACAGGTTCCAGGCATTATTGTACTGCAATGTACCTGTACCACTGTCATGTATCTTCCAGAAAGGATTGTACAGACCACCCTCTTCTACCTCGCTCATCTCACGTTTCGCACCGAGTGCCACAGACATAGACTTGTCGCGTGGGTCGTCATTCATATCACCCATAATAAAGAGCTTCACATTAGGATCATCCTTCTGCAGCGAGTCTTTCACAATTCGAATCTGCTCACCGCCAAGTTCACGATAGTACGACTCTGCACCACGTGAAGGCAGGTGGTTAACGATAACCGTCACATGTTCGCCAGCCAACGTACCGCTGACCACGAGGAAACCACGAGTGGCACGATTCTTCTCAATGTCCTCCTGCTTCTTATAAATGTAAGGTACGAGTTTGACATTGCGGATTGTAAATTGCGAAGGATTGTAAATCAGGGCACAGTCCACACCACGCTGGTCAGGACCTTCGATATGGACAAACTTATAGTTGCGGGCCTTCAAAGGCTCCTGATCGCAGAGGTCTTGCATACAATGAGCATTCTCGACCTCACTGACACCAATAACAGCACAACCATACGGCAACCTGTCGGTACCCATCTCAGCCAGCACACGAGCCATATTACGCAGCTTGTGATTGTACTTCATCTCCGTCCACTTGTTACGTCCGTCGGGCAGATATTCATAGTCGTTATGCCCTTCGTCATGCTGCGTGTCGAAGAGGTTCTCCAGGTTATAAAAACCAATTGCGTAGGCATTGAGTTTACGCTCTTGAGCCTGTACGTTCATCGTTCCTACCAGGAACATGACGCTGATAACAGTCAGTAACTTTTTCATATAGTCTCAGATTTATGTTGCGAAGATAGTGACTTTTTTTGAAATTATCGCATTTTTTTGAAAAAAAGTTGCGAAAAAAATACTTTTTTGCATTTTATTCATTATCTTTGCAGCATATAATTGATTGCAATGACTAAAAATTATTTCTTATGAAGAAAAAGCTGAAATTAATTGTGATGGCTCTTTGCCTCGCTCCAATGGCTTTTGCCCAAACTGATGACACAAAACAGAAAGAGCAGAACACCATTGCAGACGAACAGGCCTTCACCTTCACGGAAGCTCAGCTGGGTGAAGACGATGACATGTCGCAGAACGTGAGCATCATCTCGTCAAACCAGAACATCTACGCCTCAAAGGTGGGATTCCAGTTCAGCCCTGTGCGTTTCCGTTACCGTGCTTTTAACCAAAAGTACAATGAGATTTACATCAATGGTGTACAGATGAACGACATGGAGAGCGGTCAGTTCCGTTTCTCGCTCATTGGCGGTCTGAATCGTGTGACCAACAACAGCAAGGAGGCTTCTCTGCCGTTCGAAGCCACGAACTATGCTATGTCGGCTATGGGTGGTTCAAACAACTACGACTTCCGCCCCAGTCACATGCGTACAGGTCAACACGCCTCAATAGCTGGTGCCAATCGTAACTACACCTTACGTGGAGTCTATGCCTACAACAGCGGTCTGCGCCCTGACGGGTGGGCATTCTCTGCCAATGTAACCTATCGTTGGGCCAATATGGAGACATCCTACATCGAGGGTACATTCTACAACTCGCTCTCCTATTACTTTGGAGCCGAGAAGAAGTTGAACGACCAGCACGCCATATCGCTCGTCACATGGGGTAACCCCACTGAGCGCGCCGGACAGGGTGCTTCGACAGACGAAATGTACTGGTTGGCCAACAACCGTTACTACAACCCCTACTGGGGCTACCAGAACGGCAAGAAGCGCAGTTCTCGTATCGTTAACGACTTCCAGCCAAGCGTGATGCTCACGTGGGACTGGGACATCAACGAGAAATCAAAGCTCACAACCGTACTGACGGGTCGCTATTCTATATATAAGAACACGCGCTTGAACTATAACGATGTAGAGAAGCCACAAGCCGACTACTGGAAGAACATGCCTTCAAGCTACTACGATGTCTGGTACCCGGAAGACAGAGCTGGTCGTACGGAGGCAGGTTACAACGATTTCTGGCGCGCCCGCGACTATCTGATGAGCAGTAAGGCCCACCGCCAGCTCAACTTCGACCGCATGTACTATGCCAACCAGCAGATTGCCAAGAATGGTGGCGATGCCGTTTACTTTATTCAGGCTAAACACAACAACAACCTGAATGTGGCTCTGGCATCTACCTTCAAAATGGAATTAAACAAAAATTCCATTTGGAACATGGGATTCCAGCTGGCCACCAACAAGGGTATGCACTACCAGACGATGGAAGACTTGTTGGGTGCAGAGAAATTCAGCAATCTGAACACCTACGCCATCAGCAAATATCCTGCAGGCGACGATCATATCTACTATGACCTGAACAACAAGAATGGTATTGTAAAGGAAGGCGACCGTTTCGGTTACGACTACAATATTTTGGTTAACAAAGCACAGTTTTGGACATCGCTGCGCTATACCAAGGGCCGTCTGCACAGCTTCGTAGCCGGTCGTATCGGTAGCGTCTCGATGCAGCGCGACGGCAAGATGCTGAATGGCGTAGCCAACGCTACAGGCGTATCGTCAGAAGGCAAGAGCGGCACAGCACGCTTCCTTGAGGGCGGTGGTAAGGCTGGTTTGGCTTACCTCTTCGGCAAAGGCCATACGATTACCATGGGCGTGGGCTACGAGTTGAAGGCTCCACAGCCACAGGCAGCCTTCATATCACCTGAGGTCAACAACGACTTCGTCTTCAATCTGAAGAACGAGAAGGTATTCAGCTCAGAGTTGGGCTACCAGTTCGAGACATCTTGGCTGAAGGCCAACGTCAACGGATACTATAGCTACCTGACCGACGTCACAGAGTGGCAGAACTTCTTCTATGACGACCTGAACTCATTCTCTTACGTTTCTATGACAGGCATCAAGAAGGCCTACTACGGTGTAGAATGGGGCTTGAACATCAAACTTACACCCTCGTTTACCATCCGTACCATTGGTACCGTCAGCGAGGCTAAGAACATGAACAACTCAAACGTTGTCTATATGCACTCTACAGAGGGTACTTACCACAGTGATATAGTATATAATAAGAACATGCGCGAGGCCGGCACTCCACTTACCGCACTCGGTTTGACACTGAGCTACAATGCCAAAGGATGGTTCATCGACCTTTCTGGCAACTACTACGACCGCATCTACCTCTCCTACTCGCCCAGCTACCGCTATGGCGAGACACTGGAGAATCGCCAGAAGTCGTACGAGAACACAGGTATTGCTGCTGAGCAGGTGTTTGCCAAGAACGAAGCTGGCGATAAGGTACTGTTAGGCAGTGCCGTTGCCCAGGAAAAGGGTAAGGGCGGATTCATGCTCGACCTCTCTATCGGACGTAGCATCCGCATGAAGAAGGGCAACCTCTCTATCAACCTCTCGATTACCAACCTGCTGAACAACCAGAACATGGTGACAGGTGGTTACGAGCAGAGCCGAAGCAACTACTCGGTAAGCGATGACGGCACAGTGGGCAATGCTCGCGTGTACAAGTTCAATCGTAACCCGATGAAGTTCTATGCCTATGGCATCAACGGTATGCTGAACATTGGTTATAATTTCTAACTCAACGCTGACGATTATGAAGACAAAGAAATATATTCTCTTCGCACTGGCAGTCTTAGGACTGACCACATCGTGTATGAAAGGCGACTGGGATGCTCCTTCTCCCGAAGACGGAATGGCATCCTATGGCAATCAGGACATCAAGGCCACCAATCTCAAGACCATTGCTGAGGTAAAAGAGCTCTATGCGAATGAAATCAATAACAACAGCTTGGCTCAGATTACCCAGCCGATGCAGATTCAAGGTATCGTGACAGGTAACGACGTAGGCGGCAACATCTATAACAGCCTCTATATTCAGGACAATACTGGTGCTATTGCCATCAGCATAGGTCAGGGTGGCCTGTACGGCGCATTCTCTGTAGGACAGACGGTGCTCATCGAACTGAATGGCCTCTATATCGGTGGTTATGGCAAGCAACCACAATTAGGCACTACCTATACCAATCCCAATAAAGAAGGGGCGACACCACAGGTAGGCCGTATGACGCGTTATGCATGGGGAGAGCACTATAAGCTCGTACCGTCTATTGATGGACTGATTGTCAATCCGCTTGAAGTGAAATACAATCTGAACAGCCTCGACATTGCAAAAGACTGTGGCAAATTGATTACTCTTAAAGGCGTTGAATTAGGCGAAGCTGACGGTAAGGCAGTGTTTGCACCCAGCGACGGCAGCGTTACCCTGACAGCCAACTGTGCCAACCGCACCATCAAGGGCGTCAGCAATGTCGTACTGCGTACCAGCACATACGCTGACTTTGCCAAACAGCCGTTGCCCACAGGTCGTGTTGACATCACGGGTGTAGCCAGCCGCTATAACGACACGTGGCAATTCCTGATGCGCGACTATAAGGACATCAAGGAGTCGCAGACGGAGCCTGCTCCAGAACCGACACCTAAGGGTAACGGCACCCAGGCCGATCCATACAATGCAGCAGGTGTGGCAGCTTACACAAAGACTCTGGGTGCTGACAAGCAGTCTGACAAAGACATCTATACGACTGGTATCATTACCGCAATAAGCGAAATCGACACAGAAGGCACTTATGGCAATGCTACCTATCTGATAAGCGACGATGCCAACGGCTATACCGGAACATTCCAGATATATCGTGGCTTAGGTCTGAATGGTGAAAAGTTCAGCAAGGCTGGTGCCAAACTCATCAAGGTTGGTGACGTAGTGACCATCAAGGGTAAGGTTGTCAATTACAAGGGAAACACCCCACAATATGCTCAGGGTAGCACGATTGTGAAACTGAACGACGAAGGTGGCGAAGACACACCTCCCACCCCCACCGAGTCCAACGTTACCAAGAATATTGACGGTACAGTTGTAACGCTGACTAATACATCTGTTACCGCATCAGCCAACACGATAACTGTAGATTTGAGCCAGCAAGGTTGGGAAAACAGCAAAGAGCCGTCAACCGTCACGCTGTCTGACGGAACAACCATCAGTTTTGACAAGGGTGAAGGTAGCACCACACCGAAGTACTATGATGGCACCAAGGGGGTACGCGTCTATGCTAAGAATTTCATCAAGATTTCAGGTTCCAGCAAAGCTATTGCCAAAGTAGTGTTAAACTGTGACAGTTACAACGGCACAGACTATATCGGCAACGGGTTGCTCTATGGATTGGCTGACGGCCTGACAATGTTCATCTACAACGAGAATACAGAGGCCTCAGGCGGAGTCCAGCTACGCGTAAAAACCATAGAGATAACATACGCTGACTGAAGAATATGAAGCAATCGAAACAACCAAGAATAATTAAAAAACAAAACAATATGAAGAAAATAGCAAATTATCTGATTGCGATGGCCCTGATGGCCTTCACATTCACAAGCTGTGAGGACGTACCCAATCCTTTCGGACAGATTCTTCCTCCAGGAAGTGGCGAAGATGTTGAAACTTTTGAGCCCGCCGGTACTGGTACACAAGCCGACCCGTTCAACGTTCAGGGTGTTCTTGATTATGTCACTGGCTTAGGTGCTGATGTACAGTCCGATAAAGAGGTATTCATCAAGGGTTACATAACCACCATCAAGGAACAGTTCAGTGCTCAGTACGGCAATGCACAGTTCACCATCTCTGACTCCAAGGAAGGCGGCAACACCTTCACCTTCTATCGTGGCCTGTATTTAGGCAACAAGAAATGGGTTGATGGCGATGCAACAGTCAACGAGGGTGACGAAGTCATCATCTGCGGTAAGGTGGTCAACTACAAAGGCACCACGCCTGAGACCGTACAAAATGCTGCCTACGTCTATTCTATCAACGGCAAGACCGAAGGTGGCGGCGGCGACACACCTACCCCAACGGGAGATTACGGAACTAAAGAAGCTCCTCTAACTGTGGCCAAAGCTCTTGAGATTATCAATGGTTTGGAAGACAATGGTACTGTAAGTCCTGCATTTGTAAAGGGTAAGATATCAAAAATACAGTCGTTCAACGATAAGTATAAGAGCATTACTTACTATATTTCGGATGACGGTACAGAAAATAATTCACTGCAGGTTTACAGCGGCAAGGGTTTAGATGGTACTGATTTTGCTGCACAGACTGATCTTGAAACAGGTTGGACTGTTGTTGTTACTGGCGAGTTGAAGAAATATGTTAATGCTAACACTGGAGCTGTTACCTTGGAAATCAACCAAAGCAGCCAAATTGTTTCGATTGACAAGACTACCGGCGGTGGCGGTGACACACCTTCATCAGATCTTGGCACAAAGGATGCTCCCATAACTGTAGCCAAGGCATTAGAAGCAATCAATGCTATGGACGATAGTGGTGAGACAGAAACAGAAGCATTTGTCAAAGGTAAGATTTCAAAGGTACAATCGTTCAACGATAAGTATAAGAGCATTACCTACTACATTTCTGATGATGGTACAGAAAACAAAGAACTGCAAATTTACAGCGGAAAGAACATCGGTGGTGCCGACTTCACTGCAGCTACCGATTTGACTGCAGGTGACGAAGTGATTGTCAAAGGTAAGTTGAAGAAGTTCATGAAGAACGGCGAGGCTATTCCTGAAATGAACCAGCCTAATGAAATCATTTCTATTACCAAGGCATCCGGTAGTGGAAGCGACACTGGTGCCACATCACTGGACGTTGACTTCAAGACAAACGGCCAAGGCGAATGGGTATTAGCAAATGTTAAGGCTTTACCAGAAGGATTAGATTATGTTTGGGCTTACGACAGCAAATATGGCATGAAGGCTTCAGCCTACGTTGGCGGGAAACGCTACGAGACAGATAATTGGTTGGTAAGTCCTACTATCAATCTTGCTAACGGCGGTACTATGACCTTCAAACAAGCACTGAATTATGCAACTAGCGAATACGTAAAGATTATGTACACCACAACTAATGGCAGTGGTGATGTTAAATCAGACGAGTGGAAAGAGGCTAGTGTTGACAAATGGCCTGAGGGCAACAGCTGGAATTTCATTGAGAGCAAGGCCACACTTCCCGCAGGAACTGTTCGCGTAGCCTTCCGCTATACCAGCGACTCTTCGAAAGCAGCTACATGGGAAATTGAATCTCTAAGCATTAAGTAATACTATTGCATTCACCCTATAAAGAAGGGCCACGGCATTTCCATAAATGCTGTGGTTCTTCTTTTATTATATAATAATCTACATATATATCATAGTCATCTTTTACGGTTCTTCTTCAAATTAGTTGATACTGTTTAGAATTTGTTTATTGTACGAAAAGAATTTTATACATAACTAAATAATAATTATAAGCTTTCAACTAAAATGAAGAAGAACCTCTTTTACTTTAAAAGGAAATCCCTTCATTCTGCGATTGTCATTTCTTACCATTAGAGATAACTCTACAACTATCAAACATGATGCTATGTGAAGCATTGCAGAAAAGTACTTTCACTCGAAAAAATAAAAAAATTCTATTTTTATTTGGTTTTTTGCTCGTTTTTTCGTACCTTTGCACCCGCTTTTATGCACATATAGTAAATAACATATTATAATTAACAAGTAAAATGAAAAAAGGTATTCATCCAGAAAACTATCGCCCCGTCGTGTTCAAGGACATGTCCAACGGCGATATGTTCCTTTCGCGTTCTACCGCAAAGACTAATGACACCGTAGAATTCGAAGGCGAAACTTACCCCGTGGTAAAGATTGAAATTTCGAGCACTTCTCACCCCTTCTACACTGGTAAGAGCAAGCTCGTCGACACCGCTGGTCGTGTTGATAAGTTCATGAGCCGCTACGGTAAGGCTGCGAAGAAATAATATATTTCACGCCCGAGAACAAACACATCCAAGGCGCGTCCAAAGGTAGTTGCATATGCCTTGTGGTCGCGCCTTTTTTCAGCAACAACAATAACACCAAAAACTATAGCTTATGAAGACTACCAAATTCCTATCCTTATTGCTTATAACAGCCCTCAGCCTTTCATCCTGTGGTGATGATGAGGACCAGATTATCAATTCGGGCGGACGCTCGTCAGGAGCCGACACCAATAGCAATAAGAACACTTCCGGACCTGCTGAAGCAAAGTATCGTTATGAATTCCCGAAGCTGAAAGGTGGCAGCAGTGTGGTTGTTGTTCATAAGTCCATATTAAACAAGAACACGAAAGACACGGGTGTCAACTACAGTGTAGAATGGGATTACGACATTAATGCCCAACGATGGAGCTGCTATCAGCTATACAGTAGCATCAACTACCATAGCTCATACAATGTGTCGCGATACTATGCAGATAATGACGGTACACTATCAGCCACTTGCCAGTACCCTAACGATGCAGACCTGCCTGCCACCTACCGTTTTTCAGAAGATCCATACAAATATACAGGCTACGACCACGGCCACATCTGCCCTTCTGCAGACCGTCTGAGGGCAGAAGAGTGCAACTATCAGACGTTCTATATTACCAATATGCAGCCACAGTATAACAAATTCAATGCCGGACTTTGGGAAAAAATGGAAGAAGATGTCCGCACATGGGCCAATCAGTCCGACACTCTATATGTTTGCAAAGGCGGCACTATCGATAAAAAAGATAATATCATAGAATATGTAAACCGCAACAGCCACCAAAGCAGCCAAGTCAACGCCAGTCATATTCCTGTTCCCAAATACTTCTTTATGGCATTGTTGAGCAAAAAAGGCAACCAGTGGCAGGCGATGGGCTACTGGGTAGAGCATATTAACGCCGACCGTTCGAACGACACTCGCAAGAACTATGCCGTTAGTATTGACGTTTTAGAAGATCGCACTGGCATTGATTTTTTCTGCAATCTGCCAGACGATATTGAGTCAAAAGTTCAAAAGACCATTGCTCCAAGCTACTGGTTTAAATAAAAAATCATAAAACATTTGGTAAAAAGACAAAAAATTCGTATCTTTGCTGACTAGTAAAGATACGAATTATATTTATTATAACACATAACTAAAAAACAATGAAGACAGTTTATGATTTCTCTGTCAAAGACAGAAAAGGAAAAGATGTATCACTGAAAGAGTATGCCAATGAGGTATTGCTGATTGTCAACACAGCTACGAAGTGTGGTTTCACACCACAGTACGACGAATTGGAAGCACTTTACAAGAAGTATCACGGCCAGGGCTTCGAGATTCTCGACTTCCCCTGCAACCAGTTCGGACAGCAGGCTCCCGGCACTGACGAGTCCATCCATGAGTTCTGCAAGCTGAACTTTGGCACCGAATTCCCCCGTTTCAAGAAGGTCAAGGTGAATGGTGACGATGCTGAGCCACTTTACAAATTCCTGCAGGAGCAGAAAGGTTTTGCCGGCTGGGATATGGAGCACCCTATTGCTCACATTCTGGAAGACATGCTCTCAAAAGCAGACCCTGACTACAAGGAGAAGAGCGATATCAAGTGGAACTTTACCAAATTCCTAATTAATAAGAAGGGACAAGTGGTAGCACGTTTCGAACCGACGGAGAAAATTGAGAACATCGAAGCACAAATAAAAGAACTGCTTTAGAATGGAACATACAAAATGTTTGATTATTGGCAGCGGGCCCGCAGGGTATACCGCTGCTATTTATGCCAGCCGTGCCAACCTCAGCCCTATTGAGTATTGTGGCTTGCAGCCTGGCGGTCAGCTGACACAGACCACCGAGGTTGAAAATTTCCCTGGCTATCCTCATGGTGTAGATGGCAACCAGATGATGATGGACCTGCGCGAACAGGCTGAACGCTTCGGCACGGACATCCGCGATGGAGAAATCGTGAAGGTTGACCTCGCCCAGCGCCCCTACAAGGCATGGGATGATGCCGGACGTGAGATTGAAACCGATACCGTGATCATCGCCACAGGTGCCTCAGCCAAGTACTTAGGTCTGCCTGATGAGCAAAAGTACAATGGTATGGGAGTCAGCGCATGCGCCACTTGCGATGGTTTCTTCTACCGCAAAAAGACCGTGGCCGTTGTTGGCGGTGGCGACACAGCCTGCGAGGATGCACTCTATCTGAGCGGACTTGCCAAGAAAGTGTATATGATTGTGCGTAAACCCTTCCTACGTGCCTCAAAAGTAATGCAACAGCGCGTCATGGAACGCGAGAACATCGAAATTCTGTTTGAGCACAACACGCTTGGTCTCTTTGGCGAAGATGGTGTAGAAGGTGCACATCTGGTAAAACGCAAGGGGGAGGCTGACGAGCAACTGGTAGATATCCAGATTGACGGTTTCTTCCTGGCTATTGGCCACAAGCCTAACACCGACATCTTCAAGGAATGGCTTGAAACGGACGAGACAGGCTATCTGAAGAAGACCAACGGCACACCACGCACAAAGCTACCCGGCGTCTTCGTTGCAGGCGACTGTGCTGACCCCACCTACCGCCAAGCTATCAGCGCAGCAGGCACAGGTTGTCAGGCCGCTATCGAAGCTGAACGCTTCTTATTAAATAACTAGGTTATCCTAGGATTTCCTAGAATTTCCTAGGAATTAAAGAACCCCATACAATCAGAAAAGCCCCGCTTCACAGCGAGGCTTTTCCTTAAAAACTAAATTAATCAACCATAAACCTTAACCATTAAAAATCTTCAAAGCCAATGAAAAGGGCAATGCCCTTTGTGAAAGAATCAGAAATGCGCTCATTTCTTTAAGACATTGCAAAGATAAAACATAAAATTAAAAAAGAGGTTTAGATAACATTAAAAAAGGTTTGAAAATCGTTAATTATACGTTTTTCAAACCTAATTTGCACATTTTTCAACCAAAAACATAGCTTTTGCGTCTTTTTTTTAGGAAAAAATATCGTTTTTTGGAATAAAATACGTAACTTCGCACCGTAGAAATCTTCAAAAATGGAACATTTGAACCTCATAATACTAGTTTCCGTGTGCATAATGATGGCCATTATTGCACTTATCAGGTGGCTATATGCACGAAATACGCGTATTAAAAGTCAGCTTCAAATGAACTACATCTTCAATAATATTACCCATGAACTGTTAACACCTCTCACCATTATCTCTGCTTCGGCAGAGAAACTGCGTGACGAACACCCAGACAGCCGACATGATCTGGATCTGATGGACCTGAATATCCAGCGTAGCGTGCGCCTATTGCAACAGATTCTGGAAACAAGCAAATTACAGGCAGGCGAATTGAAGATTCTGGTAAGTCGGGGCGATGTGATGCAATATATCAAAGAGACGGCACGCAGTCTGGAGCCACTCATGGTGCGTAAACACCTGACTTTTACCATCAATTGTAAACCTGAAAGTATGATGGGATGGTTGGATACTGACAAAACAGACAAAATTATCTTTAATCTTTTGTCGAATTCAGCCAAATATACCCCTGAAGGCGGTTCCGTAACCTTAAACGTAGCGACAAACTTACGTTTCGACCGTATCATGATACAGGTTATCGATACCGGCATAGGCATACCCAAGGAAAAGATGAAGCACCTGTTTACCCGTTTCTATGATGGCGACTATCGTCATAGCCGTACCTTTGGCACAGGACTGGGACTGGCGCTCACGCGCGATCTTATTATAATGTTAGGTGGGCATATCACTTGCGAAAGCGAAGAAGGGAAAGGTACCACCTTTACCCTTGAAATACCTATCAAAAAAGATGCCTTCGCTCCCTCGCAGATTGACGAGCAACACCAGATGCAGATACATATTCCAGAGTCAAGTATTGCCGACCTGCCACAGGCCGAAAGTCTAACGGAAGACAATGCCCCAACTGCCGATGCCAACGCCTCGCGCATATTGATTGTGGAAGACAACATCGAACTGCTGAAACTGATGAAACGGCTTCTGCAACACCGTTATCATGTACTGACAGCCAGTGACGGCCACGAGGCCATGCAGTTGATTCAAACCAATAAGCTCGACATTGTCGTATCTGACGTGATGATGCCTGAGATGGATGGCTACCAACTGACCGAACACATCAAACAAAACGAGATATACAGCCACCTGCCCATCATCCTGCTAACGGCCAAAACGACTGAAGACGACCAGCATAAAGCTCTATTGGCGGGTGCTGACGGCTATATTACCAAGCCTTTCAAGATTCGTGACCTGCAGTTACGCATCGACAATCTGATTGCCAACCGACAGCGCATCCATACAGAAACGACAGCTGACGAAGAGGTGGCAGACACGATGAATCCTGAAGACAGGGAGTTTCTGGAGCTTGCAAACCAATGTGTGTATAAGAACCTGAACGATTCTGATTACGACCGCGAGGCTTTTGCTGCCGATATGGGTACCAGCGTCAGCACTCTCTACAAACGCCTTAGAGACCTGACGGGCAAGAGTATATCCAATTTCATCCGTGACATCAGAATCCAAGAAGCTTGCAAAATTGCAAAAAACGAGCGCAACACACGTGTCAGCGATATTGCCTATCGTGTCGGATTCCGCGACGCCAAGTACTTTGCCACAGCTTTCAAGCGTATTACGGGTAAGCAGCCTAAAGAGTATTTTGCAGATTTGAGAGATGAAAACTAATCTTTTTGCAAATTTGAGAGAGAGAGGAAAAACTAATCATCTTGTCCTTTTGAGCTAAGATATAATCCCGCGAAAGTTATCAGGCCATTGAGCATCAGTAGTTCGTAACCAAAACGATAACCCGTCATCTGCCCCACTCCATAATCTATGGCATAGCATAGCAAGGGCGATGCCACCGCAATATAAGGCACCAACCGGTCGTTTACCACTCGTTTGGTCAGCAAACCGTAGGCGAACAGACCCAGCAGCGGTCCGTATGTATACCCACAAATAATGTAGATGGCATCAATCAAACTGGTTGAGTTGACCATCTTGAAAAACAGGATGAACAGCACAAAAACAGCGCACATCCCCAAATGAGTACGTTTGCGCAACTGTTCATTATTCTCCTGTCCCAGAATATCCACACAATAGATGGTGGTCAGCGATGTCAGCGCAGAATCCGCACTGGAGAACGATGCTGCAACAATTCCGAGAACAAAGAGGCAAGATGTCAGATGGAAGATGGAAGACGTCTGTTCCACGTAACCGGGCAGAAGTTCGTCGCCGCTGGCAGGAAGGGTAAGTCCATGCTGTTGATACCACATCACAAGCAGGACACCCAGCGATAGGAAGAGCAGATTGGCAGGCAGGAAAGCCACACCATAAGTGCACATATCCTTCTGGGCTCCACGTAACGTCTTGCAAGTCAGGTTTTTCTGCATCATGTCCTGGTCAACGCCCGTCATAACCAACACGATGAACACACCACTCAGGAACTGTTTCCAGAAATTTTGCTTAGACACCCAGTCGTCCCAGACAAAGACCCGCGAAAGTTCGTGACCGCTGACAGCACTGATGGCTTCGCCCATTGTCATGTTCAAATCTGTAGCCACCTTATATATAATAATAAGGAGTGCCGTAAACAGGCAAAGTGTCTGCAACGAGTCCGTCCACACCAACGTCTTAATGCCACCTTTACGGGTATAGAGCCATATCAAAAGTACCAGCAATACCGTCGTCAACGCAAAAGGAATACCCAACGGCTCAAACACGAAACGCTGCAAAATAATACACACCACATAGAAACGGACAGCAGCACCAGTCATCTTCGACAGCAGGAAGAACCACGAACCCGTCTTGTGCGAGCGCTGTCCCAAACGTTGTCCCAGATAGGCATATATGGAGGTGAGGTTTAGCTTATAATAGAGTGGCAGCAAGACAAAAGCCACCACCACATAGCCCAGAATAAATCCCATACAGGTTTGCAGATAATTCATCTGGGACGTCAACACCATACCTGGCACCGAAACAAACGTGATGCCCGATATAGACGCACCAACCATACCAAAAGCCACCATATACCATGGTGACTGACGGTCAGCCCGATAGAATGTCTCATTGGTTGCTCGACGCCCCGTCCACCTGCTAAAAGCAAAAAGCAGGGCAAAATATCCTAGTACAACAGCTATTATTGTCATAATCTTGTGCAAAGGTACAAAATAATTGATAATTGATAATGGATAATTGATAATTATTTCGTAATTTTGCAGGCGGTAATTATTCACCAACAACAAAAAGACAATGGCAAAACAGAAAAAATTCATCCTTCAGGAGAGTGAGATTCCAACACAGTGGTACAACATTCAGGCAGACATGCCCAACAAGCCCATGCCTCCCATCCATCCTGCTACCAAGCAGCCGTTGGGTGTTGACGATTTGGCACACATCTTCCCTCGCGAGTGCTGTGTGCAGGAGCTGGACACAGAACATCGTTGGATTGACATCCCTGAGGACGTGCTCGAGAAGTACAAGTACTATCGTTCTACTCCGCTGGTGCGCGCCTACGCATTGGAAGAGGCTCTTGGCACACCTGCCCACATCTATTTTAAGAATGAGAGTACCAACCCACTGGGTTCACACAAGATTAACTCTGCCCTGCCCCAGTGCTACTATGCCAAGCAGGAAGGTACCAAGAATGTCACCACAGAGACGGGTGCTGGACAGTGGGGTGCAGCCCTGAGCTATGCAGCCAAGATATATGGTCTTGACTGCGCAGTCTATCAGGTGAAGATTACCATGCAGCAGAAGCCTTATCGCTCAAGTATCATGCGTACCTTTGGTGCTGTCGTCGAGGGTTCTCCTTCGATGTCAACCCGTGCTGGTAAGGACATTCTGACAAAGGACCCAACCCACTCTGGTTCGCTGGGAACAGCCATCTCTGAGGCTGTCGAACTGGCTACGACCACACCTAACTGTAAATACACGCTGGGCTCTGTTCTGAATCACGTAGGCCTGCACCAGACCATCATCGGTTTGGAGGCTGAGAAGCAGATGCAGATGGCTGGTGAGTATCCTGATATCGTCATCGGCTGCTTTGGCGGTGGCAGTAACTTCGGCGGCATCTCATTCCCCTTCATGCGCCACAACCTGCTCGATGGCAAAAACACAGAGTTTATTGCTGCAGAGCCTGACAGCTGTCCTAAGCTGACACGCGGACAGTTCCGCTACGACTTTGGTGACGAAGCCGGTTATACGCCCCTACTGCCCATGTTCACGTTGGGCCACAACTTCAAGCCCTCTAACATCCATGCTGGTGGTCTGCGCTATCATGGTGCTGGCATGATTATCTCCCAGTTAATCAAGGATGGTCTGATGCATGGTGTTGACATTCCTCAGCTCGAAACCTTCGAGGCTGGTATGCTCTTCGCCCGTACTGAAGGCATCATCCCTGCTCCAGAGAGTTGTCACGCCATCGCTGCCACCATCCGCGAGGCTAACAAGTGTAAGGAGTCTGGCGAGGAGAAAGTTATCCTCTTCAACCTTTCGGGTCACGGACTCATCGACATGCCGTCATACGAGTCGTTCATCAAGGGCGACCTACAGAACTACACGGTAACCGACGAAATGATTGCCGAGAATCTTAAAGCACTCGATCAGCAATAAATTAAAACCAAAATAATAAAGCTGCGCCTTCCAATCATGGTTGGCGCAGCTTTTTCTTTTTACCTTATTATACCTTTTACTTTTTATGCAATTTCTATCTGTCGCGACAGTTTCACTTTCTCTTCCACCACCTTGGGAAGTTCTACAGTCAGCACACCGTCCTCAACCTTGGCAGAAATGCCGTCCTTCTGAACGTCGTCAGGCAAAATCAGCGTCTGCTCGAACTTCGAATAGCTGAACTCGCGGCGCAGATAGCGCACATTCTTATCTTCCTCCTTATGTTCCTCCTTGTGTTCCATCTTCACCACCAGGTTACCCTCGTCGT
>CAMHTW010000009.1 GCA_946188165.1 uncultured Prevotella sp.
GAGTCGAAACGGAAGAAGGCTGCCATAGACAGCAGGGACTGGCACCTGTCTCATGCTACCAGCCCCAAAATGTTAATCGTATTTCTTTACGTTTAGGATTCCTATTGCTTAACATCCGAACATTGCTGCAGGAGTAATTCCATCAGATTATAAAATAGCGAAAGGAGCAGAGCGAGTTGGTTGGTGACACTACCCAACTGTATGCTCTAGCCAGCTCCTAAGCTGCTCCTAAGCTGCTCCTAGGCTGCTTCTAGGCTGCTTCTAGGCTGCTTCTAGGCTGCTCCTAAGCTGCTCCTAGGCTGCTTCTAGGCTGCTTCTAAGCTGCTTCTAAGCTTACTCAGGAGTATGCCTACAGTACGGCAAAAGAGAAAGTGGTGCGGGGCATTAGTCAAACAACAGTATAATAGAAATAAAAATATATTTTCTATCATACTACCATTTGCTACCATAACTCATAATGTATTGTCGCTTTAGGGTCGCTCTGATGTTGGTTTCAGCTTGTTCCGACGTCATCTACGAGGTGTTCCGATGTCACTTTCCCCCTGTAAACTGACATCGGAACGACCACAAAGTGACTCAACTACAGGTCATACATGACTTTAGAGCGACCGTAAATTGCCTATTTTTTCTTTTGGGCTTTTATTTTTTCATTGAGAGATTCCAGAGCTTGGACAGCATCATAGTAGCCTAACTTCTTGGCTCTTTTATAGTCTTTCTTTGCTTCTTTCAGATACCCCAGCGATTCATAGCCATAGCCGCGAATGTAGTATTGTTGCCCATTCTCAAAAAGCGACAAGGCTGAATCCGCATACTTGATGGCATCATACCAATTTTCCTCATTATAAGCCTCTGCTGCCATTCTTGAGTATTGCTTAAAATATGCAGATCTTCGTGCTGCCGTTTCAGCATAGGCCCTGAGAGTCATATTCATAACTTCTGTATCATACAAATCTCTTGTGGGCATCTTTAGCGAAGAGTCATAGGCATAGACTTGAGCCTGACTGTTTATCGACATTAGGCACAGTAGTACCAGTATTGTAATCTTTTTCATAATCGATGTTTTTACCAACTCCAGATGGTTGTGTTAGAATTGTTGCTGCGCTGCTGGGTATTTCTGTTCCCAAAGTAATCAGTAGATGATGTTGAACTGCCTTGTGTCTGTCCATAACGGTTACGATAGGTCGTTGTTGTGTTACCAAAGTAATCTGTTGATGTCGATGACGAACCTGTAGAACGACCATAAGAGTCAGTATACGTAGTATTGGTATTACCAAAGTAATCTGTATTGGATTTTGCATTTCCAGTTGTATTACCATAGCGATCACGATGGGTTGTTGTCGTATTACCAAAATAGTCAGTAGATGTGGTAGATGTACCAATGGTGTTCCCGTACCTGTCACGATGCGTCGTTGTCTTATTGCCGAAATAGTCGGTAGACGAAGTCGATGTACCTGTAGTCTCTCCATACTGATTCCGATGAGTCGTTGTCTGATTACCAAAGTAGTCAGTTGTTGTTGACGAAGTGCCGACATTGTACTGTGCATTAGCTGCGATGGCGATCATGACTGCCATCAGTGTCATCATAAACTTTTTCATAATAATTTGTGCTATTTGTTAATACTACGCTGCAAATATAGACATTCAATCTATAATTTCCAAGCAAAAAACGATAACAAGCCTTGTGAAAAATCGATTTTCTGCTATAGATAGCCCATGTTTCGATTATTTGTTGTATCTTTGAAGAGGGTATTGGAGGCATTGGAAAAGGTTTATCCTGTATGCATCAAAGATAACGGACAGAATAAGGGCAACGCATATTTTCGTCTAATAATTTGGATGTTTCAAAAACATTGTCTATCTTTGCAACAAAAAATAACGATGACAGAAAAGGACAAGTATTATAAAGATATAGCTAAGGCTGTTAAATTCTTTTGGAATACAAAGAAAACACAGTTGTCTGCCAGTTCCGACAAATCAAATCGCGGCGCTGTTGTTGGTGGCAAACAGATGGACGCTTTTGTCGGATTAATAAAGCAGGTAGCTATTGATGCGGGAGTACCAGATTCGTGCATCTATACAAAGAACAATTATTTACCTGGCTTTTTCCGTTCATCAAAAGATTGGGATCTTCTTATCATTTCTCCATCAAAGAAATTGATTGCCGCGATTGAGTTGAAGTCTCAGATAGGTTCATACGGCAATAATTTCAATAATAGAACAGAAGAGGTTTTAGGATCTGCTGTTGATCTGTGGACAGCATTTCGTGAGAATCAGTTCCCCAACCAGCAAGCCCCATGGGTTGGCTATTTTATTGTAGTAGGAAAAGATAAGAAGTCAACGACACCTGTTAAGAATAACGAATCTCATTATTCTGTACGGCCTGAATTCAAAACTGCAACCTATATTGATCGCTATCGTATTTTATGCCAAAAATTGATCCTAGAGCGTCATTACACTTCAGTAGCCTTACTATGTACAAGTGATGCAAAAACGTTTGAAGATGTAGCTGACGACGTGTCTATTCACAGCTTTCTTAATTCTTTCTCCGGATATTTAAAGGGGTTGGCAGATGAGTTCAAGTAGTATTTACGGCCTTAGACCAAATGGAAATGGACATGGCGATGTGCCCACATCTCCAGAGGTGGTTAAGTATATGCTTGACCTTGTTGGATATATTTCCTGTCGTAATCTTTCTGATGTAAAAATACTCGAGCCTTCATGTGGAGATGGTGAATTCATTATCGAAATAGCAAAGCGCCTGAAAGAATCTGCACATGTTTATGGCTTTAATGTACAGGAGGCATTTCAACAGTGTGTCTATGGCTGTGATATTGTAACAGAAAAAATCGAGCGTTGCAAACAACGACTTGAGACCCTTGGTTTTGATACGACGTTATCCCAGATAAAGGTGAGTGATTTCCTTCAGTCAAGATTGCCAGAAATGGATATTGTGGTAGGTAATCCTCCGTATGTGAGATACGAAAACATTCCTGCTATTCAACTTGATTTTATCAAGAAATCTTTTCCAACCTTTCACTATAGAGCCGACCTTTATATACCTTTCTTTGAAAAAAGTCTGAGGTTATTAAAACCTAATGGACAGCATTGTTTTATTTGTGCCAATAGATGGTTGAAGAATGAGTATGGTAAAAAACTGCGTCGGCTTGTTGCTTCGTGTTTCAGGTTAGAAAAGATTATCAACCTTGAACATGCAGATGCATTCCAAGAAGAGGTTCTTGCGTATCCTGCCATCACTTTGATTGCTAATAGTAGAACCGCTCCGACTTTTGAATATGCAGAAATAGATAAGGTTTCGGAACTAACAGCTCTTAAAATGGAAAACAGAGAGATGCCAATTAGTGATGATTGGACGATGGCCTTTAATAGAACAGTTAATAGCGCTCATCTATACACAATTGAAGAATTGGGCTTCAAAATAGGAATTGGTGTAGCAACAGGTGCAGATACTGTTTTCATTTCTTCACAGCTGCCAGATGTTGTTGAACATGAGTTATTGCTTCCTGCCCTTAATGCAAAAGATTTGCGTGGCGATCAGTTAAACTGGCATGGAGAGTACTTATTGAATCCATATTCGTCAAGTGGTGAACTCATCGATCTTTCCAGGTATCCATTGGCTGCAAAGTATTTAGGTATCCACCAAGACCGGCTTACCAAGAGGCATGTTGCCCAGAAGAATGCTTTAAAATGGTATAAAACCATAGATCGCATTTTACCACAGTTGAAGTCAGAGACCAAGATCCTTCTTCCAGATATGTCAGGTAATAGATATATCTTCATTGACGAGGGCAATTATTATCCACTTCATAACCTTTATTATATTACAGGCCATTCTGTCAGGGAATTAAAGATCCTGAGTACTATTCTGATGTCCAACAATATTCGCCAGCAGATTGGTAATATCACCAATAATATGAATGGAGGTTTTCCTCGCAGGCAAAGTCAGTATTTGCGCAAGTTAAAGGTTCCCAACATTGGACTATTGGATAAAGCGTTATGCGACCAACTTATTAATTGTTATGATATTAGGGATTACGATAAAATAAACACGTTAGTTGATCAAATTTATTATGACCAACAACGTGTGTCTAATCATAGCAAGTTAGATAATATACAAAATTCCCCTCAAAAGCGCAGGAAACAAGAACTTGAACTTGCATTATACTTTGCAGTTTGATGCCCGATTCTTATCGTTTGTCGCATATTTGTACTAAAAATGCGACAGAAATCATAGCTTATGGCTTTGTAATCTATTGATAGAAAGAGAATTAATAGTTGTGCGAGAGGGACTAACCATTTTAGGCGTAAAATGTTCCTTTAGACAGGATTGTTGAACTTCATTGAGGTAAGTGATGTGATTACTTCATACCTTTGCATCGTCAAAGATTATTTTTTGACTACGCCGCTGAGTGCGGGGAGCAAGGCTTTATCGATACTGCTTCATTAAAAACCACCTTAAATGGGTGGTTTTTACTTTTCATATTTTCTAATTAGACAGCAGAGTCTGGCACCAGTTTTGTAAAATGTATGATGGAAGAACTAAAATGTTCGCAAGGCTTGTGAAACCATGATTTTTGAAAATTCTTCTTCAAAAATTTGGAAATACCAAAATTACTTCATACCTTTGCATCGTCAAAGATTATTTTTTTGACTACGCCGCTGAGTGCGGGGAGCAAGGCTTTATCGATACTGCTCCATTAAAAACCACCCATTTAAGGTGGTTTTTACTTTTCATATTTTCTTCTGAACAACCTGTTGAAGATTGGAGATTGGGTGTGATCTCTAACAACAGAAATAACTTTTTTCCTTTTAAAGATAAGAACTTCTACAGCATTAGGATTCATTTCAAAGTAATCTTTTATATCAGAAGCCAATAAACGTGCATTATAATCTGAGTTCATGTTTAGCAACACGCGATTAGCCTGACCTATTGATTCTTTCATTCTGGTTCCAGCAGAACCTTTTCCCTGGATGGTTTTCAAATCGTATAATCTGTATATGCCTTTGCGTTCGAAAATAAAGTCGGCCGTTCGAATACCTTTGGGATTGGGTAGAATATAAACGCTATGTCCCAATCCTACAGCCTTTCGTGCCGCATTTATCAAATTGTCATAGTCTTCACCATTCTCGCCACCAACAGCATAAATGTTCGTTTCTCCTGGTAATGGTCTGAATTCACTATGCAAGGTTATCTCTTTCAACGTCCATACAAAGCCTGCCCCCTTTGTATAATGCAAATCCTCAAGCAAAGCATCTAAGCTTTTAATGACAGGTTCTGTAGCCACCCAACAAAAGGAAACACCCTCTTCTTCGTCTAAATAAACTTCCGTTGTTATTTCGTCACTCATTTTGCAAATCAATCTTACTATTCGAATGCATAACTCGTGCAAGTCGAACGCAATAGAACTTATTCCAATTGCTGAGATGCAGCCAAGTTTTGCGATTTCAGACCGCAAAGGTACATAATTATTGCGAGAAACTGTAATATTTTCGGGGATTTATTGTGTCTTCATCAATGCCATCAAGAGCCTATTACCTTAAATCAGTAATCATAAAAACAAGACTAAAATAATAATTCGTTTACACAAGGCTTCTTCGACCTTAAAGTGACCTAGGAATGAAAATCTTGGTGAATAATTTGGAACTATCAAAATTATTCCATATATTTGCAGTAAATTACTAAAATGTATGAGACACAGAATAAAAGCAGGTAAAGTTGGCTCTTTCACGCCTGAGAAGCAGAAGGTAGAAGTTGAGCAGCTGGAGGACAGAGAAGTCGCTGAGGACGTAGAAGAAATCTTCGAAGAGGACTCAGGCTTCAGTAATGATGATGAAGCTTTGGCAGCCATGGAGTTTTATGACAGTCCAGATGCAATGGAATAAAATCAATTATGGAATATAGTTGATGAACCTATTTCTGTCACTGGCCAGGACGATGCAGCCAAGGCTCGGTGGTTTCCCATCGATGCGCTTGCCTCCCTTGGCATTTGACCATGAGGAGATTATGCGGGATGCAATCAAATGCTATAAATTGTATCTTTCACAAGCCTTGTGAAAGCTAATGAATAGAGAAAATGGAAGATTAATTGTAAATTTGCACCATATATGGCAGCATGGACTAAGATAGAACGGCTAACTGAGGATGGCATCATTGTATCGATGCAAGCCCCTCTGATTATTTCTGCTAGCAGAAGCACAGATATTCCTGCCTTTTATGCAGACTGGTTCTTTGACCGTTTGCAAAAAGGATATTCAGCATGGGCAAACCCTTTTAACGGGAAAAAATATTATATATCTTATGAGAATACACGGTTCATCGTGTTTTGGTCAAAAAACCCACGTCCATTGTTGAAGTATCTGCCGATATTAAAAGAACGTAATATCAAATGTTACGTACAATACACTTTAAATGACTATGAGCAAGAGAAAATTGAAAAGGTACCTTCACTTGCCTCGCGTATAGAGACATTTAAGCGATTGGTGGAACAGTTGGGTAAGGGAACAGTCATCTGGCGGTTTGATCCTATGATATTGACGGATGACATATCTGTGGATGATTTGCTTAAAAAGGTACAGAATATCGGTGACCAACTAAAAGATTATACCGAGAAGCTGGTTTTTAGCTATGCAGATATTGCCATGTATCGGAAGGTAAAACATAATCTTGAAGTCAATGGTATACCATATCATGAATGGGATACTGAGCAGATGGAAGAGTTCGCAGACAAACTCTCTACCATGAATCGTGCACGTGGGTGGAATTACCAACTTGCTACATGTGGAGAGAAAATAGACATCGCCAAATACGGTATTTCCCATAACCGTTGTGTAGATGGTGACCTCATTACACGTCTGGCATGGGACGATAAGGAACTCATGCATTTCATGAAAGTGAAGATTGAGGATGTTCCTGCTCCTTCCTTGTTCGGTGATTCCGAATTACCAGAGGGAGCCATACTGTTGCCTAATAACCACTATTTCATTAGCAGCCACAAGAAAGATCCTGGCCAGCGCCAGTTCTGTGAGTGTATGGCATCCAAGGACATTGGCGAATATAACACCTGTCCACATCTCTGTGAGTACTGCTATGCTAATGCCACAAAAGAATTGGCGTTGCAGAATTGGAAACGACATCAAGAGAATAGATTTTCGGAAACTATAACAGGGTAATAATATGGCACTAAATATTTTCAAAATTTCAGAATACAACCATATTGCGGAGACAAGGCAGTTTGAATCTATATGCCAGTTGCTGCAACAAAAGTATGGGGATTCTTCAGAAGAGTGTATTCTTGTTGGCAATTATAATATTGAAGGTGTTGAGTTAGACGCCCTTCTTATTACTGCAGGTGGTATACGAATATTAGAATTCAAAAACTGGGGTGGTCATATTATTGCTCGTGAAAATGGTTCATGGACTTCTAACAATATGATTATTGAAGGAGGAGCCCGCGAGAAAACGCCATTTGAACAAATCAGACTAAATAAAAGCCGAGTCACAAAAGGGCTTAACAAACTGTTAGGAGTTCAGCCCCAAATGATTAGTGCTGCTATTATTTTCTGGCAAGATGCTGACATTGATACAACAGGTCTATCAGATACGGTGACTACATGGCTAACTGTTTGTGACAACCAACACCTATCTTATATTCTGAACGGTTTAAAGACCAACGGAATGTCTGCAGACTTTGTCGCTTCAATACCCCTAAAGCTAAAGTTAGGAGAGTTCTCCATAAAATCAGACAGGGAATATAGAACTCCTATCAATGAAACATACGAACCTGAAGCATCTACCAATTTCTTTGATGAATTGGAAACAGCCATTAGTCAGATTCCTAATTATCGCAAGACGTATAATGCGATGAATATGGTTTTCAAAAAATGTCTGAGCCAAAAAACAAGTGGAACGCGTATTAATTTTGGCGGCGATTTTGCAAAAACTGACTATCTATTAAAAGAGTTTGGCGCATCTAAGAAGTTGATAAAATCAACTAATGACACACGTGTACGACTGAGAAAACGTTATGAGTTGACAGAAGATAACTTACAGAAATATTGTCTGGTTGACCTTAAAAACCTTTGCCAGTTTATAGCATTCATATATAAGACTGAGATTCCTGTCCGACTGATAGAACTTTTCCCCACTGAGAAAATACTATCTTATACTCCATTGCTCGTTGGAGAATGTATGAGATGTATCGTGGAGTGTTGGGATGACGAATATGTCTATGTCAGGACAGAAGATTCTAACGATGGCGAACTTACAAAGGTTTGTTATGCACATGGGAATAAGTTCTATGACTATGACTGGACTTATTTGAAAGATATATTCTACAAGGATGCCCAGCTGAATCTTGTACGTCCAAGAGAAGAGAATGGTGTAATATATCCAGAGTTGACAATATTTGAGCCTGATTATTTGGTAAATATATCAACTGTTGCCCGTTGCTTCACCAATTATGCAGATTCTCCATTTGTGGATTTAATTAAGAAGTTGGAACCACAAAAAACAACGGAAGCGATTGTTTTGGGTAACTTAGCTGGGCAATTATTAGATGAGTCTATTCACCGATTGCCAAATACTCGCCCTTATTCTGATAGTGTTAAGGATTTCTTTAAGGACAATGCTATCAGTCTATTGACTGCCAATGTTAGCCCTACGTTCCATCAGGATGCGCAAAAACAGAAACAGAATATTTCTCAGGCTGTTCATGTTTCATTGCCTCAAGAAGTTGATCATTTTAATTTGAGTGATGGAATTGTGGAGCCTTCTTTCTTCTCTGAAATGCTAGGCTTACAAGGACGCATGGACTATCTTCAATTGGATTATAAAGTCCTAATGGAGCAAAAATCTGGTAAAGGAAGATTCCCTTATGATAACTTTATAAAGCCAAAGCAGACCGATGAGCACTATATACAAATGCTCCTTTACATGGCTCTTATAAGATATAATTATAGAGAGGCATACGAACGTAATGGGAAAATATATGCGTTCCTTCTTTATTCAAAATATACTGAGAGCTTGTTGGGGTTAGGTTTTGCCCCAGGACTTATCTTCAACGCTATCAAAGTCAGAAATGAATTGGCATGGACTGAAATGCTTTATACACAGCCAAATGGGTACAGAATTCTTGATGGACTTACACCAGGAAGGCTGAATAAGAAAGGTGCAAACAATAGACTATGGACAGACTATCAGCAACCGCAGTTAGCTTCCGTTCTTGACCCAATTCAGCAAGCATCTGATTTGGAAAAGGCTTATTATTTCCGTTTCCTGACATTCATTTCTAATGAGCATGTGATGTCGAAATTGGGAAATAAGACAAAAGAAAGCTCTGGTTTTGCAGCGACCTGGCATAACTCTTTGGAAGAAAAGCTTCAGGCTGGAAACATCTACGACAATTTGAAGCTGCTATCGCCAAATAGGGAAACAACAGGGCGAATTAAAAGCGTAGAATTAGGCTTCTCAGAAAATGAAGACAATGACATGTCTAACTTCCGAGTTGGTGACATTGTTATTCTATACCCATACACTGAAGGAAAGGAGCCAGATGCCCGCAAGACTATGGTACACCGCTGTACAATAGAGAGTATTGGGACAGATACCATCAAACTTACACTGAGAGCTGCACAATCGGATAATCGTGTATTCTTAGCCCAGATGAATAACCCGTGGGCCATCGAGCACGATTTTATGGAGTCTTCATAT
Organism: uncultured Prevotella sp.; assembly: GCA_946188165.1. Lineage (GTDB taxonomy): Bacteria > Bacteroidota > Bacteroidia > Bacteroidales > Bacteroidaceae > Prevotella. Next base: position 9,728 of record CAMHTW010000009.1, read on the forward strand.
AGTTCACTTTACAAAGGTATGCAAGCTTTCCTTATGGCTCCAAAGGAAAGACGTGATTTACTATTGCTGCAGAGAGAGCCTGAAACAGATAAAACAATTACACTAAAAGGCAGCTATGGAGAGTTTGATAACCTGATGTTAAAGGTAAAAAGAGCAAAAGAACTATTCTTAATTATTGGACCTCCAGGAACAGGAAAGACATCTTTTGGCCTTCTTAATACCGTCAAAGAAGAACTGTTGGATCCTAATGCCAGCATTTTGCTTTTGTCATACACAAATAGAGCAGTTGATGAAATCTGCAGCAAGTTAGCTGAAGAAGGAATTGACTTTATCCGTATCGGAGGAGAGTATAGCTGTGGTGATAGCTATAAAGCGAACTTGCTCAGTACGAGGGTCGAACAAAGTAAAAATTTAGCTAACCTTAAGACCGATTTGCTTCAGACAAAGGTTTTTGTAGGAACCACTACGGCTCTGAACAGCAATATTGCCTTATTCCAACTGAAACATTTTACCCTTGCAGTTATAGACGAAGCATCTCAAATACTGGAACCTCATTTGATAGGTCTGCTTAGTGCACAGAAAGATAACACGCCTGCCATCAAGAAATTTGTGCTCATCGGTGATCACAAGCAATTACCTGCCGTTGTACAACAAACGGAAGATGTAAGTCGGGTGCAAGATGTATTGCTGAATAGCATTCATTTAACAGATTGTCGTTTGTCACTCTTTGAGCGCTTGCTAAAAAAATATGCTGATAATGGAGATGTGGTTGATATGCTTAAAAAGCAGGGGCGAATGCACCATGATATCGCCATTTTCCCCAACTATGCATTTTACAACAATCTGTTGGAAGAAGTGCCTCGACCTCATCAGAACGTTGTTTTACCTGTAAAGGGGAATGGTGAGAACGGCATCACTGACTTACTAAAAACACGTAGAATCGTCTTTGTTGATGCTGAGCAACCAAAGAATTCAGTATCTGATAAGGTTAACCAAACCGAGGCAGAGATGATAGCTGCAACAGTTGTGAAGATATACGAAATAGAGAAATTGAATGGATTCGATGTCAATAGAACCGTAGGTGTAATCGTTCCCTATAGGAATCAGATAACAACGGTTCGTAAGGCTATAGACAACTACAGGATTGAGCTATTGCACGATATAACAATAGATACTGTTGAGCGTTATCAAGGCTCCCAAAGGAAGTATATAGTCTATGGATTCACCGTTCAGAAGTATTATCAACTCAGTTTCCTTACAAATAATGTATTTGAAGACGAAATAGATGGTTGCATAGTTGACCGAAAGCTGAATGTCGCCATGACTCGTGCAGAGGAACATTTGGTGATGTTTGGAAACGCAGAGCTGCTATCCAATAACTTTACGTTCTTCAAACTAATGGAGTTCGTACGAAGCAAACATGGTTTCTTCCGTATTAGGAAGGATGACTTTGTCAAAGGTAATTTTGAAGTACCACAGTATGATTCAGAAGAACTTGACCTCAGTAAAGCAACATTTACCGTCACAGAAAAGTTCAATGATGTATTCAACAAATATATCCTCCAGCCAATCAAAGACGGTTCTGGCGAAGAATGGCCTTCATTAGTATTCGGCCATGACATGGGTACAAATCTGAATGCAATTGGTTATGGAAGAATCAATTTCTCAAATCAGCTTCGATTGTTTGATCAACAGATGTCACCAGAACGGCAGGTGCTGATTTACTGCTATTACATTATGCGACAGCACTATTGTAGTAGTCGTAACATCTATACAAGCTATAAGGACTGGTTGAATGCACAGATAACTTCAGTGAATCAACGAGTACAGATGATAGACATCGGTTGTGGTCCGGCAACTTGTGGTATAGCTTTTGCAGAAATCTTTAAAGATGCAGCCCACAACATGGTTTATACCGGAATTGATGTTTCTACTGAAATGAAACGAATGGCCAGGAAATTATTAGATGATGTCTTCAATGGGGAAATCAATTGTCAGATGTTTAATTCCTTTAATGAACTAGACGCATCATATTGGGAAGGATGCTCTGAACTGCCATCCCTGGTCATTTTCAATATGTCATATTTCTTCTCAAATGTATCTGCACAGTTCACGGAGCGTCTGGCGATTCAGATAAGTGAGATAATGAAGAACCATCCTCTCAACAGGTATGTTTTCTTTATACAACATTCTGAATGTGACAAGAAATTGAACTCATTCAAAGTATTTAAGCGGATTCTGTCTCCTTATATAAAGGTCATTAAGAGTGAAGACACACACTTCTCCTATGTACTAAACTATAAGGAGAGAATGCTCGAATTCTGTTATGATATATATTGCAGCAAATAGATATTACACTATAAGAAAAAGTATTGTATGCCAAACTTCATAGATATATTCCGACATAGAGGCCAAATCTCGTTCACAGGAATGAGAAATGTAGCCATGTCCCTGCTTCCTACTGACAAAATGAAGCTGGATAAGCTATATAATGACCTTAAGCGTGGAACTGGTATTTTAGACGATGATGATCATCTGAATATGTATCTTCGCAGTTTTGGCAAGATGCACAAGGCCAAGCTTGATGCTGCATTCAATTGCATACAGAATCCATCGGAACTTTTTGCCTCATCTGTAGAAATCTATGATTGGGGGTGTGGACAGGGAACTGCAACTGTCTGTTTGCTTGATTTCCTGAAAGCTAAAAGAATAGCTGCAGACATACGTTCAATCAACTTAATAGAGCCATCTGCTGCAGCTGTTGATCGAGCCTCAAAAGTCATATCTAGTTATGGAAGTTATGCTGTCAATACCGTTGTTAAAGAGTTTGACTCCCTAAATACAGAGGATATTACCCCATCGACATTCCTAAAGATTCATCTCTTTAGTAATATTCTTGATGTAGATGCTTTTGACCTTGCAAAGTTCATTCACTTTTTCCAGCAATCATTTACTGGCGATAACTACTTTATTTGCGTGGGGCCATATTATAGCAACAACAAGCGAGTTGACGAGTTCATTGCCGCAACAGATCCAGACACGATGTTTGCTGTTGTCAATAAGGACAGAGGTGGATGGCAGAATGACTGGACAATATCTCTTCGGGTATTCTTTAAAAAGTTCCAGCGTATTGAAACGGTTGAAGATATCAGAAAGCGTATCGAGGAATCACACAAAAAGCAGCAATTCTTTGCAGGTTACATTCTGGATTCCATTGAGGAAGAATATAAAAACACGGATATTGAGACCGAAACGGAAGGGTTATATCATTCCTTATCGTCTTTCGATGTCAAATCAAACTTTCCATTAGACAATAATATAGATTGTGATTCAAAACTTGCGGTTCTTGCCAACATCATATCAAGAGGTTTACCGACCAAGGCTCCCATATATATTGAGGAACTGTTTTCTAAGCATTTCCATATTTCAAGAAGAACAGAAGAAGGTTCAAGTATCCGGTTCTCCTCGAATCATGCTATATCCAAGGAAGACATAAACGATGCATTGCACGTCATTGATCCGAGATTTGATATTGAATCATACAATGGCGACATGTTGGAAAGTAGATTCGAGAAAGCTTTTATCGAGCGATACCTTAAAGGTTCAGGAAGCGAATATCTCATACAGATATTGGAACCACAGCGTCCTCTTTCCTCAATTGTCAATATACCAGATAGAAAATTCAGTAAGGAACAGCGTGTTGACTTTGCTTTGGAAATTCCTTACGGAGATTCAAGGACTGGTTTTATCTTGGAATTGGACGGTAAACAGTATCACTCCAATATATTCCAGAGGCTAAGGGATGAGCGCAGAGACAGAATGTCCCTCAATGGTGGGTGGGATACTTATCGTATAGACCAGATTCATAATAACGATTTCATTGTTAACTGGGAGAAAGAAGCCTCTGCAAGCAAGTTCCTCACAACGTTGAAAAAGAATTATAAGAGGACGTTGTCTGGAGAATGGAATAAAACTCTTCAGATTGTGCTTGCCCCCCTTGCAATCGCTCGAATTGAGAGAATACTGGTAGAAGCAATGATGTCAGCGACATTAGATATCAATACACAGGAATGGAACATCGTTATTATAGAAAGGGATGTTCCTTGTGCTGCCATTGCAATAGAAGACTTAAAGGACAAGTATATGCATTTGTGCAAATTGTCCAATTGTCCTGCAGAATTGCCAGAGATACAACTTACTATTGTTTCTAGCGATGAATTTAAGGATTCACCGTTGCATTTGGATAAAATAACAGTCTGCGACATTCCTTCGAGTACATATGACCTATGCATTGACATCTCTATGTTGCTCCGTGACAATATCGATGCATTGCCTCTTGCTGTAAGCGCTAAGGCTTTTTATCTTATCCGTTCTTCGCATTATCAAAAGCGGGAAAGAACGATTTGCTCTGCAGAAAACATACAATATCCTGCTCTTGTTACTAAAGATGGTACTGGTGCTTATAAGAATATTAAGGAGCGTGAAGATGTACTGACGTATTTCTTACGAGACATCTTCCGTAAGCCTTCATTCCGTCCTGGGCAATTACCTATACTTAGTCATACATTAGCAGACAAAACGACAATAGGTCTTTTGCCTACTGGTGGCGGTAAATCTTTGACATATCAGTTGTCTTGCCTCTTACAACCAGGAGTTTCTATTATAGTAGATCCGCTGGTATCTTTGATGGTTGACCAAGTTCGTGGACTTCGCGATGCTCGCATAGATGCTTGTGAATGTGTTCACAGCGGAATGGATGCAAAGGAAAAAGCCAAGAAGCTGAACCTTCTACAGAATGGTGCAGCCTTAATGGTGTTGCTTTCTCCTGAGAGATATATGATGGAGAACTTCAGGGACAGTCTGATAACAATGACAGAAAAGAACCATATCTACTTCTCATATGGCGTAATAGACGAGGTTCATTGTGTTTCTGAATGGGGACATGATTTCCGTCCGTCATACCTACACTTAGGACGTAACATGATTAACTATATGAAGACGAGGTCTGGTCGTCCTCTGTCAATCATTGGTCTTACGGCCACTGCATCTTTTGACGTTCTTGCTGATGTGGAGAGAGAGCTGACCTTGGGAGGAAATCTAACGATAGATAGTGAAACAATTGTTCGCCCAGAGAGTGATACACGTCCGGAACTAACATACCGTATCATTAATGTCACGTCAGATTTTGATGAATTAAGAGACCCAACGGAAAATTATATTCTTAAAGCTACTTCAGATTGGGATTTGCAAGGTGTTGTCGCAGAAACAAAGAAACAAGTTTTATTTAGCCTTCTGAATGATGTCCCTTCAGACATACAGTCTCTAAATGAAATAAATGCCTCATGCGTCATCACAGGTTATCAACCAGATAAATTCTACCAATCTGATAATAATCTGTATAAGAACGCAGGCATTATTTTTTGCCCACACGCTCATGGTACATTTGGCGTTCAAGATAATGTCTGGGGAACAAGAAGCGGTATTTCAACGGCTTTACGTAGCAAAGGTTATTTAGAGATTGGTACTTTTATTGGAGGTGACAAACCATCTGGTGATATGAAGTTGTTTAATGACAACCGACAGAACCTGATGGTGGCTACCAAAGCCTTTGGTATGGGTATAGACAAGCCAAACATCCGTTTTACGGTCAACTTTAACCATCCGTCATCGATAGAGAGTTATGTTCAAGAGGCAGGTCGTGCTGGCCGTGACCGTAAAAATGCCATATCATATATCTTATATGAACCTACGGAGTTTATACATCTAACCGCTGACAAGATAAATGACATACGCTATTATATTGGAACAGAAAATGATCCCGTATGGCTTGAAAGGTATGTTACTAAATATGTTCTAATTCAGGATTTCCCAGAATTATGCAGGCATAACAATGCAACAGAGGAACAAACAAATGCTCTGATTAATATCATTAGAACCCATGGATATCTAGAAAATGTCGATAAGAATATTGACCTGTGGTTCCACAACAATTCTTTCCGAGGCCTTTATAAAGAGAAAGTAATCTTGTCGGAAATGACCGACCGCATTCTCAATGTAAAGCCAAGTTATGCTTTGGAGGTTCAAGGAAAGCTCAGAGAAGAAACTGGCAACAACGATGTTTGCCTGAGAGTAAATAGGACGAGAAACTCGATTACTATTTATTCTGAGGAAGAGAATAGGAATCGATATGGCTATGTTATACTAGACAACCTTCGTCCTACATATAATTATGTGGAATTTGATTTGAATACTTGTCAATATATCTCACAGAAGCTTGTAGAGATCTTGGAATCGTATGAAGATCATTCTGCTGCAGCATTGCTTCGACCGATTGAAGGCGTTGACGACATAACTGAAGGTATCTATAGCGCAATGGCCCAGGCTGATGATGACGGATCTGTATTCGTCACAGTATCGTGGGAGAATCAAGTTCAGCAAGACCCAGAGGATTTTGAGCGGAATATAAAAGCTGAAATATCGCAAATTGCACAGTCTAAGGGCTGGAATGATATAAACGAGGATCGGTATGGTAAACTTGCTCTTAACAAGATAGGTGATTTTGAAGACCTGATTTCTAAAGTGGCGAAATGCTCTGGTGATACTAGGTGGCTTCGCTATCATGCTGACGAAGCAACATACAAGCGGCTACGTTTCCTGTTCTGTAAGAAGAGGGATAAAGATGATACCGACAAGGCCATTTACCGAATGTGTTGTATTGGCTTGGTAGAGGATGTAACCATAGATTATCTATCTCAGACATACGAACTGAAAATAAAGAATCGTACAGACGAGGAGTTTAAGCAGTATATGTTGAACTTCTTCCGTAAGTACTATTCATTGGAACAGGCACAAATGCGTGTAGAAAAAATCGACGAACAAAGAGGTCGTAACTACCTTGACAAGTGTCTTGGATATTTAACGGGGTTCGTCTATGAAAATCTAGAAAAGAAGCGCTTCCGCGCTATTGAAGATATGCGTATTGCCTGTGAAGACAGTATATCAGAAAGAGAAAGGACGCATAACGACACTTGGCTTAAGGAATTTATTCACCTCTATTTCAATTCAAAGTATGCCCGTATGGGTTATCAGGTGAATGGAAAAGACTATTCGTTAACTGAGGACACGGACCAGCAAGGTCGTGATGGATATGATGTAGTTAGGAAGTACATTGACGTCATTAGCAACGATGGTTCCGGAAGCGAAATAGACAACGTTAAACACCTCTATGGTGCTACACTGCTATGTTTGAGAGCCCATCCTGATAATGCTGCTTTGCAGCTCTTGCTATCATACTGTATAACATTCTTGGGAACGGGAACCAATGAAACATTGAAATCAAATGCTTTTAACGGGTATGTTGATGGTTTTATGGCACTCTATGACAAAGATGATGAAGAAGTATGGAAATATCTGGCTCACTTCAATGAATGCTTAGCCGCAAAAGTCCATCAAGATGATACTTACATAAAGGGAAACATTATAGAAAAAGGAGAGGATGCAGTAATGCTCTTTATACATGGTAAGAAGTTGGATGATATAACCAACAGATTTCTCAAAGACAATGTAAAAACAGATAACATGACGAATTCAATCGATTCAGACAATACAATATAAAAAATATAGTTATGGCACATGACATAAATTCTGCCTTAGAAAGGCTTGAGAAGAATTTAAGCGAACTTGATTCTGCTAGGTCGCAAGTAATGCAGTCAGTTAATGCAAGTAACGATCTTTTGAAGATGGTTACGCAATATGTGGCAGCGGTAAAGAAACTAGCTGCCAGCCTTGAAGAATGGGAATCTTCTTTAAGCGGTAGAGAATCTGAGTTACATGGTGAATATGGGTCTGCAATAGCAAGTATAAAGCAGACTTGTACTGATATCATGTCTGCATTCAAAGTAGATGTCAATAAGGCTACATTGGACTTCAAGAAAGATACAGACAAAACACTAGAGAAGTTTACCGATCAGAATGACAAACTTGCTGAAAGAGTTACTGAATTGGTTGCTTTGCGTGAACAAATCAAGAAAGCAACGGAAGAAATTGAAAGCGTAAAAAGCGCTCTTAAAGAGATTTTGAAGGAGCTGAAAGACTCACAAGACGAGCAGGATGCCACTTTGGAAGATCTAAAAGCTAAAGTAACTGGTCTTAATGAAAAGATAGAGAACAGCAAAGTGGCTGTCTTGCAAGCCATAACACATTCCGAGCAGTCTCTTTTTGCCATTCTACATCAAACGAATGAAAAGATAGATGGCGTTAGCGGTAAAGCAGATGCTCTGGCAAGTAATGTCGCCAGTTTGACGACCATATGTCAAAACATTGACACATTGGTTCAATCGTCTACAAACAGCATCACCTCAACAATTAATAAGTCTAAGGATGAAGTCATTAGCGCAATACAGGAATCTAAAGCAGAAACAATAAAAGCAACAAATATTAACCGCTGGCTGATTGTCGCGGGAATAATAATACTTGCCATTCTACAGATAGTTTTCAAATAGTATAAACTTTTTTGAATTTGTGATATGGAGTACGCCTATAAATATCCAAGACCAGCAGTAACGGCTGACTGCGTTGTGATGACTAAGGAAGCGGTGCCACAGGTACTGCTTATAGAGAGAGAGGCGCAGACCCATACAAAGGGTGTCGGGCATTTCCTGGCGGTTTCATGAACATGGATGAGACGACGGAACAGTGCGCCATCAGTAGACAGCAGGGGCTGGCACCAGTCTCATGCTACCAGAACTAAAATGTTCGCAAGGCTTGCGAATATTTGGTGTTTTTGTGGAAATTGTGTAACTTTGCAATCGTAATTGAAAAGACGAGAAAATGGGTGAAGATACTATTTTAGACTTTGGTCCGGTAGAGGATAAGATGCAGGGCATCATCAAGGTGATTGGCGTTGGTGGTGGCGGGTGTAATGCCGTGCGCAACATGTATAACGACCAAATTCAGGGCGTGACGTATGCGGTATGTAATACGGATAGTCAGTCGCTGTCGCGTTCGCCAGTACCAGTGAAGATTATGTTGGGACAGTCTGGCCTGGGTGCTGGGGCTAATCCGGAACTGGGCAAGAAGGAGGCGGAGGAGAATATAGCAGACATAGAGACACTGCTGAGCGATGGCACGAAGATGGTGTTCGTGACTGCTGGCATGGGTGGCGGTACTGGTACTGGTGCTGCGCCCGTTGTGGCCAGCGTGGCTAAAAAGATGGGGATGCTGACGGTAGGTGTGGTGACGATACCATTCTACTTCGAGAAGAAACGCAAGATAATTAAGGCGCTGAAAGGTGTGGACGAACTGCGGAAGAACGTTGATGCACTACTGATAGTGAACAACGAACGGTTGTGCGACGTTTATGCTGACTCGGAGCTGTCGGTGAAGGAGGCATTCCAAAGGGCAGACAACATTCTGATGGATGCGGTGAAGGGTATCTCGGAACTGATAACAATGCCCAGCGACGGGGGTATCAAGAGTGACTTCCGTGATGTGGAGACAACGATGAAGAATGGTGGTGGGGCTATCATGGCCATGGGACGGGCCAGCGGTGAGCATCGTGTAGAGCGGGCCATACTGGATGCGTTGGACTCTCCACTGTTGTATGGTAACGATATTGGAAAGGCCAAGCGGATTCTGTTTAACATCTATTCGAGCGATACGCACCCCATCTTTGTGCGGGAACTGCAGGAGATTGATGATTTCTTTGACCAGTTGGATCCTAACATCGATGTGATTTGGGGTACGGCAACGGATGACACACTGGGTGAGGATGCCAAGGTGACGATACTGGCTACGGGGCTGGAGAACGAACTGCGTAGCGAACAGCATCAGGATATTCATCGTAACGAAGACGACTACTATGAGGACTTGATACCGCAGTTGTATAAGCCTGCAAAGGTTGAGACCATGGGTAAGATGATTGGCAAGGAACAGGAGCTGGACTTCAAGGTGGAACAGGCGCAGGAACCGGAACCTGCTGCCCCAGAGCCTGTGGTGGTGGAACAGCCTACAGTCACAGAGTCTGAGCCAGAACCCAAGGAAGAGCCTAAGCAAGAGCCTAAGCAGCAGACCATAGTCGAGAAATGGAAGGGATGGTTGAATAGTCTGATGAAGGACGTGACGGAATGACGGATGGAACGCATCATACACCAGAGGAGATCGCTGAGCAGGTGAGGCAATTGACCGGACAGCTGCAGATGGCAGGTCGTAAGGACTTGCTGCTGAAGGCTATTGGTGCGCCGTTGCTGGAAGAGCTGCGCATCGAGGCGGCAAGGGCCAAGCTGAGCAGGCTGCTGATTACGAGGGACTATCGGTTCGTGCTGCTGGACTACGAGCATAAGGAGGTGGAGCTGCAGCCAGTGCACAAGGCGGTGTACCTGCTGTTTCTGGCGCATCCGGAGGGTATTGAGTTCAAGAGGTTAGGGGAGTATCGCGAGGAGCTGACACGGTACTACATGGCCACAGCGAAGCTGATGGACAAGGAGAAAATCATGGAGGGTGTGGAACACTTGGTGAATCCGCTGGACAATGCCATCAACGAGAAGTGTTCGCGCATCAAGAAGGTGTTTCTGGACATGATGGACGAGTATGCTGCCAGCTACTACATCATCAGCGGACATACGCAGAAGCACGTTGCAGGCTCGTCGCGCGTCTGGTATGAACGCCTGAAGGTGATTACGCTGCCAAGGGAAATGGTGGTCAATGATAGTTTGGCAGGTATGATAGTTAAGAGAACGGAATTATTGCATTGCCGCGAGGAAGGCCTCAGCCCGCTCTAAATCCTCGGGGGTGTCGATGCCTACCGTCTCGACATCGGTCAGTCCTACGCGGATGCGGTAGCCGTTTTCCAGCCAGCGGAGCTGTTCAAGGCTCTCGGCCTTCTCGAGGGGCGACTGGGGTAATTGCGTGACATCGCGTAACACCTCACGACGATAGGCGTAAAGACCAAGATGCTTGAGGTAGGGATAGTGCTCCAGCCATTCTGACTCTTCCTGGCCACGGACGTATGGGATGACGGAACGGCTGAAATACAGTGCGAAACCACGAAGGTCGCAGACTATCTTGGGTGAGTTGGGATTCTGGACGGCATCCATGGACTCGAAGCGTTTGCCCAAGGTACCGATCTGGGTGGTAGGGTCGTCGAACAGCTGCATCAGCGTCTGAAGCTGAGAGGCCTGCACAAACGGCTCGTCACCCTGGATGTTGATGATGACGTCGGCATCTGTTCCAATATGTTCGACGGCCTCCTGAATACGGTCGGTACCGCTCTTGTGGTCGGCACGCGTCATGATGGCGCGACCGTCAAACTGTTCTACGCATTGGAAGATGCGTTCGTCGTCGGTGGCCACGTAAGCCTCAGGAAGTACCGAGAGTGCTTGTTGATAGACACGCTGGATGACGGGCTGCCCACCTAACAGTGCCAGTGGCTTGCCTGGAAATCGTGTGGAGGCATAGCGGGCGGGAATGATAGCAATGAATTTCATCGTCGTTTTTTTTTCTTAAATTTTCTGCAAAGGTACAAAATAAAGTGAAAAGTGGAAAGCGAAAAGTGAAAAATCTCTTTTTTTTTTCTACCTTTGTCATGTTGAACAGAACAAAAAGAAATTCATGAATATACGATATATATTAATAACCTTGTTGGCAACGAGTGCCATTTCCCTTCAGGCTCAGAAAATTACGCTGGGTACCTACAAGATGAAGGACGGAGGTGAATACAAGGGTGAGATGCAGTCGGGCAAGCCCCACGGAAAAGGTCGTACGGTATGGAAGGACGGCGATGTCTTCGAAGGTGAATACGTCAAAGGCAAACGTCAGGGCTACGGTGTCTATACTTTCCTTGACGGCGAGAAATACGAAGGCGAATGGCTTCAGGACCATCAGCACGGCAAGGGTACCTATTATTTTCAGAACAACAATCGCTATGTAGGTCTATGGTATCGTGACGACCAGGAAGGGCATGGTACCATGTATTATTATAACGGCGACAAGTATGACGGCAACTGGCATCAGAACAAGCGTCACGGACATGGTCGCTATACGCATAAGGAAGGTGCCTGGTACGAAGGCGAATGGGCTAACGACATGAAGAACGGCAAGGGTGAGTTCGACTGGGGCGACGGTTCGAACTATATCGGTCAGTGGAAGGACAACAAGCGTTCTGGCAAGGGTACTTACAACTATGCGTCTGGCGACGTCTATATTGGTCAGTGGGCAAACGATGTCCAGCATGGCAAAGGCATTTATAAGTTCCAGAACGGCGACACCTACGAGGGCGACTATGCCAATGGCGAGCGTACTGGTCAGGGCGTGTTCCGTTACGCCAATGGCGATAAATATACAGGACAGTTCCGTAACGGTGCCAAGCAGGGCCAGGGTATGCTTGTCTGGAAGAATGGCAATCAGTACCAGGGCGAATGGAAGCAAGACAAGCCTAACGGACGCGGTAAGCTGACAATGAAAAATGGCGACGTCTTCGATGGGCAGTTCCAGAACGGTCAGATACATGGCGAGGGTATAGCACGCTTTGCTGACGGTACGAAATTCAAGGGTCACTTCAAGCAGGGCAAGCGTCATGGGCCTGCCATCGAGGAAGACAAGGAAGGCAAGCGCTTCGAGGGCAGCTATGTGGACGACCGTCGTGATGGCCGTTTCGTCGAGAAAGACCGCAATGGCAATATCATTGCCCAAGGCAGCTACATTCGTGGCAAACGCCAGGTGGACTGAGGGAGTTAGGAGTTAGGAGTTAAGAGTTAGGAATTAAGAGTTAAATAATATATTAAATTAAAGTACTATGATTATTGACAAAATTGAGAATCTGAAGAATTATGCGCAGGTGAACCCCTTGTTCCCCAAGGTGGTTGAGTTTATCCAGCAGCACGACCTGAACGCTCTGGAGCCTGGCAAGTATGAGATAGAGGGTAAGGACCTCTTTGTGAATATCCAGATGGCCAAGGGTCGTACGCCCGAAGCTGCTGTCATCGAGACCCATAACAAGATGATTGATATTCAGATACCTCTCTCTGATGCTGAGACCTTTGGCTACACCCAGCGCGACCTGTTGCCTGAAGCAGAATACAACGAGGAGAAGGATATTACGAAGATTCCCGACCTGGCTGCCGACAGCTATCTGACCTGTCAGCCCGGCATGATGGCCATCTTCTTCCCGCAGGATGGTCATGCCCCCTGCATTGCCGGTGTACCTGAAATCAAAAAGGCCATCTTCAAGGTTAAGGCCTAAGCTATGAAATTCGGTAAATGGTAAATTTGTAAATCGTAAATTACTATGGCAACAACAAAGAAAACAACAACGACAGCGAAGAAGGCTCCTGTCAAAAAGGCCGCCGCAGAAAAGAAAACCACTGCCAAGAAAGCGGTGAAGAAGGTTCAGGAGCCACAACATATCGGACTGGTGCGTGATGACTCCTGGCTGGAACCCTTCGAGCAGGCTATTCGTGGACGTCACGACCACGCCTTGTGGAAGATTGGTCAGCTGACCAAGAACGGCAAGCAGACGCTGTCACAGTTTGCCTCTGGTCATCTGTATTTCGGACTTCACAAGCTGGCTAAGGGCTGGGTGTTCCGCGAGTGGGCACCCAATGCCACCGATATCTATCTGATTGGCGACTTCAATAACTGGCAGGAAGACGAGAAGTACCGCTGCAAGCGCATCGAGGGTACAGGCAACTGGGAGCTGAAACTCAGCGAGAAAGCCCTAAAGCACGGCCAGCTTTACAAGATGAAAGTGAAGTGGAATGGGGGAGAAGGCGAGCGTATTCCTGCCTGGTGCCGTCGTGTGGTTCAGGACGACCAGACCAAGATATTCTCTGCACAGGTATGGAATCCTGAGAAGCCCTACGTGTGGAAGAAAAAGACCTTCAAGCCCAACAAGTCGCCGCTGTTGATATACGAGTGCCACGTGGGTATGAGTCAGGATGCCGAGAAGGTCGGTACCTACAAGGAGTTTACTGAGAACGTGTTGCCACGTGTCAAGAAGGACGGTTACAACGCCATTCAGGTCATGGCCATCCAGGAGCATCCTTACTATGGCTCCTTCGGCTACCATGTATCGTCGTTCTTTGCTCCCTCCAGCCGTTTCGGTACTCCCGAGGATTTGAAGGAGATGATAGACACGGCACACAAGATGGGCATTGCGGTCATCATGGATATCGTGCACTCGCACGCTGTGAAGAACGAGGTGGAAGGCTTGGGCAATCTGGCTGGCGACCCGAATCAGTTCTTCTATCCCGGCGACCGCCACGAGCATCCGGCATGGGACAGCCTGTGCTTCGACTATGGTAAGGACGACGTGCTGCACTTCCTGCTGTCTAACTGTAAATACTGGCTCGAAGAGTTCAAGTTCGACGGTTTCCGCTTCGACGGTGTGACCTCGATGCTGTATTATTCGCACGGCTTGGGCGAGGCTTTCGGAAGCTATGGCGACTACTTCAACGGCCACGAGGACGACAATGCCATCTGCTATCTGACGCTGGCTAACTGTCTGATTCACGAGGTCAACAAGAACGCTATCACCATTGCCGAAGAGGTGTCTGGTATGCCCGGACTGGCTGCCAAGTTCGAGGATGGCGGCTACGGCTTCGACTACCGTATGGCCATGAACATTCCCGACTACTGGATTAAGACCATCAAGGAGGTGCGCGACGAGGATATCAACGTCTGCTCCATCTTCTGGGAGGTTAAGAACCGCCGTCCTGACGAGAAGACCATCTCGTATTGCGAGAGCCACGACCAGGCATTGGTGGGCGACAAGACCATCATCTTCCGACTGATTGACGCCGACATGTACTGGCACTTTGCCAAGAAGGACGTCAACGACCTGGCCCAGCGCGGTATCGCCCTGCATAAGATGATACGACTGGTAACGGCTGGTGCCATCAATGGCGGCTACCTGAACTTCATGGGTAACGAGTTCGGTCATCCCGAGTGGATTGACTTCCCGCGCGAAGGTAACGGCTGGTCGTATAAATATGCCCGTCGCCAGTGGAACCTCGTTGATAATAAAGACCTGTGCTACCACTGGTTAGGCGATTTTGATCGGAAGATGCTTGAAGTCATCAAGAGTCAGAAGAATTTCCAGGATACACCCGTTACGGAAATCTGGCACGACGATGGCGACCAGGTGCTGTGCTACATGCGCGGCGACCTCGTCTTCGTGTTCAACTTCTCGCCGACGCGCTCTTATACCGACTACGGTTTCCTCGTGCCAACGGGTTCTTATGAGGTGGTGCTCAACACCGATGCCAAGGAGTTTGGCGGTAACGGCTTTGCTGACGACAGCATAACCCACCTTACCAACTACGACCCGCTGTACGTTCAGGACCATAAAGAGTGGTTGAAACTCTATATTCCTGCACGCTCAGCAGTAGTGCTTAGGAAACTGTAAGAATAATAAAATATGTGTAAATTTGCCCAAATGTTCACGTTTGGGCATTTTTTTTTGCAAAATGCTGTTATTTTCCAATTTTATTTAGTAATTTTGCAAGCAATTTAGAAAGAATTCTTATTTTTATGGTGCATAATATCTTTAAAGGGCTCGGTATCGCACTGATAACTCCTTTTCTGGAAGACGGTTCTGTCGATTACAAATCGCTTATCCGTCTTGTTCAGTATCAGCTGGATAATGGAGCCGACTTCTTTTGCATTCTCGCTACAACCGGCGAGACTCCAACTCTGACACAAGACGAAAAACAGAAAATCAAGAACCTGATTGTCGACCTCGTTGGCGGACGCGTTCCCATCCTGATGGGTTGTGGCGGTAATAATACCGCAGCCGTCATCAACGAGTTGCAGACGGGCGACTTCCGTGGCATCGACGGCATCCTCAGCGTGTGCCCATATTATAACAAGCCTTCGCAGGAAGGTCTTTACCAGCACTTCAAGGCTATTGCTGCAGCTACCAAGTTGCCTGTTGTCCTCTATAACGTGCCTGGTCGTACAGGTGTCAATCTGCAGGCTGCTACTACCGTCCGTCTGGCCCGCGACTGCGAGAATATCGTGGCTATCAAGGAGGCTTCCGGCAATCTGGAACAGGTTGACGAGATTATCAAGAACAAGCCGAACAGCTTCGATGTCATCAGTGGCGACGACGGTCTGACATTCCCGATGGTCAGCTGTGGTGCTGTGGGTGTCATCAGCGTTATAGGCAACGCCCTGCCCAAGGAGTTCTCGAAGATGATTCGTCTGCAGATGCGTGGCGAGTACGATGCTGCCCGTAAGATTCATCATCGCTTCATCGACCTCTTCTCGCTGCTCTTCGTCGATGGCAACCCTGCCGGCGTCAAAGCCATGCTAAGCGAGATGGGTTACATCGAGAACGTGCTGCGTCTGCCCTTGGTGCCTATGCGCGTCAAGAATGTGCAGCGCATGAGCGAGATTCTGAAAGAACTGAAGATATAGCAATCTCTTG
This sequence comes from uncultured Prevotella sp., assembly GCA_946188165.1. Taxonomy (GTDB): domain Bacteria; phylum Bacteroidota; class Bacteroidia; order Bacteroidales; family Bacteroidaceae; genus Prevotella. The sequence continues at coordinate 26,151 of CAMHTW010000009.1, forward strand.
AAAACGCTTAAAGCTATGCAACGACCGATACTGACAGCCTTACTAATATTCCTGAGTGGCATCCTGATGCCGCTCTGGGCTGATAGTAAAGACGACCAGGGATGGCGTCAGTACGAGACGGAGATTGCCAAAGCACGCCAGAACGACGACGACAAGAAGTTGGGTGAACTACTTTCAGGGCGTATGAGTACATTCTACAACCTGAAGATGGCTGACTCCATTACCGCCCACTTCGAGGAGGATATGAAGGAACTGAAGCACATCAGTCAGTGGAATGCCTACTATGATGTGTGGACGTGCTATATCAATACCCTGATCTATTTCAGTTTTAATAAAAATATGGCCCTTCGCGAAGTGCAGCAGATGTTCAACGACGCGATGGAGCGTAAGAACGAGTATGGTCAGGGTATTGCCTACTACACGATGGGTAGTGTTTATCTGAACATGAACCATTTGGACGAGAGTGCCGCTGCTTTCCAGAAAAGCATCAAACTGCTGCGTCAGCAGAATCCGCCTCCCGTCTATACCCCTGAGGTATTCTCGTATCTGGGCGACGTATTCAACGAGCAGGGAAAGTACAATGACTTGCAGAAACTGACCGTCGAGTGGCAGAAGTTCATTCAGGACTTCCTGAAGTCCTATCCCCAGCTCAATAAGGATTATCAGAACATTCTGTGGTTCTACTACCACATAGCCTGCGCACAGGCTGCCATCGGTCAGGACCGCTTGGATGATGCCGAGGAATGCACTACGCGTGCCGAAGAGACACGAGGTTCCGACAACAGCTACGAGACGTTGCAATGGTTAGTGACCATGGCCCAGCTGCGACTGAAACAAGGCCGCCTGGCCGAAGCGCTCGAATTGAATACGCGACGCCTGAACCTGGTGCCACCCAACGAGGACAAGGGCGTGTTCATGTCCGTTGCTAAGCAGCGCGGCGAGATACTGATGCGTATGCACCGCTACGAGGAATCGTCAAAGCTGTATCAGGAGATGTGTCGCCTGAAGGACTCTATCAGCGGTGCTAATACCAAGAACCAGCTGAACGAGTTGAACACCATGTTCCACGTCGACGAGCTGAAAATGGAACATGAGCGCACACAGTTCCGTAATACGCTCTATATCATTGGCATTATCCTGTTGGCAATGGTCATCTTCATTACTTTCCGCGTCATTGCCGCACGCCGCCTGAAGAAGGCTCACGACCAGCTGCAGGCTACCCACGAAGAACTGTTGACGGCTTACGACCAATTGGAAGAGACCACAACGGCCAAGGAGCGTATCGAGAGCGACCTGCGTATTGCTCGAAACATACAGATGGGTATGGTGCCCAGCCGTTTCCCAGAGCGTCCCGACCTCGACCTCTATGCGTCCATGACGCCTGCCAAGGAGGTTGGTGGCGACCTTTACGGTTACCTGCTGATGCCTGCCGACAAACCCGAAGACGAGGCCGACAAACTCTATTTTGCCTTGGGCGACGTGTCGGGTAAAGGTGTGCCAGCCTCTCTGTTCATGGCACAGGCCACGCGCTTGTTCCGCACGTTGGCTGCTCAGGGCATGAAGCCTGCCGAGATAGCCACGCGCATCAACGATGCCTTGTCGGGCGAGGATAACGAGACGTCGATGTTTGTCACCATGTTCCTGGGACTCATCGACCTGAAAACCGGTCACCTCGACTTCTGCAATGCCGGCCACAATCCGCCCGTGCTGATAGGCGAGGGTAGTGCCGATTTTATTGACATGATTCCCAACTGCCCCATCGGACTCTGGCCTGGCTTCGAGTTCGAGGGCGAAGAGATAGAGAACATCACGGACCGTCCGCTGTTCGTCTATACCGACGGACTCAACGAGGCCGAGAACCGTCAGCAGGAACAGTTCACTGACGAACGCCTGCTGGACATACTGGCCCATGTGCCCTTCGAAACTTCGCAGCAGACCATCGAGATGTTGCGTGCCGAGGTCGAGAAGCATCGTGACGGTGCAGAGCCTAACGACGACCTGACCATGCTATGTGTCAAAGTAATCAGTAATCAAGATAACCAATAAAACGAAAGCTTATGAGAAAGGAAATAAAGATTAAGAACCAGATTGGCGAGCTTGAACGCGTCAACCAGTTCCTGGAGGAGATTGCTTCGGAACTGGGATTAGACATGGAGCTCCAGATGAATCTGAATCTGGTGCTTGAGGAGATGGTGTCCAACGTCATCTTCTATGCGTATCCCGAAGGTAAGACTGCCGAAATCGAGCTCGTGGCCGAAAGCCACGGCAAGGAGCTTACCTTTGTGCTCACTGACCGTGGCAAAGAGTTCGACCCTACTGCCAAGGAAGACGCCAACCCCGATATCAACCCTATGGAGCGCGACATTGGCGGTATGGGCATCTATATCGTTAAGAACATCATGAACGAGGTGTCCTATCAACGTCTGGAGGGCAAGAACCTGCTGACAATGACAAAAGAAATCAAATAATAATAACAACAATTTAAAATATTAAGCATTATGACACAGATTATCAAAGAGAATGGTAAGACCATCATTAAGACCGGACAGCGTATTGACACTATGAACGCCCCAGAGTTTGAAAAGGAGATTCAGCCCGCATTGGCTGATGGCGGTGTGGATTTGGAGATGGACTGCACAGACCTGAACTATATGGCATCGAGCGGTCTGCGTATCATTCAGAAGACCATGCGTACCGTGATGCAGCAGCGCGGCCAGTTCAAGATGACCAACGTAAACGCTGAAATCTACAAGGTGCTGGCCATGACCGGCTTCACCAAGTTTATGAAGGTTGAAAAGAAAGCTGAATAACAACATAGTTCGTAATTTGTAATTCCTAATTCCTAATTATATGTTATATGCTTTCCTGATTGCACTTGCCATTGCCGTCGTGCTTGGCATAGCATATTATTTCGAGCTGAAGTCCAGTCGCAAGCAGGCTGACGAGCAGAAACAGCTGCTGGCCGACTATCAGCGACGTGTGGACGAACAGCAGAAGCTGCTCGAAGACTATCGTGCACTCGAAAAGAACTTCGATAACGTTGGCGAGGGCTACGAGCAGGCACTGCTGGCCTTCGACAAGATGGAAGAAGAGAAGGAAAAGTCGCGCCAGGCCAACGAGGCTCTCGAAAAGCGCTGCAACGCCCTCTACGTCGAGCTGAACCAGTTGAAGGAGACGACGCAGAAGAAGGCCGAGGTCATGAATCCTCTTATGCAGCAACTGCAGTCAGCCCTTCGTGCCACTGGCGACATCAAGCTGCAAGGCATGCTGGCAAAGATTGTCGACCTTGACGACATCCCTGCTGACCTGCCGCCAATCAGCCGCACCGACAATGTCATGGTGACCCAAGTTTCCGACGAGGCCATTCGTCTCTCAGGCATCGACAAGGCACAGTATATTAAGTTCGAGAGCGTTGTTGCCCCCGACGCAGCCGTTACCATGCTCTCTACCAACCTCAGCAAGGCCGTTCGTGCCCTGACCCATCTGCTGGAAAATGCCCTGAAGTTCACTTCCGAAGGCAGTGTCAAGCTCATGGTCAATGTCGATATGGAGAAGATGCAGGCCATCTATACCGTTGAGGATACAGGCTCAGGCATTGAGGCCGCTGATGCAGAACGCGTCTTCGAACCCTACTTCAAGCTCAACCAGTACTTCGATGGTCAGGGCATCGGACTCACCGTAGCCCGTAACATAGCCCGCCGCTTAGGTGGCGAACTCACGCTTGACGGCGAGTATGCAGGCCCCGGTTGTCGCTTCGTGCTTGAACTCCCCATCTGATTTCAATCCCCCTATAATTAATAAGAGTCGCCCCTCACACACAGTGAAGGGCGATTCTTTTTCTATTTGTTCTTTATTATTACCATCGAACAGCCGATATGGAGCGATTAGAAATAAGCTGTCAATAGCCGACGGACGACCAGCCTACTGCCTGATACCACTGCATGTTCTTGATGTCGGTATTGTAAGTATAGAGGCATGTTTTGGCATAATATAGGTCGAGGGGGAAGAACATGCTGACGCAGCCCATCTTGGCATCGGTAACTTTAAAGTCATTGAAATTGACCGTGTTGGTATTCATGGTTTCCCACATAGGCGCTGTGACTCGTTTGGGAACGGCCTGCAGCAGAGCCTGATGCCACGTTTCGTAGGCCTCTGGCTGCTCCAGTAAGGCTGTTCGAATCATGTCGTTCATATCGTACATAGTCTTATTAATATTGTCGTAGCGTCCATTTGGTGCATAATAATAGATGATGCCTTTAGTGGCAGTAGCATCACCCTGCTTCAGGTGCGCAGCAATGGCAGGCATGACTTTTTTTGTGGCAGCGGCTAACGAGTCCATCTGGCTGAGACGGATGACCGAGATGGGCAGGTAGTTGGGATAGTCCGCAGCATAAGTGTCGGCAATGTCGTTGTAGAAGGTTTCGGACTGGCCGAATAAATGCTTCACCATTTTGTTGTAGGGCGCACCAAATCCAGGAATCTCGGCGGGCGAGCCTATGAGGTAGTCGGCACAATGACGCAGTTCGTATGCAACCTCAACCCCCATCATGTTACAGCAGTCAGCAAAAATGTATTTCCATTTGATGCCTAACTGCTCGAAACAGGCACGCATATCGGGGATGCTGAGCCAAAGTCCATTGTTGGCATTCTGCGAATTGTTACCATTATCAATGCCAAAGGCACGACGCTTATCCTTTTCGAAGCACCACCCGCTGGCATGACCCCATAAGACGAGACCGTACTCTTTGGCAGGACATAGCTTCACAATACGGCTAAGTATTTCGGTAAATACTTTAGGCTCGGATGTATAAAAGTCTTCGCTATACTTAAACAGCGTATCGACAGGATGGCTTGAATTGCCAGTGATGCGGGCAATGAACGGTTTTTCATTATTGCTAATACGGTCAACATACATCACGAGACGGTCGTCACCTGAGAGCGTATTATACGAACCGTTGACCAACTCCTGGATATCGCCATTGGTAAACGACGAAAGCGTGTTGTCGCCAGAAATAAATACAATCACCGTCCGGCGAGCCGTGGTGGGTTCCGAGTTGTTGTTGCTGTCCTTGCTGCATGCCGTCAGGAGTAGCAGCATTGTTATAGAAATCAAAAAATGCTTCATTCTTGTGATATTTTGGCGCAAAGTTACGGCTTTTTCTGCAATTTTTAGTATCTTTGCACCTAAATTTAACAGAAAAATGAAGAAACTGATTGTTTTAACAGCGATAGCACTCCTATTTAATATATACGCGTGGGCGCAGGAAGAAGTCAGCGACAGCATAGGCGGAGCTCCTGAAGAGCAGTTGGCACCTGCCGTCAATCCTAATATCATGTGCGAAGACACGTGCTCACACATTCACGGCATCGACCTGAGTCACTATCAGGGCAACGTGTTCTGGCAGACCATCGGCGATAACACCAACATGGCATACGTCTATCTGAAGGCTACCGAGGGAGGTGACCGCATTGATGCCACATTCGAGCGTAACATCCAAATGGCTCACAGACACGGATTGAAGGTAGGGTCGTACCATTTCTATCGTCCGCTGACCGACCAGCAGCGCCAGTTGAAGAACTTCATGTCGCAGTGTCTGCCCGATGAACAGGACCTGATTCCGATGATTGACATCGAGTCAACAGGCGGTCTGGACACCGACGTGTTCTGCGACTCGCTATTCTATTTCCTGGACTTGGTGGAAGAAGCCTACCGGCAGAAGCCGTTGCTATATACGGGGCGCAACTTCTACAACAAGCACCTGCTGGGCAAGGTGGACGACTATAAAATCATGATTGCCATGTATACCGACCAAGAACCCGTGGTGGCTGATGATCGCGATATTACCATGTGGCAATATACCGGTAAAGGACGTATTCAAGGTGTCAACGGCTATGTGGATAAGAGCCGTTTCATGGGTAATCATCATTTAAGGGAAATACGCTTCAAGCATTAGCCAATAGCCAATTGCTAACAGCTAATACTGATACCAACTGTTAATCGCTATTCCTCGATATTGCGAATAGTGTGCATGAATTCGTTGAAATAAGCCTGTAACGACTCTCGTGTAAAGCGATTCATAACATGTTGCGAACGCATCAAGTTCAGTTTGAACTTGCCCAGCAACTCCTGATTACGCTCGCCATTTAACGCGAGGAACTGTTCGCGCAATGAATCGGAAGGCTGCAAGAAGAAATCATCACTATAACGGCGGAAACCATCGGCCACCCAAGGACCTATGCCATAGGCAATGGTAAACTCGTAGAGTTTGTTCCATTTCCATTCGGACATGGGTTCAATAGCTTCCTGACCATAAAACTCGTCGCTGAAAACCAGTCGTTGCAGATTTCTGAATATAATGTCCATATTCTTCACTATTCACTTTTCACTTTTAATTAGCGAAGCGCTAAGAGTAACGTTTGGGGTATCGTAACAAGATAGACAGCAAAGCGACAATGCCGACTATTACCGGATAATAGAGGTAGGGTAGGATGCTGACGGGATTGAGCTGAGCCAGTCCGGCTGCCATTAACATTTGCGCACCGTAGGGAATAAGCCCCTGCATGGTACACGAGAACGTGTCGAGAATGGAGGCACATTTGCGATTGTCAACGCCATAGCGGTCGCCAATCTGCTTGGCAATACCACCCACAGTAAGAATGGCAACGGTATTGTTCGCCGTACAGAGGTTGACCATCGACACCAAAGCAGCTATCGACAATTCGGCACCACGTTTGTTGCTGACATGACTGGTAAGCAGTCGGATAAGGTAGTCGATACCGCCATTGTACTTGATAATTCCTAACAGTCCACCTGCCATCATCGTGATGATAATGAGTTCGCCCATGCCTACGATACCTGTGCCCATTGCGCCCAACCAACCGTAGAAGTCGAAGCTGGAAGTCAGGAGTCCGATGAGTCCGCTCGACAGAATGCCCAAAGCCAGCACGGCCATGACGTTCATGCCGAAGATGGCTGTCAGCAATACTATTAAATAAGGTATAACCTTGACGAACGACACGTCTGGTACGTGTTGGGGCGAATGAATGCCTGAACCCATGAAGAGGTAGATGACAAACACCACCAGGGCGGAAGGCACTACAATGAAGGAGTTGACGCGGAACTTGTCGCTGAGACGGCATCCTTGAGTCTGAGTGGCAGCAATGGTCGTGTCGGAGATGAACGACAGGTTGTCGCCAAAGAACGAGCCACCCACGACGACTGCCGTCAGCAAGGCTATCGACGAACCAGTCTGCGAAGCAATGCCTGCAGCAATAGGCGTCAGTGCAACGATAGTGCCCACACTGGTGCCTATCGACAACGAGATAAAGCAAGCAGCCAGGAACAGTCCCGCCAACAGCATGTTGCCAGGCAGGAGCGTCAGCGAGAGGTTGACGGTAGCATCGATGGCGCCCATGATCTTTGCGGAATGAGCAAAGGCACCAGCCAGAATGAAAATCCAGATCATCAGCATCATCTGCCCTGTTCCGGCACCACGACTGAAAATGTCGATGCGTTTGCCCAAAGGCAGACCACCGCAAACCACGACGGCATATGCCGAAGCAGTCATGAAAGCCACCGTGATGGGCACTTTGTAGAAGTCACCAGCAATGATGCTGGTGACTAAATACAATAGGATGAACACCACGAGGGGTGATAATGCGATGAGTCCTTTTTTCAATTCTTAACTCTTAACTCTTAATTATCAATTGTCAATTATCAATTGATCACAGCGTCACGCCGTTCTTGAAGATTGATATTTCACGATAGCCGTTCTCCTCGTTGCGAGCCTTCTCGCCAGAAGCAACAGCCAGTACCTTGTCAATGAACTCAGGAACAATTTCCTGCATGGTACGGCCTTCTACCAGCTGACCAGCTGAGAAGTCGACCCAGTGAGGCTTGTTTTTGGCCAGAACAGGATTCGTTGCCACCTTCATCGTCGGAACGAAAGTGCCGAAAGGTGTGCCACGACCTGTAGTAAACAGCACGATGTGGCAACCGCAAGAGGCGAGGGCAGTAGAGGCTACGAGGTCGTTGCCGGGAGCAGAAAGTAGGTTCAGACCACTATTCTGCAGACGGTCTCCATACTCCATAACACCGCTAACAGGCGCCTTACCACACTTCTGCGTGCAGCCCAAAGCCTTGTCCTCGAGGGTCGAGATACCACCAGCCTTGTTGCCTGGAGAAGGATTCTCGCCCACGGGCTCGCCATGCGATAGGAAGTAGTTCTTGAAATTATTAATCATGGAAACGGTCTGATTGAACAATTCCTTGTTCTCGCAGCGGTTCATCAGAATTGTCTCGGCACCAAACATCTCTGGTACCTCAGTCAGTACACTGGTACCACCCTGAGCCACGAGCCAGTCGGAGAATTCGCCAACCAGCGGATTGGCGGTAATGCCCGAGAAGCCGTCGGAACCGCCACACTTCAGACCCACGCGCAGTTTTGCAACGCTGACATCCTGGCGCTTGTCTTGCTTGGCCTGAGCGTAAAGCTCGCGCAGAATCTGCATGCCAGCTTCCATCTCGTCGCCCTCAACACGCTGGGTAACCAACAGCTTGATACGGCTCTTGTCGTAGTCGCCCAACATAGCCATGAAGTCCTCAGGCTGGTTGTTCTCACATCCCAAGCTCAGCACCAGTACGCCACCGGCATTGGGGTGCAGACAGATGTCGCGCAACACCTTGCGGGTGTTCTCGTGGTCCTCAGAGAGCTGAGAGCAGCCATAGTTGTGGTGCCAAGTCCATACGGCATCAATACCTTCTTCTTTAGTCTCTTTACGAAGTTGTTCGGCCAGACGCTCGGCAATACCGTTCACACAGCCCACAGTGGGCACAATCCATATTTCGTTGCGCACACCAACATCGCCGTTCTTACGGACATATCCCTTAAAGGTTCGCTTTTCGTCCTTAATACTAAGTCTCTCGTTTACAGGTTGGTATGTGTATTCGAGCGTTCCGCTTAGATTAGTCTTTAGGTTATTCTCATTGACCCAGTCGCCAGCCTTCAAGTCCTCGCGGGCATGACCGATAGGATAACCGTACTTGATGATGTTTTCGCCTTGCTTAACGTCAACAATCAGAACTTTGTGACCGGCAGGCGTGTCCTGATTAACTGTGATTTGCTTACCATCCACCTCGATGATGTCGCCTTGTTTCTTAGCGCTCAGACACACTACCACTGAGTCAGCAGGATTAATTTTAAGAAATGTAGCTTGTTCCATAAAATAAATAATGTATTGTTTGTTTAAATTGCTGTCCTTCTGTAGAAGTTCACATTTTCTCTGGTCAGGATTTCTATAGGCATGTAGTTCACAGGATTGACGGCACGCTTCATAACGATAGCATTGAACAGCGCATCGACACTGGAGTAGCCTTGCTGATAAGCATGCTGGGCTATCAGGAACGAGATGCTGCCCTGCCTGATGCACTCTTCATTCTTGGGCACCATGTCGTAACCCATAATCTGAACGTTGCGTCGGTTGGTCTTCTGAAGGAACTGACCAACGAGGTGAGCCTTCGAATTGAACGTGATACAGTGATGCACCTTCGGATGATCCTTGAAGAATTTATCAAGAATCGAGTCGTATTCCTTGTGCTCCTCGTCCAACGGCAGATCCACTTCCGTAATTTTAACGTCGGGGAAGTGATCGACCATATAGTGACGGAAACCTGTTTCACGGTTAGCCTGCTGTTTGGAAGCCACCTTGCCGTCGCGAGTCTGTTTCATGAGGGCAATCTCTTTCTCCTTGCCAGCAATGAGCATCAGCATCTTGGCTGCAAAATAGCCACTGGCAAACGAGTCTTGTCCGAAGAAGGAAAGAGGCTTCAGGTCAGGCATGTACGAGTCCAGCAGCACGTATGGAATTTGACGCTCCGTCAGCTTCTCAGTAAAGCGGGCAGTCTGTTCCAAGGTTGTCGGCACGATAACCACGCCGTCAATCTTGGCCGTAAAGAATTCGCGTACCATGCGTGTGAATGCTGCATTATTGAAACGTTCGTAATAGACGAATTTGAGGGTGATGCCAAAGTCGCGCCGGAAATCCGTACAGGCCTGTGCCCCTTCTTCTATCTCGTCCCAATACGCCTCCTGTTCGTGTTTGGGAAGTACAACGTAGAAGTTGTACGTCTTGTTATAAGCCAGAGCCGAGGCATACATGTTGGGCTTGTAGTCCATCTCGTCCAAGGCCTTCTTTACCTTCTCAAGTGCCTTTGGAGACACGTTGGGACGATCGTGTAAGACACGATCCACCGTACCGACACTAACACCGGCACGCTCAGCGATATCCTTAATCCTAATCTTTCCTGTTTCCATAACTATGTGCAAAGGTAAATAAAAAAAACGAGACTGCCCCCAAACTTTGTTCTTTTTTTTAAAAAAAACGTTTACGGAAGTTTTTGGCAGTTTTTTTGGCGAATTTCTTGGTCAATTACAAAAAAAGCCGTAACTTTGCAGAAAAGTTAAACAAAGAATCATTTATTTAATACTAAAACAAATGGCAAAGATTGTAACTTTAGGTGAGATTATGCTCCGCCTTTCGCCCATGGGCAACGACCGTTTTATTCAGAGTGAGTCATTCCGCATCATCCCCGGTGGTGGTGAGGCTAACGTAGCTGTCAGTGTGGCTAACTATGGTCACGAGGCTTACTTTGTGTCAAAGCTGCCCAAGCACGAGATTGGTCAGATTGCAGTGAATGCACTCCGCCGCTATGGTGTCAACACCCAGTTTATTGCTCGTGGTGGCGACCGTGTTGGTTTGTACTATGCTGAGACTGGTGCAAGTATGCGTCCTTCAAAGGTTATCTACGACCGTGCCCACAGCTCTATTGCTGAAGCCGATCCTCAGGATTTCGACTTCGACGCTATCATGGAAGGCGCTGCCTGGTTCCACTGGAGTGGTATCACACCAGCTATTTCTGATAAGGCTGCCGAGCTGACCAAACTGGCTTGTGAGGCTGCTAAGCGTCATGGTGTGACGGTATCCGTTGACCTGAACTTCCGTAAGAAGCTGTGGACTTCAGAGAAAGCTATCTCTATCATGCGCCCGCTGATGAAGTATGTTGACGTATGTATTGGCAACGAGGAAGACGCTGAGCTGTGCCTTGGTTTCAAGCCCGATGCCGACGTTGAGGGTGGTCAGACCGATGCTGCCGGTTACGAGGGCATCTTCAAGCAGATGATGAAGGAGTTCGGCTTCAAGTATGTCGTTTCTACGCTGCGCGAGAGCTATAGCGCTACTTTCAACGGCTGGAAGGCTCTGATTTACGATGGCAAGGAATTCTATCAGTCAAAACGTTACGAAATCAATCCTATCATTGACCGCGTAGGTGGTGGTGACTCGTTCTCTGGTGGTCTGATTCACGGTCTGCTGACTAAGCCGACTCAGGGCGAGGCTCTTGAGTTTGCTGTGGCTGCTTCTGCTCTGAAGCACACTATCAATGGTGACTTCAACCTGGTTGGTGTTGACGAGGTCGAGAGTCTGGCTGGCGGTAATGCTAACGGACGCGTTCAGCGCTAAAGCTAATTGATAATGGATAATTGATAATTCATTTTTTATTGATAATTATGGCAAAGTTTGATAAGATAGCAGTCCTGAAGAAGATTGGTGAGACGGGTATGGTTCCTGTTTTCTATCACAAGGATTTGGAGACTTGCAAGAATGTAGTAAAGGCTTGCTACGAGGGTGGCGTTCGTGCCTTTGAGTTTACAAACCGTGGTGACTTCGCACAGGAGATTTTCGGCGAGCTGGTCAAGTGGGCCGACAAGGAATGTCCTGAATTGGCTCTGGGTATTGGCTCTATCGTCGATGCGCCTACCGCAGCCATGTATATTCAGCTGGGTGCCTGCTTCGTTGTAGGTCCGCTGCTGAATCCTGACATCGCTCCTGTCTGCAACCGCCGTCTCGTTCCTTACTGCCCAGGTTGTATGACTGTCAGCGAGATTGGTAAGGCTCAGGAGTTGGGTTGCGACTTGACGAAAGTATTCCCTGGCGACGTTGTTGGTCCAAACATGGTAAAAGGCCTGAAGGCTCCAATGCCTTGGTCAAAGATCATGGTGACTGGCGGTGTTGCTCCTGAGGAGGAGAACCTGAAGGGCTGGTTTAAGGCTGGTGTCTTCTGCGTCGGCATGGGTTCTAAGCTCTTCCCAAGTGACAAGGTGAAGGCCGGCGACTGGCAGTATGTAACTGACAAGTGCAAGGAAGCACTGGGTTATGTGGCTAAGGCTCGCGCTTAACACGCTGTTTGCACTACTTATATTTTCAGCTTGTTCATCGCCAGATAGGCAGGCGATGGACAGGCTGAATACTTTATCATATGCCTATCATTACCGCGATATTGACTCTGTAGAACACTATGCCTTAGCAGCGAAAGAAACTGCTGAAGGACTGAACAATCTGGCTTTTGTTAAGATTGTCAGGATGGATTACAAGGCTGCCGAGGACTATCTGAATCAGATTCCAGAGATGACTGACAACCAGTTGGAACTACTGGTGTGCTATGTGCAGCAGATGCGTTTGTGTCAGCGTCGTTCCCGTAATAAGGATTATCACGACTTCCGTGAACGCGCCATCACTTGTATGAAGCGTATTGACGAAGAACATGACAAACTGGACGAACGTCAACAGGGTAGATTACGCTATGCAGAAACGGAGTTTGCCATTGTCAACTCCACCTATTATTATTATGTAGGATTGGAACGCCAGTCCATCGAAGCCCTGCAACAGCTGAACCTTCACGAACTGCGTCGTGATACGGCTCAGTACCTGAACTACTTGTATAACGTTGGTGCAGGCGGTATTCTGACCGAGGGTACGCCCAACCAGATACATGCTGAGGAGATAGACTATCTGCACCGTTGCCTGTCTATCGCCCAGCGTTACCATTTTACTTACTTTGAGGCACAGGCCAAGGAGGCTTTGGCTGAGCATGAGGATGACATCAAACTGGCAGAAGAGGCGCTGGAGTTATTTAAACAATATGGTGATGTCTACCAGATTGCAGGTGCCTATCGTACGTTGGCCTCCTGCTATCATGCCTTAGACGACAACGAACAGGCATTGGTCTACCTGTCGAAAGCCTTGGAGGACCAGCGCATCAATCAGGCCCCCGACTTGGTGGCGAGCATTCGCGAACAGTTGTCGGTGGCATACGCAGCAGTGAACGACAAACAACAAAGCGACTACAATCGTAATATCTATATAGACCTGCAGGAGCAGACGCGCCAGGACCGCGAGTTAGAGGCGCGCGCCGAGACGCTGGACCGTTCGGCAAGCCAGCTCAACTGGATGATACTGGCCGTGCTGGTTGCCATTATCCTGTTGCTGTTCCTGTTGTGGCTGTTCAATCATTTGAACCAGCGGCAAAAGGAAGACCACGCATTGGACGACCTGCTGGAACAAAAGAATGAGGAGGTTGCTGAAGCTCGCCTACGTGTCAGCAATAACGAACGCCGACACTTGGAACAACGTGCCAAGGTGTCGCTCATCATGAGTATCACGCCTCTGATAGACCGCATCCTGTATACCGTTGACCATTACGCGAACGACGACAGTCAGCTGGACTATATCCGTGAACTCACCGACAACATCAATCAGCAAAACAATCTGCTGACGCGCTGGATTCAGCTGCGGCAGGGAGAGCTGAATCTGCATATAGAAAGTTTCCGCCTGCAGGAATTGTTTGACATCATTGCCCGTAGCAAGACAAGTTTTGAGATGAAGGGTGTTGATTTGCAGGTAGAACCGGTTGATGCTACCGTGAAAGCCGACCGCGTGCTGACACTCTTTATGATTAACACGCTGGCCGACAATGCCCGTAAGTTTACAGAACGTGGTGGTAGTGTCAACGTTTCTGCCACTGTCGGCAACGACTATGTTGAGATATCCGTCAAGGACACAGGCTGTGGCATGAGTGAAGATGCTTTGGCTCATGTCTTTGAGCATAAGGTTTCAGACAAGGGGACGCGCTCGCATGGTTTCGGACTGATGAACTGCAAGGGTATCATCGAGAAATACCGTAAGATGAGCCAGTTGTTCAATGTCTGTATGTTGTCAGCTGAGAGCGAGGAAGGCAGGGGTTCGCGTTTCTTCTTCCGACTGCCTAAGGGCATTGTCAGGCTTTTGGCTATGGGCTTTTGGCTATGGGCTATGGGCCAACCACTAACTGCTAACAGCCAACCGTTAAAACCCGACAATCCCATTGAACGTGCACATATCTTTGCCGATTCAGCCTATTTCTGTAACGTCAATGGTCATTATGAACGTACGTTGCAGTTTGCCGATTCCTGCTATAAGTATCTCAATCTGCAGTACAACACATTGCGTCCCAATAGTCAGCTGCTCATGGTGTCGCAGGGCAACAGTAGGCAGATGCCTGCCGAGATACAGTGGTATCATGAAAGCATTGACATCAACTATCAGATTATTCTCGACATTCGCAACGAGAGTGCCGTTGCTGCCCTGTCGCTGCACCGGTGGTCGCTCTATAATTATAATAATAAGGTATATACGCAACTGTTCAAGGAAATGTCGGCAGATAATACGCTGGCCGACTATTGTCGTACGATGCAGCAGTCGCAGATTAACAAGCGCATAGCAGTGATGCTGTTGATCGTATTGTTACTGTTGATAGTACCTGCCTACTACATGCTTTATTATCGTCACCGACTTCATGAACGCTTCAAGCGCGAGCGCATGCAGCTGGATAATATCGAGATGGCCGACGACGAACTGCACCGCTTGGAGCTGGAAGCCGCCAATCTGCATGTGGCCAACAATGTGCTCGACAACTGCCTGTCTGCTCTCAAGCACGAGACCATGTACTATCCCGACCGTATTCGGCAGTTGGTGGATAATGGCGACCTTAACGCCTTACGCGAGGTAACGCAATACTATCGCCAGTTGTACGGCATACTGAGCGAACAGGCCATGCGGCAGGTTGAGCAGGTGCGCCTGCACGTGCATCCCATGACGCTCTACGGCCAGCAGGTGTTGGGCGACGAGAACCTGCTGCGCTACCTCTTCGAGATGATGAAGCCATCTAATGTTCAGGCAAATGCTAAAGACGAGCAGTACGTGTCGTTTACGATGAATGCTGCATTCAGGTCGGATATCGACAGGTGGATGTGCCGCCAAATCGTTCGCGATCATGGCGAGGCTACGCATCGTCGCGGTTGTGGCATTACGGTAGAAGAAAACGAAATAACTATTACATTACCCAGATACAATGGAAAAATTTAAGATGATTATTGTCGAGGACGTGCCCCTCGAACTCAAAGGTACTGAAGGCATTGTACGTCATGAGATTCCCGAAGCTGAGGTTATTGGGACTGCAGAAAATGAGGCCAGCTTTTGGCGACTGATCAAACAGCAACAGCCCGACCTCGTGCTGCTCGACCTTGGATTGGGCGGTTCGACCACCGTTGGTGTTGAAATCTGTCGTCAAACCAAAGAACTCTACAAACAGGTGAAAGTGCTCATCTTTACGGGCGAGATACTGAACGAGAAACTTTGGGTTGACGTGCTCGATGCCGGTGCCGATGGTATTATCCTGAAGAGCGGCGAACTGCTGACCCGTCACGACGTCATGGCGGTGATGGAGGGCAAGCAGCTGGTGTTCAACGAGCCCATTCTCGAAAAGATTGTCGAGCGTTTCAAACATGCCGTCTCGTCGCAACTGGCTCGTCAGGAGGCACTGATCAATTACGAGATTGATGAGTATGACGAACGTTTTCTGCGCCACTTGGCTTTAGGCTATACAAAGGATCAGATTACGACGTTGCGAGGTATGCCTTTCGGTGTAAAGAGTCTGGAGAAACGACAGAACGAGCTGGTGCGCAAACTCTTCCCGGGTGGCGAGAGTGTGAACGCCACACGCCTGGTGGTTCGCGCCTTGGAACTCCGAATCCTCGATATTGACAACTTGGAACCCGATGCGGAATAAGTATCTTCCACATATTGCGTTCCTGCTGTTTGCAGCCCAACTGCTGCTCATGCTGGTGTCGTGGCTCCTTGCAGCAGCCAATCCTGCCAGTGGCGTTCGCTCGCTATTGTCCAGCGAGGGATTGCGCTGGTTCTTGGGACATTTCTCTGATGTGTTAGGAACCCCCGTATTGCTTTGCCTGTTGTTATTGCTGATGGCATACGGCAGTTTGAAGAATTGTGGTATCCTGCAATTTAAGTCGTCCTATCGTCAGAGCCGTGCGCTGATTATCACGTTGCTGCTGTTTGTGGTCTATGTAGGTGTCATTGTCCTGCTGGTCATGATTCCACATGCAGTCCTGTTGTCTGCTACAGGATCACTTTGGCCTTCGCCATTCTCTGCTGCCGCAGTTCCCATGTTTGCCTTTGGCGTGACGCTGCTCAGCACCGTCTATGGCTACGTGGCAGGCAGTTATCGCAACATGTCCGATGTCTATCAGTCGCTCATCGACGGCATTCGCTGCGGAGCCCCGTGGCTGCTGTTTTACGTTCTGTTAGGCCAGATATATTATTCATTACAATTCATACTTCCTGATGTATGATGTATGATGGATGATGGCTGATGTTTGATGGATGATGTTTCTGAGCGAAGCGAATTTAATGTTTAATGTTTAATGTTTTTGAGCGAAGCGAATTTAATGTTTAATGTTTTACAATGCGCTATTTCATTTGGTTTAGCTATGATGGCGAACGGTATCACGGTTGGCAAGTGCAGCCCAATGGCGTGACGATACAGAGCGAGTTGGAACGTTGTCTGTCGCTCCTGTTGCGTGAAACCATCAGTGTGACGGGTGCCGGACGTACCGATGCTGGTGTTCACGCCCGTATGATGGCAGCCCATTTCGATACCGATGCCGTCTTCGAGCCTGCTACGCTCACCATGAAACTCAATGGTCTGTTGCCTTACGATATCAGTGTGAGCCGTGTCGAGCAGGTCGCTCCTGATATGCATGCCCGCTTCTCTGCGCGCGCGCGAACATATCATTATTATATACATACCCATAAGAATCCCTTTGCTCGTCGCTATTCTCAGGAGATGCACTATCGTCTCGACTTCAATTTGATGAACGAGGCTGGACGTATTCTCTGCGAGTACGAGGATTTCGGTGCCTTCTGCAAGGCCGGCAGTGATGTGAAGACGACGCTTTGCCAAGTAACCCATGCCAAATGGCACCAGATATCCGACACTGAGTGGTATTTCGAAATCACCGCCAACCGTTTCCTGCGTAATATGGTGCGTGCGGTAGTAGGTACCCTTGTGGAAGTAGGCAGAGGCCGTATGTCGATAGACGACTTCCGGCGGGTGATAGAAGGCGGACAGCGCACGCAGGCTGGCGAGTCGATGCCCGCCAAAGCCCTGTTCCTTGAGAATGTTGTTTATTAATTCTTCACCGGCGTAGCCGATTCTTCACTCTTCACTCTTAACTCTTAACTCAAATATGGCTTGGTTACTATTAGCATTTCTGTCAGCAGCGTTGCTGGGTTGTTACGATTCACTGAAAAAGGAAGCGTTGAAGGGCAATGCCGTTATTCCCGTATTGTTTCTCAACACCCTGTTCTCATCATTGATTTTCCTGCCGTTCATCGTACTGAGTGCCAGTACAGATATGCTCGACGGCACTATCTTCCAGGTTGCATCAGGCGGTTGGGACATGCATAAATATATCGTGCTGAAAGCCCTCATTGTGCTGTCCAGTTGGATATTAGGCTATTTCGGCATGAAGCACTTGCCGCTGACCATCGTAGGACCTATCAATGCCACACGTCCCGTCATGGTGCTTGTCGGTGCATTACTTGTCTTTGGCGAACGCCTGAACGGATGGCAGTGGATTGGTGTCCTGCTGGCTTTCCTCTCATTTCTGATGTTAAGCCGTAGTGGCAAGAAAGAGGGCATCGATTTCAAACACGACCGCTGGATATGGATGATAGTTGGAGCAGCAGCATTGGGTGCTATCAGCGGACTCTACGACAAATATCTGATGGCACCCGTCGAAAGCGGGGGTGTGGGGTTAGACCGCATGATGGTACAGTCGTGGTACAACATCTATCAGTGTTTCATGATGCTGGCCATGCTCTACCTGTTGTGGTGGCCTAAGCATAACGACACGACACCGTTCCACTGGAGTTGGGCTATCATTGGCGTCAGCGTCTTCCTGTCAATAGCCGACTTCATGTATTTCTATTCGCTATCATTGCCCGACGCCATGATTTCCATTGTTTCTATGATACGAAGGGGTTCCGTGGTTGTCAGCTTCTTGTTTGGTGCAGCTTTCTTCCACGAAAAGAATTTGAAGGCAAAAGCGCTCGATTTGGCACTCGTACTGTTAGGAATGATCTTCCTCTACATCGGCAGTGCGTAAGATAATGCTGGTGGCACCTAATGTAAAGAGGGTGCCATCTTCTATGATACGGCGTTCGCGAGGCTGCAGTTCTACATCGCCCACAAACGTACCCGTATTACTGTTGTTGTCCATCAGCGTATAGCGCAGTCCGCCGCGTTTGTCACGACTGACGTTGATGGTGCAGTGGTTCAGGTCAACGCTGGGGTCAACCGTCTCGAAAGCTGTATTGATGGGATTTCCTTTCTGGTAGCGACCTATCACGTTGTTACCCATGCGCAAAGGCAATACCTGCTTGAAGTGGAACACGTTTTCAATCACGACAATCGAGCCACATTCGCAGTTCGGCATTTGTAATTCAGAATTCAACGCTGCATTCTCATCCTTCTGGGTATTACGCAGTTTCGACACACCGATACGTATGCCAAACTCGCGTCCGCACTGGTCACACTTGAAGACGAGCGACTGGCCCGCTTCATATTTTGTTTCGTCAAAAGTAATGTAGTTGTCGCACTTAGGACATCTGACGCGCTTCATACTCCTTTAATCTTATACACCCACGCATCAGCAAACTCTATGTCTGTAGCTATCTTGTTCAGATGGTTATAGGCATCCGACTGATTATCGTATCCACCGCAGATGACACGCAAAGTACCGTTATCGATGTTGATTCTGGCATCCGAAATACCACGCTTCTTTACTTGCTCAATAAACACTTCAGCATTATTGCGCTTTACCTGGCTGGCCAACACAATGCAATAGGTGCCTTTGGCTTCCTGCGAAGCTATAATATTTTCCTTACCTTCTTCCTTACCTTTCTTAACTTCCTTATTGCGTGCCACACTCTTACCTTCAGGTGTGTGAACTTCCTTAACTTCTAAAGGCTCCGCTGGCGTCATATTGCTGTCCTTAGGCATCAGCTTGTAAAGGATGTTGCCTTGCAACTGGCTCATGGTCTTAGTACCCAAATCACTGTTTGCCACAGGTGTTGCCAACAGGAAGAAACATGCTATAGCAGCCGCAATGGCTACCGCATTTCTCACCCATGACATCTTGACGACAAGCGCACCACGCTCACCTTCCTCTTCCTCGTCGGTAAAGTCGAGCAGGGTGGGGGATTGCGGCTCGTGATGCTCCTCCTCAACAGCGGGTGTCGGCTCCGTCTCTGCCAGAGGCATGTCATCCTTCAGACGCTTGAAACTAAAGTCGGCCAGACCATAGACCTCAGGTGATAGGATACCAGCCTCGCAGGGCTCGAATTCATAGTTGCCGTCTATGTTCACACTGAGTGTGCCCACGCCGTCCATCTCGTATTCACCTTCCGTATGCAGGATGCCTTTCAGTTCCTCCACCTCGGATTCTATTTGGCGCAACGCATCAGGATAACTTATGTCGTAAGCCTCCACATACGACTGGACGAGCAACGAGTCGTTCAGCGTCAACTGTGGGTTAAAGCCTAACGTGCGATAAGGCGGCAGCCAAAGTCTGTCGTCCTGGTCATAATGCGCATCTACATGGTGTGCAATAAAACCGCCAAAGCCTGGCACAATCACGCAATCATGGCTCAGCAGCAAGATTTCAATATGTCGTTGTATTTGAATCACGTTGCAAAATTACATCTTTTTTATGAATACACCAAATATTCATCCCACTTTTTCTTCAAAATAAGTGAAGGCGCCCGTCAGGGGACTTTGACACATGAGGCATAAAAAAGCGGCAGGTTCCTATTGTAGGGCCTGCCGTTGTCTGATGATTGTGGTAGCGTTACTATTTGATTAAATCTACGCTGCGCTTCAGGAATTTGTCGAGGGCTTCGCCTTTCAGCATGCCGTTCTGAAGCAGGGCGAGGTCGATGAGCTGGTGGACGATGTCGTTACCGGCAGCGAAGGTGCTGAGCACGTTCTGCTTCTTGTCCTTCTGCTCCTGAATGGCCTTTTCGGTCTCAGCCTTCATGTCTTTGTCATCCTGTGTCAGTTCCTCAGGCTTCTTCTTCTCCTGGGCCTGACGGATGGCAGCCAGGCGGGCTTCCTGCCCTTTCAGTTCGCTGTCGATGGGCTTCAGTGCCTCTTCGGTGTTGGCTTTGCAATCGTCGAGTACGCGCTTGACCAGCGGATGGTCTGCGTTCAGCACAAGGTTCAGTGAGTCAGGCATTTGCGCATAGAAGTTCATGCCTTGCTGGAAGCGGCTCATTTCCTTCATACGGCGCATCCATTCGTTCTGCGTAATGACCACAGGACGCTGGTTCTCGCCCAGGCTCTGCACCTCGACCATGAACTCGGTCTTCTCCATCTTTGGCATCTGCGAACGGAACACCTGTGACAAATTGGCAGACTCGTCATCTGTCAGATTCGTCTTTGGTGCGTCATCCTTCACGATGAGTCGGTCTATGATGTCGCTATCGACACGCGTAAAGCGGCTCTTCTCGAACTTCTGCTCCAGCATCTGAATGGCAGGGACGTCCAGCTGTCCGTCCAGCAGCAATACCGAGTAGCCCTTGTCCTTGGCGCCCTGAATATACGAGTACTGCTCCTCCTTATCCGTAGCATAGAGGTAGATGAGGTTGCCGTCCTTGTCCTTCTGGCTGCCCTCGATGAGCGTCTTGTACTCGTCGAAGGTGAAGTACTTGCCCTCGGTATCCTTCATCAGCGCGAAGTCCTTGGCGCGGTCGTAGAAGCTCTCTTCGCTCAGCATACCGTAGTTGATGAACAGCTTCAGGTCATCCCACTTCTCTTCGTACTGCTTGCGATCTTCCTTGAAGATGGCCTGCAGACGGTCTGCGACCTTCTTCGTGATATACGTCGAAATCTTCTTCACCTCGCGGTCGCTCTGCAGGTAGGAGCGGCTGACGTTCAGGGGAATGTCGGGCGAGTCGATGACGCCGTGCAACAGCGTGAGGAATTCGGGCACGATGCCCTCTACCTGGTCAGTGACAAACACCTGATTGCAGTACAGCTGAATCTTGTTGCGCTGCAGGTCTATGTTCGACTTGATGCGTGGGAAGTACAGAATACCCGTCAGGTTGAAGGGGTAGTCCACGTTCAGGTGAATCCAGAACATCGGTTCGTCGTGCATGGGGTAGAGGGTGCGGTAGAACGACTTGTAGTCCTCGTCCTTCAGCGTTGAGGGAGCCTTGGTCCACAGCGGTTCCACGTCGTTGATGACGTTGTCCTTGTCGGTGTCGACCATCTCCTTCTTCTCGCTGGACCACTCCTGCTTCTTACCAAAGGCTACGGGAACGGCCATGAACTTGCAGTACTTGGTGAGCAACTGCTGAATCTTCTCCTTCTCCAGGAACTCCTTGCAGTCGTCGTCCAGATAGAGGATGATGTCCGAACCGCGATCGTCCTTCTCTGCATCGTCAATCTCGTAGGCTGGCGAGCCGTCGCACGACCACTTGACAGCCTTCGAGCCGTCCTTGTACGACTTGGTGACAATCTCCACCTTCTTCGACACCATAAAGCTTGAATAGAAACCTAAGCCAAAGTGGCCTATGATGCTGTTAGCGTTGTCCTTATACTTCTCCAGGAAGTCGTTCACGCCCGAGAAGGCAATCTGGTTGATGTACTTGTCGATTTCCTCCTCGGTCATACCGATACCGCGGTCGGAAATGGTGATGGTACCCTTATCCTTGTCCAGGCTGACGTGAACCGTCAAGTCGCCCATGTCGCCCTTGAACTCGCCTTGCTGGGCCAGTGTCTTCAACTTCTGCGTGGCATCGACGGCGTTCGACACCATTTCGCGCAGGAAAATCTCATGGTCGCTGTAGAGAAACTTTTTGATGACGGGGAAAATGTTCTCAGTCGTAACCCCGATGTTACCTTTTTGCATATACCTTATTCTATTTAATATTATATTCGTTTGCCGAGGTATCTGCAAATATCGTGCCAAACATTTTGTCGTTTCGAAAATAATACCTATCTTTGCTGCGATGAAGATTATTCATGTGGACATGGACCAATTCTTTGCGGCTGTGGAACAGCGTGACAATCCAGAACTGAAGGGCAAGCCAATAGCTGTTGGCCACGATGCGGAGCGTGGCGTGGTATCAACAGCAAGCTATGAAGCCCGTCGCTTTGGCGTTCATTCTGCACAGTCCATTCAGGTGGCCAAAAGACGCTGTCCGCAGCTCATCATCGTGGAACCGCATTTTCAGCGGTACAAAGAGGTGTCTTTACAGTTGCATGAAATTTTTCATGACTATACAGATATCATAGAGCCTATCTCACTTGACGAAGCGTTTCTGGATGTGACAGAGAATAAGAAAGGTATTGAACTGGGTGTTGACATAGCCCGTGAAATCAAGCAGCGCATCTTTGAGACAACAGGACTGACTGCCTCTGCTGGTGTGAGCTACTGCAAATTCCTGGCAAAAATCGCATCTGACTGGCGTAAACCGGATGGATTGACTGTTATCCATCCTGACAGGGCATTGGATTTCATCGCTCAGTTGAAGGTGGAGAAGATTTGGGGAGTTGGCAACAAGACGGCTGAGAAAATGCACCGCATCGGAATCTTTACAGGAGCAGACTTGAGAAAGATGTCATTGGCTCGTTTGACACAGGAATTTGGCAAGATGGGAAGCGTGTTCCACGACTTTGCCAATGGCATTGATGAGCGTCCAGTCATATCTGAATGGGAGCGTAAATCTGTCAGCTGTGAACAGACATTTGAAAAGGATATCAACGACAACGCAGCTGTCACCATTCATCTGTATCATACCGTTCTGGAACTGGTACGCCGCATCGAGAAAGCCGACTTTGAAGGGCGTACCTTGACGCTGAAAGTGAAGTTTCAAGACTTTCAGCAAATCACACGCAGTATAACAGTTGACCATGTTCTTCGAACGAAAGAGGCTATTCTTCCATTGGCTAAGCAACTGATGGGTGACGTGGAATTTCATTCGCATCCCATCCGCCTGTTGGGATTGGGTGTGGCCAATCAAAAAACCCCATCCTTTCACGAGGATCCACGTTGGGTGGAGTTGGAATTGGAGTTCGAGCCGTGGCCTGATGCTTAGACATGTCCCAAAATACATAAAATTTTCATTCTTACTAAGATTTTTTGTACAAATCTGCTTTATTTTATTTTATTTTTCCTAACTTTGTGCCATAATCGCGCATTCATATTTTATAAATAGCGCAGACCTAATGCAGAAAATTATGGCAAATGTTAAGAACGCAGGAATAAGGGAAATAATAATAGACCGCTGTCTTCAGAACAGAGACGGCAGGACTGTTCTGCAGATAATGGATGCTTGTAACGACGCTCTTAAAGCGCATGGCCTTCGTCCTGTAACTTCTGCTAATACCATTCATCTATGAGGTAGTAACGGGCAAGACAATCGTATAAAGGAACTAAGCAGGGAGAAAGCAGGCATGAAGCAGGGAGAGATACGTAAGCAAACAGGGAGAGAGACGGCATCTTGCTCGTCAATAGCGCTCGCCCTTATGAATGCGGGCGCCCGCCCTTATATCTGCGAGCGTACGGCCTCATATCTTGGAGCGACCGCCCGAAACCGATTTTTGTACTATATAACATCATTGCAGCAATAAGAACAAAGAAAAGGATAGAAAATCGTATGTATATACCGCCATTTACAGTTTCCGCTGAAGCTATCAATCTGATAGCAGAGATTTCTGGCCAGATAGAGCGCTATGCCATCCGACTGTTAGGGATGACCCAGCGCGGAGCTGAAAAACTAATGAAAAGACTGAAGGAAGCTGGAGTCATCAGCAGAGAAGGGAGCCGAAAAAACGGCATTTGGATTATCAATAAATAAAGTGCAGGATATAGTGCAGAATATAGTGCAGTTTATCGTGAGAATGATATATTCACCGATGATTAACGGATAAATACAAGATATATGGCAAAGAAAGAAAATACAACCTCAATAGGTTTTGAGGATGCGATATGGAGGGCTGCGGATAAGCTTCGTGGTAATCTGAATGCTTCTGAATATGAAGGTGTGGTTCTTGGACTCATCTTCCTGAAGTATATCAGCGATAAGTTTGAGGCGAAGTTTAAGGAACTTTCCGAAGACGAATATGCTGACGTTGAGGATAAAGACGAATACGAAGCAGATGGCGTTTTCTTTGTCCCGCAAGATGCACGTTGGAGCGTTATATCTCAGGCAGCACACACCCCACAGATTGGTAAGGTGATAGATGATGCGTTGGAGGCAATAGAACGTGAGAATACCAAGTTGAAAGGTGTGCTTCCTTCCAACTATGCCCGTCCAGAACTTGACAAACGCCGCTTGGGTGATGTGGTTGACCTGTTTACCAATATCCACATGCTGGCATCAGGTGATGAGAAAGACCTGCTTGGCAGAGTCTATGAATACTGCCTGCAGAAGTTCGCCTCGATGGAAGGCAAGAATGCAGGCGAATTCTATACCCCCAGCTGCATAGTTCGCACTATCGTAGAAATACTGCAGCCCTATGCAGGTCGTGTCTATGACCCCTGCTGTGGTTCAGGCGGTATGTTTGTGCAGAGTGCCAAGTTTATACAGAACCATCAGAAGGACATTAACAATATCAGCGTATATGGTCAGGAAGCCAACCCTTCTACATGGAAGATGGCCCACATGAATGTTGCCATCCGAGGTTTGGAAGCCAATCTGGGTAAGTCATACGCAGATACCTTCTTTGATGACCAGCACCCCACCTTGAAGGCAGACTTCATCATGGCAAATCCTCCTTTCAATCTCAGCGACTGGGGTGCAGATAAGTTGGCTAATGATGTACGTTGGAAGTTTGGCATCCCACCAGCAGGCAATGCTAACTTTGCTTGGATGCTGCACATGATTCATCACCTGTCACCTACAGGTCGTATTGGCTTGGTGTTGGCTAATGGTGCTTTGAGCAGTCAGACGGGAGGCGAAGGTGTGATACGTCAGAAGATAGTAGAAGCCGACTTGGTGGAGGGCATTATAGCTTTGCCTTCGCAGCTGTTCTACTCAACAGGTATTCCAGTCAGTCTATGGTTCCTCTCACGCAATAAGCAGCAGGCAGGCAAGGTATTGTTTGTTGACGCCAGAAATATGGGTACTATGGTAACCCGTGCAGTACGAGAGCTGATGCAAGAAGACATCACGAAGATTGCTTCTACCTTTGAGGCTTTCCGCAATGGAACCCTTGAAGATGAAAAGGGCTTCTGTGCAGTCAAGACCTTACAGGACATCGCAGCACAAGATTTCATCCTGACTCCAGGCCGCTATGTAGGCATAGCAGAGCAAGAAGATGACGGCGAACCATTTGCAGATAAGATGAAGCGCCTAACCTCAGAACTCAGTGGACTCTTTGCAGAGAGCCATCGTCTTGAGGATGAGATAAAGAAACAGTTGAGTAGTATTGGTTTTGGAATCAATTAATACGATGGAAGAGAATAAAAATATAGCAATAAAAGTGGAACAGCAGAATAATGTGCTGTTTCAGGATGCCTGTCAGATTATTGAGCAGGCTCAGGAATCGGCTTATCGTCAAGTCAACGAGACGCTGATTAAGCGCAATTGGCTCTTGGGCCTAAGAATTCAGCATGAGGTGTTGAAAGACAAACGCGCTGAATATGGTGAACAGGTGGTAAAGGTTTTAGCAAAGGAACTGACCGCAAAATATGGAGAAGGTTTTACTTGGAGAAATTTATATAACTATATCGATTTTTACTCAACATATAGCAGTTTTTTCTTGAAGGAGAATGGTGAGTCTGCAAACGTTCAGACGATTTTGCACGCACTGAGTGCAAAATCTGAAAACATTTTCCACGCACTGCGTGCAAAATCTCCAATCAGGCTTTCATGGACCCATTACCGTATTATTTTACAGGAAAATACGGACAGAGGCAGAGTGTGGTATGAGCAAGAAGCAGCACGCGAAATGTGGAGTACACGTACCTTGCAGCGCAATGTTAGCAGCCAGTACTATCATCGTTTACTCCAGTCGCAGAATAAGGAAGCTGTGCGAGGAGAGATGAAGCAACTGACGGCCCCGTTGCAGGACAAACTGGAGTACCTGAAAAATCCTGTAGTGGCAGAGTTTCTTGGCTTTAAGAATAATACTGATTATACGGAGAGTGATTTGGAACAAAGCATCATCGATCATCTTATCCAGTTCCTCATGGAATTAGGAAAAGGTTTTGCCTTCGTTGACCGTCAGAAGCATATTCATACGGAGAAGGAAGATTATTATATAGATCTTGTGTTTTACAACTATCATCTTCGCAGTTTTGTGCTTATCGACCTTAAAACTTCAAAACTTCGTCATCAGGACGTTGGGCAGATGGATATGTATGTGAGAATGTACGATGAGATGGTGCAACAGGAAGGACACAACCCAACCATAGGACTCTTGCTTTGTGCTGAAACAGACGAAGACATTGCACGCTATTCCGTACTGAACAACAATGACCAACTATTTGCTGCGAAGTACCTTACATATATGCCTACAGAAGAGGAACTGCGTCGCGAGATTGAGCAACAGAAGGAATTTTTCCTTCTGCAACATAAGGAGGACGAGTGATTATGGAAGAGAACAAAAACATGACAAATGCGTTGATGATGACCTCACAAGACCTGATACAAGACCTGCGTCAGATCATTGAGGATGCGCGTGGTCATTTTGCATCAACAGCCAACTATGAATTGACCATGATGTATTGGCATATTGGCGAACGCATCAATCGCGAAGTACTTGGAAATCAACGCGCTGAGTATGGTAAGCAAATTGTGGCGCAAGTTGCGCAACAATTACAAGAAGAGTTTGGCAAAAAAGGATTTGAGGAAAGGACAATCCGCAGAATGATGCAATTTGCCCAAATGTTTCCTGATATTCAAATTGTGTCACCACTGGTGTCAAAATTGTCATGGTCTCATTTTCTGATAGTTATGCCACTTAAGGATGAACTGCAACGTGAGTTCTATCTGACGATGGCAGCATCTGAAAGATGGAGCAAAAGAACCCTTCAGGCAAAAATTGATGGCATGCTCTTTGAGCGTACCGCCATTGCCACGAAGCCCGACCAACTGATTAAGAAAGAACTCTCCACCTTGCGCGATGACAACATTATGTCACCTGACCTCGTATTCAAGAGCCCATATTTCTTGGAGTTTACAGGTTTGAAAGGAATGTATAGCGAAAGAGACCTTGAGGATAGCCTTGTGGCACATCTTGAGCAGTTCATCATCGAACTGGGTAACGGCTTCAGTTTTGTAGCCCGTCAAAAGCGGATGATTATCGATGGTGAGGACTACTATCTCGACTTGCTTTTCTACCATCGTCGTCTGCATCGCTTGATAGCTATTGACCTCAAGTTGGGTCGCTTCAAAGCTCAGTACAAAGGACAGATGGAACTTTATCTGCGTTGGTTGGAAAAGAACGAGATGGAGCCAGGCGAGGATTCTCCACTTGGTTTGCTACTCTGTACTGAAGGTAACGAAGAGCAAATTGAACTGCTCCAACTCGACAAGTCAGGCATCAAGGTTGCACAATACATGACAGAACTGCCTCCACGTGATGTTTTGATGCGTCAGATTCAGAAGTCCCTTGAAGCAGTCAAAGCTCGCTTCGAAAACAATTTAGACGAAAAGGAATGATGGAAGAGTGGAAAGAATATAAGTTAGGGGAAGTTGTCAATATTTTAGACAGCAAACGCGTACCTCTATCCTCAAAGGAGAGAAGTACACGACAAGGCTGCTATCCATATTATGGTGCCCAAGGAATTATTGATTATATTGATGATTATCTATTTGATGGGACATATTTACTTATTGCTGAAGATGGCGAGAATTTAAAATCGCAAAAGCAGAATGTTGCTCAGCTCGCCTCAGGTAAATATTGGGTAAACAATCATGCTCATATTCTAGAAAGTAATGGGGAAAGCGACATACGTTATATATGTTACCTGTTGAACACCCTAGATTTATCAGGTTATATAACTGGCTCCGCACAACCAAAATTGAATCAAGCAAATCTTGTAAAAATATCGATTAAGCTTCCTCCGTTAGAATTACAAAAGTATATCGCTGACTGCTTATCTGTTTTTGACAATAAAATTGAGGTTAATCGTAAGATAAACGAGAATTTGGAGCAGCAGGCACAGGCTTTGTTTAAGTCTTGGTTTGTAGATTTTGAGCCCTTCAAAAATGGAGAGTTTGTGGAGTCAGAATTGGGAATGATTCCGAAAGGATGGAGAGTGGGAACGTTAGATGAAATAGGAGATGTTGTTGGAGGAAGTACTCCGTCTAAATCAAAGCCAGAATTTTACACAGATAAAGGTTTTGCTTGGCTAACACCAAAGGACTTGTCAATATCAAATAACAAGTTTACAGCTAAAGGTGAAATTGATATAACTGAAGAAGGATATAAGAGTTGTAGTACTAAATTAATGCCGAAAGGGTCTGTCTTGTTCAGTTCTCGTGCTCCTATTGGTTACATAACTATAGCAAAGAATGACATATGCACGAATCAAGGATTTAAATCTGTTGTTCCCAAATTAGCAGGAACGGCATTTATCTATTATTTCTTAAAAATATCAACAAAAGACATAGAAAATAAGGCAACTGGATCTACATTCAAAGAAGCATCAGGTGCATTAATGAAATCATTGCAATTGATTATAGCACCAGAAAGAATATTGCATGATTTTGAGAATATAATGAAGCCTTTGTTTACGCAACAAGAGGTTCTCGAAGACGAATCCCGCCGCCTTGCGGAACTTCGCGATACACTCCTTCCAAAGCTGATGTCGGGAGAACTAAAAGTAAATGATATACATTAATATAATATGAATACCAACCACCATACAGAAGAAAGTTACGAGAACACATTGATACAGCTATTCCAAGATTTGGGATATCAGTATGAGTGTGGTTACGACGTGGAGCGTGACTACAGGAATCCTTATTATGAGGGGGATTTGCGCGAGGCGTTACACAGGCAGAACCCCATGTTGAGTGAGGAGGTGCTGAATGAGGCGTTCCGCTTGATTACGCATGTGAATGAGGGTGTTCTGGAACAGCGTAACGAGCAGTTGATGGACTATCTGCAGAATGGTGTGGAGGTAAAGTATGCAGAAGGGGGACGTTCAAAGACAGCCCTTGTAAATCTGATAAACTATGACAGCCCCTTGCAGAATCATTTCAAGGTGGTGAATCAGTGGTCTGTCGTTGAATATGATAAAATACGTTGTGACTTGGTGGTATTCATCAATGGTCTGCCCCTTGTTGTGATAGAGTTGAAATCACCTACCAGGGAAGAAGCCAGTGATGAGGATGCCTATCTGCAAATAAAGCAGTATCAGCAGAAATGCCCTTCTTTATTTGTATATAATGCTTTCTCCGTTATCAGTGACCAACTGACCTCAAAGGCTGGAACCATCACTGCGAAGGAAAACCGCTACATGGAATGGAAGAGTGTAGATGGGACAGTAGAGACAAATGCTATAGCTGACTACGAAACATTCTTCAATGGTATCTTCAGAAGAGAAAGACTCATTGATATCATACAGAACTTCATCTGCTTTGACCATAAGGACGGAAAGATAGCAAAAATAATGGGAGCCTATCATCAATACTTTGCTGTAAACAAAGCATTGGTAAAGACAGAAACGGCAATAGGTGGCGATGGTAAGATTGGCGTCTTCTGGCACACACAAGGCTCAGGAAAGAGTCTCTCAATGGTGTTTTATGTGCATAGGTTGATACAGCTCTATCCACAATGCACCATAGTGGTGGTGACTGACAGAAACGATTTGGACCAGCAGCTATATGAGCAGTTTGCAGGATGCCAGAAGTTTATAAGACAGGAACCGCAACGTGTTGGCTTCGACCTGAACGAAAAGGGTAAACTTACCAAAACGGCAGGACGTGAAGACCTCGTAAGGAAACTGAAAGACCTGCAGACGGGTGGTATCATCTTTACCACCATTCAGAAATTTGAGGAGGGAACAGGGTTGCTGAGTGACAGGAATAACATCATAGTAATCACAGACGAGGCACACCGTTCACAATATGGTGACGAACATTGGGATGCGAAAGCAGAGAAGATGAAGAAAGGCTTTGCGCTGTTTATGCGAGAGTCTTTGCCTCATGCCTCGTTCATAGGCTTTACAGGTACGCCAATTTCTCAAAGAGACAGAGACACGAAGGAGGTATTTGGCGACTATATTGACGTCTATGATATGACGCAGGCTGTGGCTGATGGCGCCACAAAACCTGTTTACTATGAAAGCCGTGTCATAAAACTGAATCTGAATGATGAAGCTCTGCACAAACTCGATGAAGAGTTTGACCGCCTGGCAGACGAAGGAGCAACGGATGAACAGATAAACAAAGCTCGTCAGGAGAATAGCGGACTGAAAGAAATATTGTGTCATCCTGATACGATAGACAGTCTTTGTAAAGACATTATTGAGCACTATGAAAAGAATCGCCAATTTGAACTGACGGGCAAGGCGATGATAGTGGCATATAATAAAGAGGCTGCTGTAAAGATTTACAGGAAGATGCTGGAACTGCGCCCAGAATGGACTGAGAAGATTCATGTAGTGGCGAGTGCAGCAAATAATGACAAGGAAGAATGGCACGATGTGATAGATGCCAAGCGGAACAAAGAATATGCAGCCCTCTTCAAGGATGACAATAGCCCAATGAAGATTGCCATTGTGGTGGATATGTGGCTGACAGGTTTTGATGTGCCAAGTCTTGCAACCATGTATGTCTATAAACCCATGAAAGAACACAACCTGATGCAGGCAATAGCCAGAGTAAACAGAGTGTTCCCTGAAAAGGAAGGAGGACTGGTTGTAGATTATGTGGGTATAGCAGGGGCTTTGAAACAAGCTATGCAGGACTATACAAGTCGTGACAAGAAGCAGTTTGGTGACCCAGATATCAGCAAGACGGCATTAGTAAAGTTCCAAGAGAAACTGGAAATCTGTCGTGACCTGATGCATGGATTCGATTATAGCAGATGGTATGAAGGTACAGACCCAGAACGCAGCAAACTGATTACAAGTGGTGTGAATTTCATGCTGGAGGGAGATAAGCAGGAAAGACGCAAAAACTTTATTACTGAAAGCCAATTACTGCATAATGCACAGACATTGTGTAAGTCGTTGATTCCTGATCATGATAAGTTGGAAGTCACCTTCATGGATGCCGTGAGGGTTATGCTTCTAAGACTGGATGCAAAAGGAACCACCATATCGAAGCACGATATAAACGAGCGAATATCTCGCTTATTGGAACAGAGTCTGCAAAGTCAGGGTGTGGAGGTGCTGACTCCCAATGTGAAATTCTCACTATTTGACCAGAGCTTCCTGAATGAGATAAAGAAGATGAAAGAGCGCAATCTGGCTCTGAAACTTTTAGAGAATCTTGTTCGGGATAAAATACGGAAGTTTGAACGTACCAATATCGTACAAAGTCTGAAATTCAGTGAGATGATGAATAATGCTCTGTCTAACTACCTAAAAGGTATGCTAACCAATGAAGAGGTGATAGCAGAACTGCTTAGGATGGCAGAAGAAATCAGACGATGTGAAGAGGAAGGCAACGAGTTGGGACTGACTACAGAAGAGAAGGCTTTCTATGATGCACTCAGTTCACCTGAAGGAGTGAAGGACGCATATTCAAGTGAGGAATTCGTAAAACTCACAAAAGAACTGACAGAGCAGCTTCGCAAGAATAGAACTATAGACTGGAATCACAAGGATTCGGCTCGCGCCAAAATGCGAGTGATGGTAAAACGTCTGCTGAAGAAATATCACTATCCACCAGAGGGGCAGGAGCAGGCTCTTCAAACGGTAATGGCTCAATGTAACAGATGGGCAGATGATGAAGGAAACTTTACGTTTGTGACATCTCGCTCTCAAACAAATGGCAGGAAGGCTGCGGAAATACAACTTATTCCAGAAGGCTCGATGCTTAAGGATATTGAAGTTGATGACGATGTGCGCCGCTTAGTTCACAATATGATGGAACTTTATGAGGGTACAACTATCATGAATATTGTCATAGAATGTCAGAAAGAGTATCAGCAGAAATATTTCAGCATGAAAACTAATGACTGGCGCCACCTGATTCGTGACTATGTCAGAATGGTTACTGAACGTCCAGAACTTCAAGAGGAAGAGGTATTCAGGTTTGTGATAGCTGGATAAATAAATTTAGATTTTTCAAGATAGTTAGATAGGATGAATATGAAGAAACTCTATCCATACTCTAAGCTGCTTCTAGGCTGCTTCTAGGCTGCTTCTAGGCTGCTTCTAGGCTTACTCAAGAGTATGCCTGCAGTATAGCAAGAGCGAAGCAAAAAAAATGATGTACATTTATTAAGATAGAAGCGGCCACCTATAATAAGTAGCCGCTTTTTTTAGTCTTCTTTGAAGAATGATCCTTTGGGGATCTCGCTTTCACAAGCATTACCTTTGAGGACTATCTGCGATCGTTCGACGTGACGAGTGATCTGAGACTGCAGTTCAACCGGATGGCAAATACGTCTGAAGTTAATGGAGAAAAAATGGCGCGGCACCGTGGTTGGTGTCGCGCTAATGTTTTTTAGGAGTACCATATAGATGGCATAGGTTTCTTCGCATTCGATTCAACCTTCTTTTGGTTGACCGTCATCTTCTCTTCTTTTACTTCTGTCTTCATATACATAGTTGGTTGATTTTTGTTGATGCAAAAATAGGGAATATTTCATATTATTGTTCTTTTATCGAACAATTTTTAGGGGAGATTAACATAATTCTACTGATTGTTGTATTTCTATTCACGGAATATCCAAAAGAAATTGAATATCAAGGTAATTGTGATTTAGAAATTCTGTGTCTTTTTGTAAACGAACACTCCTTCATACCTTTGCTGAAAAATTCAAAGATATGAGACGTGATTACTCTTTCAATTCTCAATATAGTGGGCCATGCGGGGTGGCGCAGAGATGTAGTCAACGGCCCAGTCTGGGTGTGCTTTCAGTTCCAGGTCGTTGGACGACTTGCCCGTGAAACGGTGCTGCGGGGCCTGCCACTGGCGCTGGTTGTTCACCTCACGCATCCGCTGTACCACTTCGAACAGTCGTGCTCGTCCACCAATGCCGTAGGCTTTCAAAGAGGGTGAAACGGCCAGACAGATGGTTTTCTCAGTACGGCTGACATCTGCCACCACAAGGTTCGTGGTCAGAGGGTCAAGTCCTCTGTCCACGCACTCTACTGAAGCGTAAAACGACTTCAGGTCGATGGCTATGTATGTCCGCTGAGCGTCCTGCATCCGTTATTATCTGTGAAATGGGACAAAGTTTATTGAGCACTTTTCCCTGTACCATTACATTTAGCACAGGAGTAAAGGCCATCAGGTGTTTTACCCATACCCCTACAGTCTGGACACTTGCCTTCCTTCAACAGTCGCTCTCGCTCCTTAACATCCTTTTTATCGCTGACCATTGTCCCTGGCCTGGCTTTATTCAAACCTTTATTCATATCGTACTCAGCCATTGGAACTAGCAGTTCTTCTGTGATCGTTCGACAAGAAGATAGCAAACAAACAACACCAACGACAATAAGTGTAAGCAATATAGATGTGACTCTAAATATCTTCATCGTACTATTATTTGCTTGCAAAGGTACGAATAAGCGAGTACAATACAAAAGGAAAACTTGTTTTTCTTTATATTGTCGAGCGCAAGTACTTTCGGCAAAGCTAAAGTTCGAAAAAAAGTTCACATTGCATCAGATTTGATGTCTTTTCGTGCTTCTGAATGTTACCGTACTTTTGCAGTATGGAAGTATTCAATATCTCTTTACCCACCAGCTGGGATGAATTGAGCAACAAGCAACTGCTCATGGTCTATGGACTATTCGCACGTGACTTGTCTGCAGCAGAGGTAAAAACACTCTGCCTCATGAAGTGGAACGGACTGAAGGTGCTTGCTTCATTGCCTGACAAACGTTTCCTCATCAAGAGAGAAAAAGAGCCGGAAGTGGCTCTAAGTACGAGGCAGATTCAGCAAGCCACCTCAGTCCTTGATTTCCTGGCTGATAACATCGGACAGTCATTCGTCGGCGTTGTAGCCAAGGCGCTCGATGACAACTACCGTCGATACAACCACTGAAAATGTTCAAATCTTCAATATGTGGGGTTGTTGATAGTATCATAATCGTTTATTTTTAAAACTTATCTATCTTTTTAATCATCTTTGCAGGAACACCACCAACTATGGTATTAGGTTCAACATCTTTTGTCACCACAGCACCTGCGGCAACGACGGCATTCTTGCCAATGGTTACGCCAGGGCAGATGATGGCACCGATGCATATCCACGCATTCTCTTTTATCGTCACCTTTCCGAAGTGGAATAGGTTATGCCTGTCGTGCAGGTCGTGATCGACCGTCGTAATCTTAACCTCCGGACCAATCAGCACGTTGTCCTCTATCACCACCTGCCCAGGTGAAAGTATGGTAGCACCTTTGTTGATGGTCACATTCTTCCCGATGGTCATCCTGCAACCGCAGTCACAGTAGAACGGAGAGACAATAGCCACACTGTCGTCTATCTCACACTGGAACAGTTCTTCCAACAAAGCCTTGTAGTCAGGATCTGTAGGTTTCTTCGACGAGATTTTCAGGCATAGTTCATGACTCCTTATCATCTCTGCCTCTACGTTGCGCATGCGAGGGTCGTTTTTGTTGCCCAACCCTGTGGCATCTATCATGTCAAACATGTTTTATCTTTTGAATTCCTTAAACTTTCCTTTCGCCCAAAGCTTCCAATACTTCCAGCCACCAGTTGACCATGTCTAGTAGTATTGCTATTTTGACCGCAAAGATAGTGAAAAACGGCGAATTATCATCCTTTGTTTAAATAAAAAATGGTAGGATTTCTCCTACCACTTAAGTTTTAGCTTTGTACACCCGCAGGGGTTCGAACCCTGGACACCCTGATTAAGAGTCAGGTGCTCTACCAACTGAGCTACGGGTGCAACTTTTGACTAATCGTCGATTCAATATTTTTGTGGCTTCATTCAGCGCTCTTGCTGAATTGCGGGTGCAAAGGTACGGACTATTTTTGAAACTGCCAAACTTTTTTGAGACTTTTTTCGAAAAATGACGAAAAAAACTATGAAAGCATGGGTTTAGAGCAACATTTGCGTGATAAATACAACTATTTTTGGGCTTTATGGGTCAGAAAACGAAATAAAATACTTACCTTTGTAGCCCAATTATAATTATTAGTTTGTTCACATGTCCGACACGTCACTAAAACGCCAATTGAAGGTGCTTACCATCCCAGTGTTTATTGAGATGGCTCTCGTCATGATGTTGGGTGCCGTGGATACGGTGATGCTGAGCCGTTATAGTGACAATAGTGTGGCAGCTGTAGGTTTAGACAATCAGCTGATATCGTTGGTATTCTTGGTGTATCAGTTCTTTTCGATGGGTGCGGCTATCCTTTGTGCGCAGTATATTGGGGCTGGATTGCGGAAACGACTGGTGCAAGTGGTGGGCATGGCATTGACGGTAAACCTGATGTTGGGCTTGACGGTTAGTGCGTTGCTGTTCTTTTATGCTGAAGGGTTGTTGCAGCTGATGGGGCTAAGACCTGAACTGATGGGCGACGGACTGGTGTATCTGCGACTGACGGGTGCGCTATCGTTTTTCCAGGCTCTGTCGCTGACATTCTCGGCATCGCTACGTAGTGCTGATAAGGTGGTGTATCCTATGGTGGTAACGGGTATTGTGAACGTGCTGAACATCGTAGGCAACTACGCTTTGATATTTGGACACTGGGGGTGTCCGCAACTGGGCGTAGAGGGTGCTGCCATAGCTACAGCTGCCAGTCGTGCCATTGCCATGGTGTTGTTGGCGATTATCCATTCCAAGAAACACATTCCAAGTTTTCCGCTACACTATTTCCGTCCGATGCCGTGGGGTGAGTTGCGTAACTTATTTTATATAGGTATACCTGCGATGAGTGAAAACATATCGTACAGTCTGTCGCAGGTGGTCATTACGTTCTTCATTAACCAGATTAGCAACGAGGCACTGGCTGCGAGGACGTATTGCTACAACATGATTATGTTCGTGTACTTATTCTGTTTGAGCATTACGCAGGGTGGGGACATACTGGTTGGACATTTGGTTGGACAGCAACGGCATCAGGCCGCATACATTCTGGGGAACTACTTCTTCAGATGGTCGATGATTATTACGTTGACGGGGTCTGTCGTTTTGGCTTTGTGCGGGCGCAGTATCCTGAATACGTTTACTGACAATCCGGAGATTATAGCGATGGGTGTGTGGGTACTTGTGGTTGATATTTTCTTGGAGGTAGGTCGTACGGCTAACATCTTTGCTGGCAGTACGTTGAGAGCCACGGGCGATACGGTTTATCCGTTTGTGGTAGGTGTCATTTTCCAGTGGAGTATTGCTGTGGGGCTGAGTTACGTTTTTGGTATTCCGTTGGGTTTTGGCCTTGTTGGCATGTGGGTAGGTTTTGCTCTGGATGAGAACATACGTGGTATAATACTCGTGCGCCGCTGGCGATCAGGCAAGTGGCGCACGAAAGGGTTCGTAAAGGGATAATCGGAGCGTTATACTCTAATTAGTTTACGTATTACTCATCTGCAATGAAATCTGAGAGGCTTTCAGCATCCTCGTCGCCAACCTCTTCGATAGCGAAGGTGGTACGATAGTTGTTCTCGTTGATATCATCGTCGTTGGGATCTTCCAATTCTACATCATCCTCATCGGGCTTGTTGTAGTCGTCAACAATCTCAACGTCTGCATCTTCATCTTCTTCTTCGCTTTCGCCGTGATCGTCGAACTTCATACGTGGCTTGATAGCCTCGGGCTTCACCTTGGCAAAGATGGCTTCGACCCATAGGCCCTTCTCGACCTCAAGTACTTCGTAGCCATCGGCCACCTTCTTGTCGTACATGCCGCCTTTCTTGTGCAGACGGTCCTTGGGTAGGGTAGTGGTGGAGATGTCGAAACCAGTCTCGATGATGTCCTGAATAGACTGTGACAGGGAATCCCAGCCTCCGCCAAAGTTGCGATCAAGCACCTCGATGAGCTTGGCAGCAGAGATGTGACGGATATTCTCGTAAGTGAGGTCGGTAACACGCATGATAGGACGTTTCTTGATGGCCCATACCATATTGGCGTCATCGCCTAACTTGATGGTACCAACCTTGAAACCTAACTTGGTGTATTTGGCATGAGAAGGCTTATCGTCCTCCTTCAGTTCTTCTATCTGGAATGCACTACGGATAATGCTGGCGTAGTGACGGAGGTTGTCCTTCAACTCTGAGTCCTTTTCGGCTGCTGATAGCATGCGGAAGATGTCATTTTCCTGAATATCCCAAACAGAACTCTTGGTAAGAGTCTTCAGACTCAACGCCTTGTTTTCTTTGCTTTCTTTTGTCTCTTTTGTCATATTCTTATGAGTAATTTCTTGTTATCGTGTGCAAATGTACGAAAAAAAGTGAAAAGTGAAAAGTGAAAAGTGAAAAATTTATTGTCAGTGGTGATTTTTTAATATATTCTTTGTAATTTTGCCCCAAAATATGTCAGAACCATTAGCTGAACGTCTACGTCCGCGTACATTGGATGACTACATAGGACAGAAACATCTGGTGGGCGAGGGGGCGGTACTGCGCAAGATGATTGACGCAGGCCGTATATCCTCTTTTATATTATGGGGCCCGCCTGGAGTCGGTAAGACAACGCTTGCTCAGATTATTGCCAACAAGCTGGAGACACCGTTCTATACGTTATCTGCCGTAACCAGTGGTGTAAAGGACGTGCGAGACGTGATAGAACGGGCGCAGAAGGGACGTTTCTTTAACGAGGCTTCACCTATTTTATTTATAGACGAGATTCACCGTTTCTCAAAATCGCAGCAGGACTCGCTGTTGGGTGCTGTTGAGAAAGGTGTCGTCACACTTATTGGCGCTACGACGGAGAACCCTTCGTTTGAAGTGATACGTCCGTTGCTGTCGCGCTGTCAGTTGTATGTGCTGAAATCGCTGGAAAAAGACGACCTGTTGCGATTGCTGAACAGAGCTTTGACTCAGGACGTGTTTCTGAAAGAGCAGCATATTGAGTTAAAGGAAACGGGTGCCATGCTGCGTTATAGTGGTGGTGACGCACGTAAGTTGCTGAATATTCTGGAATTAGTTGTGGAGACTGCGGGCGGTGGTCATGTGGAAATTACTGACGCCTTCGTAGAGCAATGCCTACAACAGAATCCGTTAGCCTACGACAAGGACGGCGAAATGCACTATGATATCATTTCGGCCTTTATCAAGTCGATTCGAGGTTCAGATCCTGATGCAGCGCTCTATTGGATGGCACGAATGATAGAGGGTGGGGAAGACCCTCAGTTTATAGCCAGAAGACTGGTGATTTCTGCAGCTGAAGACATTGGACTGGCTAATCCTAATGCTCTGCTGTTGGCAAATGCAGCTTTTGATGCTGTGATGAAAATAGGCTGGCCTGAGGGGCGTATTCCGTTGGCGGAATGTGCTGTATATCTGGCCACGTCGCCCAAGAGCAATTCGGCTTATCTGGGTATTGATGCGGCATTGGGATTAGTTCAAAGGACTGGAAATCAGCCAGTACCGCTGCATCTGCGTAATGCGCCAACGAAGCTGATGAAAGATTTGGGATATCATGACGGTTATAAGTATCCACACGATTATCCAGGACATTTTACACCTCAGCAGTATATGCCTGACACCTTACAGGAAGAGCGATTGTGGCATGGTCAGCACTCGCCAGCAGAAGAAAAACTGTACGAAAGAATGGTTAATTATTGGGGCGAAAGATACAAGAAGTAAGTCGGATGATGTAAGATATTATGGAATATAACGAGATAGTCACGCAGGTGATAGAATTCTTAGGAACTTTTGCTTTTGCCATATCTGGTATCCGTCATGCTGCTGCCAAGCATTTTGACTGGTTTGGTGGTTATGTTTGCGGTATTGCCGTCGCCATTGGAGGTGGTACAATTCGTGACGTCATGCTGGGTGCAACACCATTCTGGATGACCAATCCGTTTTATATGATATGTACAGCATTGGCTTTGGTATTTGTCATTATTTTTGCAAAACACATGGAAGGACTGCGAAATACGTGGTTTGTTTTTGATACTTTAGGATTGGCACTGTTTACCATCGCAGGAATGCAGAAATCGTTGGCTTTCGGACAACCGTATTGGGTGGCAATTATTATGGGCTGTATTACGGGTTCTGCAGGTGGCGTCATCCGTGATGTTTTACTGAATAATGAGCCAGTCATTTTTCAGCGCGAAATTTATGCAATGGCATCAGTCGCAGGTGGAATAACATACTGGACGTTAGATTATTATAATTCTCCAATTGAAGTAACAGTTATCGTTACATTCCTTTTAATTTGCCTGATTCGTTTCTTGGCAGTGCGCTATCATTTGTCATTGCCAATTCTGAAGAGTGAATAATTGATTGAGTAAAATCGTGAAATTCTGTTCATTTATAAGTTTCTTTTAAAAACTTGATAATAAATAAAACAATATTATCTATTTATCATAATGCCGATTATTCGTAAAATTATGTTTTTGTTTTATTATGGCAAATCGTGGCAAAAATACAATTAAAATGAGAATTATTTGGTAGTTTGCTTTTTTTTCAGTAATTTTGCACGACTTTTATAAATAAGTACGTAAACAAGAGCATAGAAATTAAAAATAGACAAAGAATGAAACAAACCGCAATATTGCTTCTGCACTGTCCTGACCAGCAAGGTATTATTTCGGAAGTGACCCGATTTATCACAGACAACCAAGGAAATATTGTTTACCTTGACCAATATGTGGACAAGCAAGACGGCATGTTTTTTATGCGTATAGAATGGGAATTAGAACATTTCTTAATTCCTCGCGAAAAAATCCAGGAATACATTAATACACTGTATGCCCAGCGCTATCAAATGACGTGTAAATTGTATTTTAGTGACAAGCGTCCGAGAATGGCGATTTTTGTGAGTAAAATGAGTCACTGTCTGTACGACTTGCTGGCACGCTGGAAAGCTGGCGAATGGGAT
Source organism: uncultured Prevotella sp. (assembly GCA_946188165.1). Taxonomy (GTDB): domain Bacteria; phylum Bacteroidota; class Bacteroidia; order Bacteroidales; family Bacteroidaceae; genus Prevotella. Next base: position 66,540 of record CAMHTW010000009.1, read on the forward strand.
ATCGATATTCCGTGTATTGTCTCAAACCATGAGGATTTACGCTATGTAGCCGAGCAGTTTGGAATTCCTTACTACGTATGGAGCATTAAAAAGGATCATTCGAATAAGGCTGAAGTTGAAGCAGCTGAAATGGAACTGCTTAGAAAAGAGAAAGTTACATTTATTGTGTTGGCCCGTTATATGCAGATTATTTCTGACGAAATGATAGCTGCCTATCCGAATCATATCATCAATATCCACCACTCGTTCCTGCCCGCTTTCGTGGGTGCTAAGCCCTATCATCAGGCATGGGAACGTGGTGTGAAGATAATCGGTGCTACGAGTCACTATGTCACAGCAGAATTGGATGCAGGGCCTATCATTGAACAGGACGTGACACGTATCAGTCATAAGGATACGCCAGAGAGCTTGGTACTGAAAGGTAAAGATTTGGAGAAAATAGTGCTATCACATGCCGTCAGCAAGCATATTCAGCGTAAGATACTGACTTTCAAGAATAAAACCATCATTTTTAGCTGATGAACGTAGCTATCGTAAAATATAATGCAGGAAACATCTATTCGGTGGTAAATGCCCTTCGCAGAATGGGCGTTGACCCCCTACTAACTGATGATGCCGAGCAATTACAGAAGGCTGATTGCGTGCTGTTTCCTGGCCAGGGACACGCTGCTGAGGCAATGGAATACCTGAAAACCAGACGTCTGGACGAGGTAATTCGTAACCTGAAACAGCCTGTCTTCGGTATTTGTGTTGGTCAGCAGCTGTTATGCAAGCACTCTGAGGAAGGCGATGTTGACTGCATCGGTATTTTTAATGCGGAGGTAAAACGATTCCAGCCTAAGCGACATGAGGATAAAGTTCCGTGTATGGGGTGGCAGAATCTCTACAACCTAAAGTCACCATTGATGGAAGGACTGGGCGAGAATCCGTATGTTTATTTTGTACATAGCTACTATGTGCCCGTTTGCGAAGAGACTATTGCTACGGCAGACTATATCCTGCCCTACTCTGCCTCAATGCATAAAAATAATTTCTACACCTGCCAGTTTCATCCAGAAAAAAGTGGAAAGGTGGGCGAGAGAATTCTGGAGAATTTTCTCCAATTGACAATTGATAATAGATAATCGACAATGAAGATAGAACTGATACCTGCTATAGATATTATCGATGGAAAGTGCGTACGCTTGACCAAGGGCGATTATGACCAAAAGACGGTATATGGCCATCCGCTGGATATGGCTCAAGAATTTGAGCGTATCGGTTACCAGCGACTGCACGTCGTTGACTTGGATGGTGCCAAATCAAAGCATATTGTCAATGGTTCAGTACTTAGTCGTATCACGGAAGAGACAAAATTGACAGTAGACTTCGGAGGTGGCATCAAGACAGACGAAGATATTGAAGAGGCTTTCCGTTGTGGCGCCACGATGGTTACCATCGGTTCGATAGCTGTCACAGAGCCTGAACGCTTTATGGGGTGGCTTGAGAAATATGGTGCTAAACGCATTATCTTAGGGGCTGACGTTCGGAATGGGCGTATCAGCATTAATGGTTGGAAAGAAGATTCAAGCGAAGACCTCCTACCCTTCCTTAAGAAATATATAGATGCTGGTGTCAGCAAGGTGCTTTGCACGGAGATTTCGAAAGACGGCACCTTGGCAGGTCCTGCTATCGACCTTTACAAAAAGGTGATGGAGACTTATCCTGAGCTACATCTGATAGCCAGTGGAGGCGTGTCTTCCATGGATGACATCCTGGCATTGGATGCTGCAGGCATTCCTGCTGTTGTATTTGGCAAGGCCATTTATGAAGGAAAAATTAATCTGCAAGAACTATGGGACTGGCAAAACGCATAATACCCTGTTTGGATGTCAAGGACGGCGAGACCGTTAAAGGCATCAACTTCGTGAATCTGCGAAGTGCTGGTGACCCTGTAGAGTTAGGTAAAGCTTACTCAGAGCAGGGTGCTGACGAGCTATGTTTCCTTGATATCACTGCTTCGTTTGAAGGTCGTAAGACGTTCACAGAAATGGTAACGAAAGTAGCTCAGACACTGAATATACCGTTTACGGTTGGTGGTGGCATCAACGAACTGAAGGATGTTGAGCGTCTGCTCTATGCGGGAGCTGATAAGGTAAGTGTGAATAGCGCTGCCATACGTCGCCCAGAACTGATAGACGAGATCACCAGCCGTTTTGGTTCCCAGGTTTGTGTCGTTGCCATTGATGCCCGTCTGGATGAAGACGGGTGGCATTGCTACCTGAAGGGAGGTCGCGAACGTACGGAACGAGGCTTGTTTGAATGGGCTCGTGAGGCGCAGGAACGAGGTGCAGGCGAAATACTTTTCACCTCGATGAACCATGATGGTACGAAGAACGGTTATGCCAACGAGGCGCTACGCGAATTGGCTGATACACTATCGATACCTATCATCGCCAGTGGTGGCGCGGGAAAGAAAGAGCATTTCCGTGACGTGTTTACAGAAGGACATGCTGATGCTGCTTTGGCTGCTTCAGTATTCCACTTTGGCGAGATACCCGTTCCAGAACTGAAACAATACTTAAGACAAGAAGGAATAAACGTAAGAATATGAAAATAGATTTCGAGAAGATGGGCGGCTTGGTGCCTGCCATCATACAAGATGCGACAACCCGTCAGGTGCTGATGTTAGGTTTTATGAACGAAGAAGCCTATCAGAAGACGCTTGATACGGGTCATGTGACCTTCTGGAGCCGTACACGTCAGACATTATGGACTAAGGGTGAGACGTCAGGGCACTTCTTAAACCTGGTAGACATGAAAGTTGACTGCGACGAAGATACGTTGTTGGTTCGCGTAAATCCAATAGGTCCTACTTGTCATACTGGGACAGACACCTGCTGGGGCGAGGAAAACGAGGGTAATCCCCTACTCTTCCTTTCTGAATTACAGGCGTTCATCAACAAGCGCAAACAGCAGATGCCTGAGGGATCGTACACCACAAAACTCTTTAAGGACGGTGTAAACAAGATAGCCCAGAAAGTAGGCGAAGAGGCGTTGGAAACTGTTATTGAGGCCACTAATGGTATTAAGGAACACTTGGTCTATGAGGCCAGTGACCTGCTCTACCATCTGATTGTTCTTTTAGCAGAAAAGGGCTTGAATATCGAGGATGTGGCAGAAGAGTTGCATCGTCGCCATGACCCTAACTGGGATAAGCAGCGTCGTGAGGCCAAGGCTGCAGGTACGATGAAGTGAAGAGTGAATAGTGAATAATTTGCTTCCGCAATAAATATCAAAGAATTATGCTTATTGATTATAAGAAAGCAAACATCATTCAGCAAGACGGTACCCCCGTATTGCAAGATGTAGACTTCCATGTAGATGAAGGCGAATTCATTTACATCATTGGTCGTGTGGGTTCTGGTAAGAGTTCGCTGTTAAAGACGCTCTACTTCGAACTAGACCTTAACGAGGCTGAGAATGCTATAGTGTTGAATCATGACCTACGTGGCTTGAAGCGTAAGTATGTGCCTGCTTTGCGTCGTCAGATGGGCATCATCTTTCAGGACTTTCAGTTGCTGAGCGACCGTACAGTTCACGATAACCTTGCTTTCGTGCTGAAAGCGACTGGTTGGAAAGATAAGCAGGAGATAGAAGAACGCATCAACGATGTTTTGGAGGATGTGGAGCTACAAGAATATGCCGACCGTTTCCCACATGAATTGTCAGGTGGTGAGCAGCAGCGTGTTGCTATTGCCCGTTCTATGCTGAACCATCCTAAAATTATCATTGCCGATGAGCCTACGGGTAATCTGGATCCAGATACAGCAGCGCACATCATTAGTCTGTTACGCCAGGTCACACAGTCGGGTACGGCTGTTGTCATGACAACGCATAACATTCCCCTACTCGATGAATATCCAGGTATTGTGTATCGCTGTATTGACCATCGACTGGAGGAAATTACCAACGACTACAACAAGATGGCTCTTACCGAAGAGGAAGAGGTTTCTGCACAACAGGCAGTCGACTACTCCACTCGTGAAGACCTGTCAATGTAGGTGAAAGATGAATAATTAAAGATGAAAGATTAAAGATAAAAATAAAGATACAATGAAAGTAATGAAATTTGGCGGCACGTCGGTAGGATCACCGGCTCGCATGAAAGAAGTAACCAAGTTAGTAACCAAGTCAGGTGAACCTGTATTTGTTGTGCTCTCAGCAATGTCGGGTACCACCAACTCATTGGTGGAAATCTCAAACTATCTCTACAAGAAGAATCCTGAGGGAGCCAATGAGGTCATTAACCAGTTGGAGCGCAAGTATCTGAAGCACATTGATGAGCTCTACTCTACTGATGCTGTGAAGGCTCAAATCCGTGAGTTCCTGACTTCTGAAATGAACTATCTGCGCTCGTTTACAAAGGAGTTGTTTACCAGTTTTGAGGAGAAAAGTATTGTGGCTCAAGGCGAACTGATTTCCACCAATATGGTAGTAGCCTATATGCAGGAACTGGGCATCAAGGCCGTACTGCTCAATGCCCTCGACTTTATGCGTACAGACAAGAATTCTGAGCCTGATCCCGTATATATCAAGGAGAAACTGGCTGCTATTATGGAGAAGAACGAGGGTCAGCAGGTATATATCACGCAGGGCTTCATCTGCCGTAATGCCTATGGTGAAATTGACAACCTGCAACGTGGTGGTTCTGACTATACCGCATCATTGATAGGTGCTGCTATCAATGCTGAGGAGATTCAGATATGGACGGACATTGACGGTATGCATAACAACGACCCGCGTGTGGTTGACAAGACACAGCCCGTTCATCAGCTGCACTTCGAAGAGGCTGCCGAGTTGGCATACTTTGGTGCTAAGATTCTGCACCCCACCTGCGTTCAGCCAGCTAAGTACAGCGGTATTCCCGTTCGTCTGCTGAACACCATGGAGCCCGATGCTGAGGGTACAACCATCTCGAACCAGACCGAATATGGTAAGATTAAGGCTGTGGCAGCAAAAGACAATATCATTGCCATCAAGATTAAATCGTCACGCATGTTGTTGGCTACTGGCTTCCTGCGCAAGGTGTTTGAAATCTTTGAGAGCTATCAGACACCTATCGATATGGTATGCACCTCGGAGGTCGGTGTTTCAATGTCTATTGACAATTCGGCCCATCTTGGCGAGATTGTTGACGAGCTGAAGAAGTATGGTACGGTAACTGTTGATACCGGCATGTGCATCATCTGTGTCGTAGGCGACCTTGATTGGTCGAATATCGGTTTCGAAACGCAGGTAATGGATGCACTGAAGAATATTCCTGTTCGCATGATTTCGTATGGTGGCTCGAACTACAACATCTCGTTCCTGATTCGTGAGGAAGACAAGAAACGTGCACTGCAGAGTTTGAGCGATATGCTCTTTAACTAAACCGATACCAACACAATGACAAAAGGACAATTTCCAACGGCGAAGTTTCAGGATATACAGACGCCGTTCTATTACTATGACACGGAGCTCTTGAGAGAAACGCTCCGTGTTATTAACAGCGAAGCCCAAAAGCATGAGGGTTTCTGCGTACACTATGCTGTCAAGGCTAATGCCAACCCCAGGATTCTTCGCATCATCCGCGAGGCCGGTCTTGGTGCCGACTGCGTGAGCGGTGGCGAAATAGAGGCATCAGTCAAAGCAGGTTTCCCAAGCAGTAAGATCGTTTTTGCTGGCGTAGGCAAGAGCGACTGGGAAATCAATCTCGGACTGGACAACGACATTTTCTGTTTCAATGTAGAGAGTATTCCAGAACTTGAGGTTATTAACGAGTTGGCTGCAGCCAAGGGCAAGGTGGCCCGTGTAGCTTTCCGCCTGAACCCTAATGTGGGAGCCCATACCCATGCTAATATCACGACGGGGTTGGCCGAGAACAAGTTCGGCATTGATATGCGCGACATGCTGAAAGTCATCGAGGAGGCCCAAAGCATGGCTAATGTTAAGGTGGTTGGTCTGCATTTCCATATTGGTTCACAGATTTTGGATATGGGCGATTTCGAAGCCCTCTGCAACCGTGTCAACGATCTGCAAATGGAACTGGAACGCCACCAGATTCAGGTCGAGCACATCAATGTCGGTGGCGGTTTGGGCGTCGACTATCAGCACCCCAATCGCGTTAGCATTCCCGATTTCAAGTCATACTTTGACACCTATGCCAAGAAGTTGAAACTGCGTCCTGGTCAGACACTTCACTTTGAACTGGGGCGTGCTGTCGTTGCCCAGTGTGGCTCGCTCATTACGCGTACCTTATATATTAAAGAAGGCTCTGTCAAGAAGTTTGCCATCGTCGATGCCGGTTTTACTGACCTGATTCGTCCTGCCCTTTATCAAGCCTATCACAAGATAGAAAACATCAGCAGCGAAGAGGAGCCAGACACCTACGACGTTGTAGGTCCTATCTGTGAATCGACGGACGTTTTTGCCAAGCAGATTGACTTGAATCGTACACATCGCGGCAACCTGCTGGCTATCCGTTCGGCAGGTGCATACGGCGAGATTATGGCTTCACAGTATAACTGTCGACGACTGCCGAAAGGCTATATGAGTGACGAGATTTAGTCGGTCATAGGTAACAATATAAGCATGATACCAAAAGAAAAGTCAAATTTCTTTTGGTATTTTGTTATATTTGCATTACCTTTGCAGCGCCATTGGAGTAGTCCCCGCTTGTTTTGGGGTACCGGTGGTAAGGTAAATTGCATAGAAATATGAAAGTAATGAAATTCGGCGGAACGTCCGTAGGTTCCGTAAAAAGCATTCTTAGCTTGAAGAAAATTGTGGAGACAGAGGCTCGGACGCAACCTGTCGTAGTAGTAGTAAGTGCACTTAACGGCATCACCGACAAACTGATCGCCACATCACAGATGGCCAAGCAGGGCGATGAACACTATCGTGAGGAGTTTGACGCGATGGTGACACGCCACCACCAGATGATTGAGGCCATCATTACGGATGATAAAAAGCGCATAGACTTATTTAATAATGTAGATCAGCTCTTCGACCAGTTGAAGAGTATCTTCTATGGTGTGTACCTGATTCACGACTTGAGCGAGAAGACAGCTGATACCATCGTCTCTTACGGTGAGCGTCTGAGTTCTCATATCGTAGCTGCAATGATTAAGAACGGCATCCGCATGAACAGCCGTGACTTTATCCGTACGTGGGATAAACAGGGCATGCACGTGATTGATGCCGATTTGACTACCGAACTGGTAAAAAAAGCTTTCGAGAACATCAGCGAAAAGAACGTGTATGTAGTACCCGGCTTCATTGCCCGTGACCGTGACAGCCACGAGACTACCAACTTGGGACGTGGTGGTTCTGACTACACAGCTTCTATCATTGCTGCAGTTCTGAATGCAGAAGTATTGGAGATTTGGACCGACGTCGATGGCTTCATGACTGCTGATCCAAAGGTTATCAAGACAGCCTATACTATCAATGAACTCTCTTATGTAGAGGCCATGGAGCTCTGTAACTTTGGTGCCAAGGTCATCTATCCCCCAACGATTTATCCCGTTTGTGTCAAGAATATACCCATCAAGGTTAAAAATACCTTCAATCCTGAACATCCAGGTACATTGATTAAGTCTAAAATTGAGAACGACCAGAAACCTATTAAGGGTATTTCGAGCATTAAGGGCACATCGCTTATTACTGTGACGGGTCTCTCAATGGTAGGTGTGATTGGTGTCAATCGCCGTATCTTTACAACCCTTGCAAACAAGGGCATCAGCGTATTCATGGTATCACAGGCTTCGTCTGAGAACTCTACTTCTATTGGTGTACGCGACGAGGATGCTGCAGCTGCTGCAGAGGTGTTGAATGCTGAATTTGCCAAGGAGATTGAGACGGGCGCAATGTTCCCCATGCAGGTGGAAAGTGGCTTAGCTACTATTGCTATAGTGGGTGAAAATATGAAGCAGACACCAGGTATTGCCGGTAAGCTGTTTGGTACTTTGGGACGTTCTGGTATCTCCGTGATTGCTTGCGCCCAAGGTGCTTCCGAGACGAACATTTCGTTTGTGGTTGACGGCAAATTCCTGCGCAAGTCACTTAACGTGCTTCATGACTCGTTCTTCCTGTCAGAATACAAGGTGCTGAATCTTTTCATTTGCGGTATCGGTACTGTTGGCGGCATGTTGCTCGAACAGATTCGTACCCAGCAGCAGTTCCTCATGCAATCGCGTCGTCTGAAGCTGAATGTGGTCGGTATCAGCGATGTAGATAATTTTGTGCTGGATCGCGACGGTATCGATCTTGATAATTACGAAAAGACGTTACGTGCGGGCTTTCCTGCCAACACCGATCACATGCGCGACGAAATCGTCAAGATGAACATCTTTAATAGCGTCTTTGTAGACTGTACGGCCAGCCGTCAGATTGCAATGCTTTACCAGACCTTCTTAGAGCATAACATATCGGTTGTAGCTGCCAACAAGATTGCTGCTTCTGGTGACTATGACAGTTATCTAAAACTCAAACAGACAGCTCGTGACCGTGGTGTGTGGTTCCGTTATGAGACCAACGTTGGTGCTGGTCTTCCCATTATCGGTACTATCAACGACCTGTGTAACTCAGGCGATAAGATACTGAAAATCGAGGCTATCCTCTCTGGTACGCTTAACTTTATCTTTAATGAGATTGCTGCCGATGTGCCTTTCTCTGAGACCGTTCGTCGTGCCAAAGAGCAACGCTATTCTGAGCCCGACCCACGTATTGACCTCAGTGGTACGGATGTGATACGCAAGCTGGTCATTCTGACTCGTGAGGCAGGCTACAAGGTAGAGCAAGACGATGTGGAGAAGCACCTCTTTGTGCCCGACAGTTACTTCGAGGGCAGCCTCGACGACTTCTGGAAGCGTCTTCCCGAACTGGATGCCGACTTCGAGACTCGTCGTCAGAAGCTGGAAGCTGAAAACAAGCGCTGGCGCTTCGTGGCTACGATGGAAGCAGACGAGAACGATCCTTCGTCGTTCAAAACTAGCGTTGCCTTGAAGGAAGTGCCTTATGGTCATCCTTTCTACGGCCTCGAAGGCTCGAACAACATCGTGCTCTTGACCACCGAGCGCTATAAGGAGTACCCTATGCTAATCCAAGGCTATGGTGCCGGTGCTGCTGTAACGGCTGCTGGTGTCTTCGCCAATATCATGTCAATCGCTAATATTTAATAGTGTGCTGGACGGTTCTGCCGTCCAGCCTTTTTCCACTATGAAACATATTATTATTTTGGGTGACGGCATGGCCGACCTGCCTGTTGAAAGACTCGGTGGGAAGACCTTGTTGCAATATGCCCATAAACCCATGATGGACCAGTTGGCACGCGAAGGTCGTTGTGGACGACTCATTACCGTGCCCGAAGGTTTTCCTCCAGGTTCAGAGGTGGCCAATACCGCCATTCTCGGCTACGACCTGAACAAAGTATATGAAGGTCGTGGACCCTTGGAGGCTGCAAGTATAGGTTACGAAATGGCGGATGATGACTTTGCCATTCGCTGTAATATCATCACTTTGGAGGACGGCAAGATTATCACCCATAACGGTGGCAATCTTGAGACGGATGATGCCCGTGTACTGATTGACTATCTCAATGAAAACCTCGCTAAACCCATCAACGAACGCGAGGGTTGCGAACGCGTGAAATTCATCTGCGGAATTCAATATCGCCATTTGTTGGTCATCAAGGGCGGCAACAAACACATCACTTGTGCCCCACCCCATGATCACCCTAACGAAGAATGGCGCCCGCTACTGGTGAAACCAGAAGCCACAGAGAATACGGATTCTGCGAAAAGACTCTCTCCGCAAGAAACTGCTGACCTCATCAACGAGATGATACTGAAGTCTCAGGAACTGCTTGCCCAGCATCCCTTCAATATCGAAAGAGCCAAGCGCGGGGAGCGTCAGGCCAACAGCATCTGGCCTTGGAGTGGCGGCTATCGTCCGTCTATGGAAACGCTGATGGAGCAGTATGCAGCCATTAAGAGTGGCGCCGTTATCTCGGCTGTCGATCTCATTCAAGGCATCGGCAAATATGCCGGTCTGCGCATCATCAAAGTACCAGGTGCCACAGGACTTGCCAATACCAACTATGAAGGTAAAGCCCAGGCTTCCATCGAGGCCCTTGAAAAGGATGATTTCGTGTTTGTTCATGTCGAGGCAAGCGACGAGGCTGGTCATGATGGTGACCTTGAGTTGAAGCTGAAGACCATTGAGTATCTCGACCAGCGCCTTATCGCTCCTATTTATAACAAAGTGGCTACTTGGAATGAACCAGTATGCATTGCCGTACTCCCCGACCACCTGACACCTGTTGAACAGCGCGTCCATGTAGGTCAGCCCGTTCCTTTCCTCATATGGCATCGTGGCATCGAGCCAGACAGCGTTCAGCAATACGACGAGGCGTCCTGTGTGTCTGGCTCTTACGGTCTGTTAAAACTCAACGAGTTCATGCAAGCCTTCATGGCCATCCAATAAGATTCATTTTGCCTGAAGCCCGCATGGCGGTGCAGGTATCATCTTGCAGATACCTTCCAGAAAGACTCTATCCGTATCGTCAAATGTGGCCAGTTCCTTGCTATCAATATCAAGGACGGCCACAACGTTACCATCTTGATCAAAAACGGGGACAACAATCTCCGAACGTGAGAGGCTGCTACAAGCTATGTGTCCTGGAAACTGCTCAACATCTGGAACAACGATGGTTTGTTGTTCCTTCCATGCCGTTCCACATACACCACGACCATAGCCAATGTGCATACAGGCTACAGGCCCCTGAAACGGGCCAAGTATCAGCTCGCCATTGTTTACCCTATAAAAGCCTGTCCAGAAGAAGCCCATCGCGTCATGAATGGCACTGCAAACGTTAGCCATTACTGACACACTATCCGTCTCTCCTTCTATCAAAGCACTAATCTGCTCCGTGAGCAGCTGATATTTTTCTTTTTTTGCTTTCAACGCAGCACTATCACAAATTTCTACCATAAATTATAATAATCAATAGTCAATATAGAACTTACTTCACTATGACGTCAGTCTTCTTAACAAAGAGGTAATCGTGGCCTGTGCGTAGTTCGTAGTATTCCACACCGTCAAAGGAATGCTCAAAGAAGGTGTCGGCAATGATGGTACCCTTCGGGATGGTGTAGAAGGGCTTGAGCGTCCCCTCGGCATTGTCCTCGCAATAGATGACGGCATTCTTGTTAGCCACAATCTTAGGCCCGCTGCCAGCCATCCACGTCATCTGCCCCAAATACTTGGTATAGACCCAGCCCTCGATGCCATCGACGCTAACCTTGCTCCACTGCTTGCCTTTCTCCAGCAAGACGCCACGACCCAACCCGTGGTCTAACATCCATAGCTTTGTGGCAATTTCCCCTTTCATCGAGGGTGATAAGCGGACGTTCAGGAAGCCATCGTCGCTTTCGGCATAGACTACCGTAAACACTTTGCCATTCTCGGCTACCGTTTTGGCACCCTCGACATAAAATTTATACAAGTGGTCGTTGTAGTCCATAGCATACAAATATTCGCGTCCGTTCTGTTCGGTTTGCAGCTCCAGGTATTCCACCTTATAGGTAAAGGGCAACTTGCTGTAAATCTTGCCCGTGTACTTGTCGAGCATGAAGAGGAACTTCTTCTCGCTGGTAAAACCATACGAACAGAACACGAACTTGGAATCGAGGATAAAGATGTCGTTACTGGTGAGCCAGTCGGTTGACCACACCATCTCGCGACGCTCAGGATTGTAGCAATGCAGCTTGGAGCCCTTGCCATTGACGCCGCTGGCATAGCTGGGACAAGCCATGTTGAACAGCAGGTTGTGGGTATCGTTATCCCAGCGGACATCCTGTACCTCGCAGTAGTTGTTGTCAGAAACCTGTCCGAGGTCGATGGTATAGAGTGGCTTCTCGTCTTTATCGTAGATTTTTACGATGAACTTGTAGTTCTGGTCACCAGCGGAGCGGCGATAGAGTGCCAGCCAGCCGATGTCGATACGCTCGGAGATGAACTGTTCAAGGTCCTTGGCCTCTTCGCCACGTGGCAAATACTCGTTCTGCTTCTCTACGCGCAAGCGGTAGATGGTGCCGTTGGGCTTGTTCTTCAGCGTAATCATGTTCTTCTGCCAGTTGGCACCGTAGTTCTTTACCGACACCAGGCGCTGTGCCTGAGCGGTGGCGCACATGATCAACATAGTCACAAGACTGAGAATGATTCTTTTCATAATGGTTTTGTTTGCAATTAGTAAATGGTAAATTCTTAAATCGGTAAATGTCTTTAGTCCATGCGATCCCGATAGTCCTCGTAGGTAAAGCGGCGCAGCAGTTCCAACCGCCCGTCAGCATGAAGCATAGTCAACGACGGATGCGTGATACCGTTGAACATATTGGTCTTGACGGTGGTGTAATGGATCATGTCCTCGAAGATGACTTCGTCGCCCACCTGCAACTCGCGGGGGAAACGCCAGTAACCCATGAAGTCGCCTGCCAAGCAGCTGTTGCCGCCAAGGCGGTAAACGAATTGGGAATTGTTTTCATCAACATGTTCGGCACCGCGGACATCGGGATAGTAGGGCATTTCCAGACAGTCAGGCATGTGACAAGTAAAGCTGACATCGAGAATAGCTGTGCAGATGCCCTTGTCCTCGACCACATCGACGACGCTAGCTACTAACGAACCCGTCTGCCAGGCAAAGGCGCTGCCCGGCTCGAAGATAACCTTCAGGTGCGGATAGCGACTATGGAAGCCCTGCATGATACGTACCAGTCTCTCAATGTCGTAGTCGGCATGCGTCACTAGATGACCGCCACCGAAATTGATCCACTCAATCTGCGAGAACCAACGTGCAAACTTGTCCTCGATATGTTGGAGCGTACGCTCGAACACATCAGAACCACTCTCACAATGGCAGTGGCAATGGAAGCCGCGGATGTCGGCAGGCAACTGGTCGGGCAACTGGTCGGCACTAACCCCAAAGCGCGTACCTGGGGCACAGGGGTTATAGAGTAACGTGCCCACCTCGCTGTATTCAGGATTGACGCGCAGGCCCAGCGAACACTCCCCTGCCCGACTATGATAACGTTCGTATTGCGAGAGGGAATTGAACGTCAGATGACTGGAACAGCGAATAATGTCGTCAATCTCGTCATCCTTATAGGCTGGCGAGAAGGTGTGCGCCTTAGAGCCAAACTCCTCAAAAGCCAGGCGGGCCTCAGAGAGCGAGCTGGCAGTGGTAGCCTTTATGTATTCACGGAAAATGGGAAAGGTCTTCCAAAGGGCAAAAGCCTTGAAAGCCAGTATCCACTCAGAATCCGTGCGACGTGCGACATTGCTAATAAGAGCCAGATTGCGACGCAACTTTTGCTCTTCAATCATGTAATATGGCGTATTCATGGGTGCAAAGATACTAAAAGTTTAGTGTTTATATTTTAAAATTAAGAGAAAATTTGCGTTTTACCCTACTTTTTCGTACCTTTGCAGCCGCTAATAATATAATAAGGTATAAAGAAGAGATGATAACAGTCACAAATCTGGCTATCCAGTTTGGAAAAAAGACGTTATACAAGGACGTCAATCTGAAGTTTACGAGTGGTAACATTTATGGTATTATCGGTGCTAACGGTGCCGGTAAGTCAACCCTGCTGCGCGCTATTAGTGGCGAGCTGGAACCCAACAAGGGAACCGTTGAGATGCTGCCCGGCGAGCGTATGTCGGTGCTGGAGCAGGACCACTTTAAGTACGATGAGTTTTCAGTGATGAACACCGTGCTGATGGGACATCAGCCCCTGTGGCAGAACATGAAGGAGCGCGAAGCTCTGTATGCTAAGGAAGAAATGACCGAGGAAGACGGCAATCGTGCTGCTGAGTTGGAAATGGCCTTTGCCGAGATGAACGGTTGGGAGGCTGAGAGCGAAGCTGCGCAGTTGTTGCAGAACTTGGGCATCAAGGAGGAACAGCACTATGCCCAAATGGCAGACATATCGAATAACGAGAAGGTGCGCGTGATGCTGGCTAAGGCTCTGTTCGGACACCCCGACAACCTGTTGCTGGACGAGCCTACCAACGACCTCGACCTCGATACCGTTCAATGGTTGGAGGAATACCTGTCGAACTTGGAACAATGTGTTCTGGTTGTCAGCCACGACCGTCACTTCCTGGATGCTGTATCCACCCAGACCGTTGATATCGACTTCGGCAAGGTAACGCTGTTCTCGGGTAACTATTCATTCTGGTATGAGAGTTCGCAGCTGGCCCTGCGTCAGGCTCAGAACCAGAAGATGAAGGCTGACGAGAAGCGCAAGCAGTTGGAGGAGTTCATCCGCCGTTTCTCTGCCAATGTGGCAAAGTCGAAGCAGACCACCTCGCGTAAGAAAATGTTGGAGAAATTGAATGTCGAGGAAATCACACCCTCTACACGTAAGTATCCTGGCATCATCTTCTCGATGGAACGCGAGCCTGGCACACAGATTCTGGAAGTTGAAGGCCTGAAGGCTCTGGATGCTGACGGAACGGTATTGTTCGACAATGTGAACTTTACGATTGAGAAGGGTCAGAAGACTGTCTTCTTGTCACACAACCCCAAGGCTATGACGGCACTCTTCGAGATTATAAACGGCAATCGCGAGCCAGATGCCGGCACGTATAAATGGGGCGTCACCATTACGACAGCTTACCTGCCTTTGGACAATACCGAGTTCTTCCAGTCGGAGATGAATCTCGTAGACTGGCTCAGTCAGTTTGGTACAGGCAACGAGGTAATGATGAAGTCGTTCTTGGGTCGCATGCTGTTCAAGGACGAGGACATCCAGAAGAAAGTCTGTGTACTCTCTGGAGGCGAAAAGATGCGTTGTATGATAGCCCGCATGCAGCTGAAGAATGCCAACTGTCTGATTCTCGACACGCCTACCAACCATTTGGATTTGGAGTCAATCCAGGCTTTCAACAACAACCTGATACAGTTTAAGGGCAATATCCTCTTTGCCTCGCACGACCATGAGTTTATCAATACTGTGGCAGACCGCATCATCGAACTGACGCCTAAGGGCACCATCGACAAGCTGACCACATACGATGACTACATCTACGACGAGAGCATCAAGGAGAAGAAAGCAGAGCTTTATGCTGGCGCCAATTGATAATTAACAATTGATAATTGATAATTGGCACGGAATTTGCATAGGGCTTAGCAAAACATTTAATAATAGTAGCTATGACAGAAGAAGAAATATTGAATCAAGAGGAGGAAGAGTTGCAGGATACTGTGGCCAGCGAAACTGTGGCCAGCGATTCAGTCGCTGACGAAGCTGCAGCCACTGATGCTCCCGCAGAAGAGCCTGAAGAAGAAAAAGATCCGCTGGAGAAAGCTTTGGCTGAGATTGAGCAGCTGAAGACCCAGATGCTTTACAAGACCGCCGAGTTTGACAACTACCGCAAACGTACGCTGAAGGAGAAGGCAGAGCTTATTCTGAATGGTGGCGAGAAGGCCGTCAGTGCCATCCTGCCCATCATTGACGATATGGAACGTGCCATCGAGAATGGTGCAAAGACCGATGACCCACAGGTGTTGCGTGAGGGCATGGAGCTTATCTACAATAAGTTTGTCAAAGCCCTCGAAGGTCTGGGTGTCAAGGAGATTGAGACAGAGAATGCCGATTTCAATACCGATGTTCATGAGGCTGTGGCCATGGTGCCTGGCATGGGCGACGACAAGAAGGGCAAGGTCATTGACTGTCTGCAGAAAGGCTATCAGCTGAATGATAAAGTGATTCGCCACGCCAAAGTGGCAGTAGGACAGTAAGATGTCGGATGTCTGATGTATGATGTATGATGTATGATGTAAGAAGTAAGATGTAAGATGTAAGAAGAAATGGCACAGAAACGAGACTATTATGAGGTGCTTGGCGTTGATAAGAACGCCACAGAGGACCAGATTAAGAAGGCGTATCGCACTATCGCCATCAAATACCACCCTGACCGTAACCCTGGCAACAAGGAGGCTGAGGAGAAATTCAAGGAGGCAGCCGAGGCATACGACGTACTGCACGACCCTCAGAAGCGTCAGCAGTATGACACATTCGGATTCAATAGCCCTGGCGGCATGGGTGGCAGTGGCTTCGACCCGTTTGGCGGTAGCTCGATGAATATGGACGACATCTTCTCGATGTTCGGCGACATTTTTGGTGGACATGCTGGTTTTGGTGGTTTTGGGGGCGCGAAGCGCGGTCCTCAGAAACACCGTGGTTCTGACCTGCGTCTGAAAGTTCGTCTGTCGTTGCAGGAGATTGCTCATGGCGTTACCAAGAAATTCAAGGTACGTAAGGACATTACCTGTACCCACTGTCACGGTACAGGTGCCGAAATTGGCAGCACCAACGACCAGTGTCCTACGTGTCATGGTTCTGGTGTCATTACCCACACGACACAGAGCATCTTCGGTATGATGCAGACACAAGGCGTTTGTCCTACCTGCGGTGGCGAGGGAACGGTCATCAAGAACAAGTGTAAGCACTGTGGCGGTACGGGTATCGAGAAAGGTGAGGAAGTAGTAGAAATCAAGATTCCTGCTGGAGTTGCCGAAGGTATGGTTGTCAATGTTCCCGGCAAGGGTAATGCTGGTCGGCACAAGGGTATCAATGGCGATATCCAGGTGTTTATCGAGGAAGAAGAAAACGAGAACTTCGTTCGTGACAACAACGACCTGATATACAATCTGCTGCTCGACTTCCCTACTGCTGCTCTTGGCGGTGATGTTGAGATACCGACTATTGAAGGAACCCGTTTGAAGGTAAAGATGGAAGCTGGAACGCAACCTGGCAAGACTTTACGACTGAGAGGAAAAGGGCTGCCTGCCGTACAAGGGTATGGACGCGGCAATGGTGACTTGGTGGTAAACGTGAGCGTTTACGTGCCTAAGACACTGTCGCGCGAAGAGAAGGAAGCCATCGAGAAGTTCCGTCAGAGCGATAATTTCAAGGGCGATGCTGCGACGAAACGTAGCATCTTCCAGAAATTCAAGAACTATTTCAGTTAAGCATGAATTACAAAGAGACTTGCGAGTACCTCTATAATCAGATGCCCATGTTCGAACGACAAGGGGCATCTGGCTATAAAGAAGGATTGAGCAATACACTGGCGCTGGACGAACATTTGGGACATCCCCACTTGTCGTTCAAGAGCATCCATGTGGGTGGTACCAATGGTAAGGGCAGCGTGTCGCATACCATTGCCTCTGTCTTGCAGCAGTGTGGCTATAACGTAGGTCTCTACACTTCACCACATCTTGTTGACTTCCGCGAGCGCATTCGTGTCAACGGAAGACCTATCAGTCAGCAATATGTTGTGAAGTTCGTTGAAGAACAACGTTCATTCTTTGAACCTCTGCATCCGTCGTTCTTTGAAGTCACTACAGCAATGGCTTTCCAATATTTCAAGGAAAAGAAAGTCGATATTGCCATTGTAGAAGTGGGATTGGGCGGACGATTGGACTGCACCAACATCATTCAGCCGCTGGTCAGCGTTATCACCAACATCAGTTTCGACCACACCCAATTTTTGGGCGACACACTGGCAAAGATTGCTGGGGAGAAGGCTGGTATTATTAAAAAAGGTACGCCTGTAGTGATTGGTGAGTCGGATGCCGAGACACGCCCCGTGTTTGAAGCCAAGGCTCGTGAAATGAATGCACCAATTGTCTTTGCTGATGATGAGCCGGAAGTACTGAGTGCCGAACCACGGACTGAAGGCGGTATGCACTATCGCATGAAACTCATGGGCGAAATGGATGGCGACTTGGGTGGCATCTATCAGAAGCAGAACATGAATACAGCCCTCTATGCACTTGAAGAAATACGTAAACTGGGCTATCTGGCAAGTGTTATTGAAGGAAAGACACATGACATGTGCCGCCTGGAATTAGAAAGAGGCATTAGCAATGTGTGTAAGTACACTGGATTGATGGGCCGTTGGCAAACGGTTAATCAGACGCCCAAGGTGGTTTGCGACACAGGCCATAATGTAGGTGGATGGTTGTATTTAAGCCGCCAGTTGGCTAATATCCACTGTCAACAAATGCACATCGTATTCGGTATGGTGGACGATAAAGACATTGACAAGGTACTCGATTTGCTACCTAAACATGCCAAATTCTATTTTACCAAGGCTAAGACTAAAAGAGCGCTCAGCGAGACCATTGTACAGGAAAAAGCCAAAGAACACGGTCTCGAAGGAAAGGCGTACTCTACTGTAAATGAAGCATATAAAGCAGCTTACCGTTCTGCGTCAGCCAACGATTTCATCTTTGTTGGAGGTTCTTCTTACGTCGTTGGAGATTTCCTCAAAGATTGCATTTAGTTGTTTTTAACACTCTCGTAAACGTTTTTTTTAGTGTTTCTTTCGTCTTTCTCGTTTTTTTTTGGTTACTTTGCAGGTAGTTTTTATTTAACCAATAAACGAAACGAATATGGCTAACACAACGGAAAACGCGAATTTGTGTGGTCTGAATCGCAAGGATTTCCAGACCACTATTAATGGTAAGAAGACGGATCTTTACATTTTGAAGAACCGCAAGGGTTATGAAGTTGCTATTTCAAACTATGGTGGTGCCATTTGTGCTATCATGGTTCCTGACAAGGATGGCAAAGTAGGTAACGTTATTCAGGGACATGCTAATATCGAGCAGCTTACCAGTGGTAAAGAGCCTTATCTCTCAACGTTAATCGGACGTTGGGGTAACCGCATCTGCAAGGGTCAGTTCACATTGAACGGCAAGGATTATCAGTTGGCATTGAACGATGGTCCTAACCATCTGCATGGTGGTAAGAAGGGCTTTAACTGCAAGGTATGGGATGCCCGTCAGATGGGTCCCCGTTCGTTGGCTCTGCACCGCATCTCATCGTATGGCGAGGAAGGTTATACTGGCGAATTGGATGTAACGGTGGAATTTACCTTTACTGACGAGAATGAGCTGGTCATTGAGTATCTGGCTACAACAAACAAGAAGACCATCGTCAACCTGACACATCACGCCTTCTTCTCACTGGCTGGTACTGCAGACCCCACCCCTACTATCGAGGATCAGATTTGCGAGATCAATGCTGACTTCTATCTGCCAACTGACGATACCGCTATTCCTACAGGAGAAATCCTGAAGGTTGCAGGTACGCCGTTCGACTTCCGTACTCCGAAGTCCTTTGGTAAGGAGATTGAAGCTGACAATGAGCAGATTAAGTTTGGTCACGGCTATGACCACAACTATGTGCTCAACAAGAAGGAAGAGGGCGAACTCTCTTTTGCAGCACGTATTACAGATCCGAAGACTGGACGTACGCTGGAGTGCTACACGACAGAGCCGGGTATGCAGCTCTATACTGCTAACTTCGCTACAGGCTATAAGGGAGCAAATGGATGCACTTTCCCACGTCGTTCGGCTGTTTGTCTGGAAGCTCAGCACTTCCCCGACACACCAAACCGTCCCTACTTCCCGTCAGTGGTGCTGAATCCCGGTCAGCAGTACAAGCAGAAGACTATCTATCGCTTTGGGGTAGCTGAGTAATCATCTCACTTTATATTATATGGTGGAAGTTGATTTTGTAAGAAGCCGTTTCATCAAGCATTTTGATGGAAAGACAGGTAACATCTATGCTTCTCCTGGACGCATCAACCTGATTGGCGAGCACACGGACTACAATGGTGGCTTCGTGTTCCCTGGTGCAGTAGACAAGGGCGTGATGGCAGAGATGCGTATCAACGATACGGAAGATACCGTGATGGCCTATGCTATCGACTTGAAGGACCGTGTGGACTTCAAGCTTTCAGACCCTAACGGTCCACGCGCATCATGGGCTCGCTATATTTATGGTATTGCACTTGAGATGAGAAAGTTAGGTGTTCCTGTTAAAGGTTTTAATATTGCTTTTGCTGGCGATGTACCTTTGGGCGCTGGTATGTCATCAAGTGCCGCTATGGAAAGTTGCTTCGCCTTCGGACTGAACGACTTGTTTGGAGATAATAAGGTATCGCAATGGGATATGGTATTGGCAGGTCAGGCTACAGAGCATAACTATTGTGGCGTGAATTGTGGTATCATGGATCAGTTTGCCTCTGTCTTTGGCAAGGCTGGCTGTCTGATGCGACTTGATTGCAGAAGCCGCGAATTCCAATATTTCCCCTTCAAGCCTGATGGTTACCGATTAGTATTGCTTGACTCCGTAGTAAAGCATCAGCTGTCTGGCTCACCCTACAACGATAGACGCAACTCTTGTGAAAAAGTCGTCAAATGCATACAGGCCAAGCATCCTGAGGCTAAGTTCGAGACCCTGCGCGACTGCACATGGGAACAGCTGGACGAGGTCAAGGATGAGATTGGAGCTGACGACTATCGCCGCGCCAAGTTCGTACTGGGCGAGAAGGATCGTGTGCTTGCCGTATGCGACGCCTTGACTGAAGGCGACTACGAAAAGGTTGGCGAACTGATGTACCAGACCCATGAAGGACTGTCAAAGGACTACGAGGTAAGTTGTGAGGAATTGGATTTCCTCAACCAGATTGCCAAGGAGAATGGTGTGACAGGTTCTCGCATCATGGGTGGCGGTTTCGGTGGCTGTACGATCAACCTCGTACGTAACGACCTTTATCGTCAATTCATTGAGGATGCCAAGAAGCGCTTCAACGAGAAGTATGGTCATGAGCCTAAGGTTTACGATGTCGTCATCAGCGATGGCTCTCGCAAAATTTGCTAAGTGCATAAGTTTTGACAGAAATAGCGCATAATATGCAGTAAATACTGTTAGAAAACGTTAAATAATAGACGTAAGGTGTGAAAATAACACCTCACGTCTATTTTTTTTAATTATTTTCTTTGTCATTCGGAAAATAAGTAGTAATTTTACAACCAAAATTTGCATCTTTAACTAAAACTATTGTTAACAATGAAAAACTTGAAAGCAGTTTTTGCAGTTGCAAGCATGGCAGTAGCTATGTTTTCAGCATGTACTTCTGGTGAGCAGAAAGTACTAACGGTATCGGGTCTTGACCCTGCCAAGTTTGACACCATCATCAACGAGAAGCCCGTCAAGCTTTATACGTTGAAGAACACGAACGGCATGGAGGTATGTATCACCAACTATGGTGGTCGTATCGTTTCGCTCGTTGTTCCTGACAAGGATGGCAAACCAACTGATGTCGTACTGGGCTTCGACAACATTGCACAGTATGCTGACACGTTGAATTCTCCTTCTGACTACGGTTCAAGTGTAGGCCGCTATGCCAACCGTATTAAAAATGGTGCCTTCAAGCTGGGCGACACAACCTATCAGTTGAAAAAGAACGACGGTCCCAACTGCCTGCACGGCGGTGGCACTACGGGTTGGATGAATCAGGTGTATGACGCCGAGCAGATTGGCGACTCAATCCTGAAACTGACCATCGTTGCTGAGGATGGCGAGAATGGATTCCCAGGCAAGGTAACTGCAGTGACAACTTACACGCTGACCGCTGACAACGTGTTTGATATGACTTGGGAGGCTGAGACCGACAAGCCCACTATCATCAACCAGACCAATCACAACTACTACAATCTGAGCGGCGACTTTACGCAGGCCGCCTACGATCAGGTTCTGTATGTGAATGCCGACAACTTCACCCCGAGCGACAAGCTCTACATTCCTACTGGCGAAATTAAACCGGTTGAGGGCACGGCTATGGACTTCCGCACACCGCATGCTATCGGCGACTCTATTTACAGTCAGTTTGACCAGATTCAGAACGCTACCGGCTACGACCACAACTATTGCCTGAATACTTATAAGGACGGCAAGGGCGACGATACTCAGGTTTGTGCCTCACTCTACAGCCCCAAGACTGGTATCTTCATGGAGATGTTTACCAACGAGCCTGGCGTACAGGTTTACAGTGGTAACTTCCAGGGCGTTGGCAAGGATGCCGACATCATCCGTAAGCACGGTGTGAAGTATCCCAAGCACGTCAGCGTATGCCTTGAGAGCCAGAAGTATCCCGACAGCCCCAACCATCCCGAGTGGGCTAGCCCCGTGCTGAATCCCGGCGAGAAGTACTTCAGCCACGCTGCTTACAAGTTCTCGGTAAAGTAAAGGGTAACCAACAGAATATTGAAAATTTGAATAACCAAAATTAATAAAACAATTAACAAATGGACAAAATTTTTGAAGCGCTAAGTAACAATGGCTTTGCCACAGCGGACTATTTGGTCTTTGCTGTCTACATTGTCATCCTTGTTGGTATGGGACTGTTCCTGTCGCGTACCAAGAAGGGAGAAGAGAAATCGTCAGCCGACTACTTCCTGGCAGGTAACACCCTGACTTGGTGGGCTGTGGGTGCCTCACTCATTGCCGCAAACATTTCGGCTGAACAGTTTATTGGTATGTCAGGTTCCGCCTATGCATCAGGTATTGCACAGGCTGCTTACGAGTTGATGGCTGCTGCCACACTGTTGGTAGTAGGTAAGTTCCTCCTGCCTCTGATGATTGAGAAGAAAATCTTTACTATTCCACAGTTCCTGCGCGAGCGTTACAACTGGGGTGTAGGTTTGGCATTCTCCCTGTTGTGGCTTTTTCTCTATGTCTTCGTTAACCTGACTTCAGTTGCTTGGCTCGGTGCCTTGGCTATCCAGCAGATTCTGGGTCTGCCCACCGACATGATTGTCAACGTGGCAGGTATGGAGATTGACCAAGTTCGCCTGTGCATCATCCTGTCTTTGTTCCTCATCGCTGGTATCTACTCTATTTATGGTGGTCTGGCTTCTGTGGCTTGGACCGACGTGATGCAGGTGACCTTCCTCGTTGGTGGTGGTCTGATTACTGCTTACGCTGCACTTTCTGTTATCGGTGACGAGATGGGCTTAGGCGGTGCCTGGGATGCTTTGACACACATCAAGGACTATCTGGCGCAGAATCCTGCCGATAAGCACTTTAATCTGGTTGTTACGCGAAATGAAGGAGCCTTCCCTGCTATTCAGGATGACCCATTCTTTACCAATCCTGGTATCGTGCTGATTTTCGGTGCGCTGTGGCTGACCAACCTGGGTTACTGGGGCTTCAACCAGTACATCATCCAGAAGGGTCTGGCTGCCAAGTCGCTCGACGAGGCTAAGAAAGGTATGGTATTCGCTGCCTTCCTAAAGATTTTGATTCCCTTCATCGTATGTATCCCCGGTGTTTGCGCATTCTACATTATGAATGCTCCTGAGTGCGATGGTCTGCGCGAGACGCTGGCCGGTTCCATCACTCGCTCTGACGACGCTTATCCTTTCCTGATTCGTAACTTCACGCCTACCATTGTCAAGGGTCTGAGCTTTGCTGCATTGGCTGCTGCCGTTATTTCTTCGCTGGCTTCCATGTTCAACTCCACCTCTACCCTCTTCACGATGGATATCTACAAGCAGTTCATCAACAAGA
>CAMHTW010000010.1 GCA_946188165.1 uncultured Prevotella sp.
TGGTACGCTCCTGGTTGAACCACTTCATAAAACGCTTCTGCAACCAAGAGAGACCATCCCAATCGGGCTGAGAGCCATCGGGGAAATAGAACTCACCGAAGATGCTCTGGAAATAGTACTTGTCGTAGTAGGCTACATTCCAGAACACAGCCTGGTAGTTACGGGCACCCGTAGGCTGGTTGAGGGTATAGACAATCTGCTCGAAGTAGTCGGTAATGACCTTGTCAATGGTGCGCTTCTTCAACGAGAGGTCAGCCTGCTGGTCGGGATGTTGCCAGTAGTCCTTACCATATTCCTTGCCAATGAAGTAGTTCATATACATCAGGAACTCAGGCGTGGCACAGGCACCAGACAACATGGAGCTGACCATGAACACCATGTTGACGAAGCCACCGGCAAACGACTTCAAGTTTGTGGGGGCAGTAGAGTTGCCGCCAATGGCCGTCGTACCATTAATAAGCCAAGGATACATCGTGATAGAGGCACAGTAGTTGGCCAGCGATGTCTCGTCGTTCTTATATATAAAATGGTGGGTCAGCTTGTCAATGTACTCGTTAGCCAACTCCTTGCCGTACATCTTCTTAATGCGGTCCACCAACAAACGACGGTTCAGGCGGATGAAGTTCGATTTGGGCAACTCGCCAATCAGTGTGGCAATATTCTTGTGCTCCACATTGGCATTAGCATCGTACTTCGAACCCGTAGCAGCGTTGACGGATTCGGTGTACTCAGAGAGGAACATCATCTTCTCCAGTGTGTCACGGTCTTCAGAGTGTTCCTGACGATAAAGGATAAACGACTTAGCCACCTTGTAGAAACCTTCGCGCATCAGCGCCTCTTCCACCTGGTTCTGAATGTCTTCCACCTTGATGTCGTCGTGCATGTCCAGATGACTCAGAATCTTCGAGACCGTTCCGAGGTCAGCCGGTTCGTCAACACTCTCGAATGCCTTCACTATAGCATTCATGATTTTGTCTAAAGAGAAGCGATCCTTGGAGCCGTCACGCTTCGTAATGGTAAAATTTTTAATTTCCATTGTATGTATTTCTCTATCTTATTGGTTTTAATTAAGCTTTCTCGTTTGACTAAGGTTACCTTTGGCAACCACCCTGTCGCGTGGCCAATCAAGCAAACTTGATGGCGTTCGTCTTTCGGGAAGGTTTTCCGTTTTGGACAACTTTTCGTCTTCGGATTTCCAAAAAGTTTTCCGTTTTGGAAAATCCGATTCGGTTGCAAAGATACGAATAATAACTAAAATATCCTAAAGTTTTTGACGAGATTTTTTGCAAAAAATAGTTAATAAAAGACAATTCGTCGATAGTGATTACTAAACCTAAGCTCGTACGTCTTTAATATATAAGCAGATAACGACAAACTATTAAAGTGTATATGAACAACAGCAAGTATCACGGCGTGGTGGTGCCAATGGTCACCCCCGTCACTCAGGACGGACAACT
Organism: uncultured Prevotella sp.; assembly: GCA_946188165.1. GTDB lineage: Bacteria > Bacteroidota > Bacteroidia > Bacteroidales > Bacteroidaceae > Prevotella. Next base: position 1,458 of record CAMHTW010000010.1, read on the forward strand.
CGACGTGGAAGCCATTAAGAGAATCATCAACTTCTTTGCAGACAATAAGGTATCGCCTCTGCTCATGGGAACCACGGGTGAAGGCAATAGTGTCAGTCAGGCAGATGGACAGCTGTTCGTTGACACAGCGGTAAAGGCCGCCAACGAACGTATCTTGATTTATGCCGGCCTCACAGGCAACTGCTTTGCCGAGCAGGTACAGCAAGCCGAGATCTACTCAGCCTTGGGAGCCGACGTCATTGTAGCCACGCTGCCTACCTATTATACGCTGACCCCAGAGCAGATGTACGAATACTACAAAACGCTGGCCGACTGCATCACAGGACCGCTGATGCTCTATAATATTCTGGCCACGACACACATGAGTATTCCCGTAGATGTCATTCGCCGACTGGCCGACCATCCGAACATCGTTGGCTTGAAGGACTCGGAGCGCGACTTGGAGCGTATGGCACAGTGTATCGAGATTGCCCAGGGACGCGACGACTTCGCCTACTTCTGCGGTTGGGCTGCACAATCGGCACACTCATTGGAACTGGGTGGTAACGGCATCGTACCCTCGACGGGTAACTTCGTGCCAGAGATGTTCCAGCAACTCTACGATGCTGCCGTGGCTGGCGATATGGCTACTGCCAACCGCTTGCAGGATGAAACCAACGAGATTGCCAAAATCTACCAAAAGGACCGCACGCTTGGGCAAAGTCTGACAGCCCTGAAAGTGATGATGCAGACCAAGGGTCTCTGCGAACCGTGGATGCTCATGCCACTGACTCGCCTTTCCGCCAATGAAGAACAAACTATAATAGATAAGGTAAATGCATTGGGTTGACTATATCATCGTACTGCTGTCCATTTTGGCAGCTATCGGCACAGGCGTCTATTTTGCCCATAAGCAGAAGGACACCTCACAGTACTTTGCAGGCGGTGGCAAGATTCCTGCATGGGCTGTGGGCATCTCCATCTTTGCCACACTGATTTCGAGCGTCACGTTTCTCGCCTACCCCGGCGCTGCGTATGCCGGCAACTGGATATTACTGGTACAGGGCCTCATGGTACCCATCGTGCTGGTAGCCCTCATTGGCGTCATTGTACCGCTGTTCCGTAAAGTCATACGTTTGTCGACCTACGAATACTTCGAGCGTCGCTTTGGACTGTTTGCCCGTTTGTACTCATCGTTTGCCTTTACGTTAGGGCACTTCTCGAAGGCTGGCACAGTCTTCTTCCTCGTCTCGATGGCCCTGGCCACCTTCCTGAATATCAATATCTATACCATTGTACTGGTGCTGGGCATTACCATCATTATCCTGACACTGTTTGGTGGCATGGAGGCCATCGTCTGGATGGACGTCGCTCAAGGCTTCCTGCTCATCGGTGGCGGCATCATCTGTATCGCCATCCTGCTGTTCGGTATTGAGGGCGGTCCTGCTGAAACGTTCCGTATAGCCTCGGAATACAACAAGATAGATTTTGGGCCATACGACTGGAGCCTCTCAGAGCTTTGCTTCCTGGTGATGGTGCTCAACGGCATCTTCTATGCCTTGCAGAAGTATGGCACCGATCAGACTATCGTACAGCGCTATCTGGCAGCAAAGAACGACCACGAGGCCAAGAAGGCGGCATACATCGGTGTACTGATGTCTGTACCCATCTGGGCCCTGTTTATGTTCATCGGTACAGCACTCTTTGCCTATTACCATGCGCAGGGTGCTCCCCTCTTGCCCGAAGGCATCAAGGCCGACGAGGTCTTCCCCTACTTTATCGCCCATGAACTGCCCGTCGGCATTCGCGGCCTTATCATTGCCGCCCTTGCCGCAGCCGCTATCTCGTCACTCGACTCTGACCTGAACTGTCTATCGGCTATTGCCGTACAGGACTACTACAAACGTTTCTGTAAGGATGCCACAGACCAACAGCAGCTACGATTTGGCAAATGGATGGTCGTGGTTTCGGGTGCAGGTGCCATCGGTGTGGCCAGCCTATATATTTTCTGGGGTGGAGAGGGCGTGTTGGGTGCACTGTTCTCCCTTTATGCTATCTTCTCGGCAGGTATCGTAGGCATCTTTATCCTCGGACTGTTCAGTCGTCGGGCCAACAAGCAAGGTCTGTATATCGGTATTGCTGCAGCTGTGCTGTTTACGGCCTATGCCGTGCTGACGTCAACGAAGGTGGACATGGACGGCGACGGCGTGAAGCAGACACTACTCGACCTGGGTGACTGGAACTTCAGTCATCATAAATATATGTTAGGCGTGTATAGCCATCTCATCGTTCTTGTTGTTGGCTATGTAGCCAGCTATTGTTTCAAGACACCGCTGGCCGACAAGGAACTCACGATTTGGGGCTATTTGGAAGATAAGGAGACACAACGCGCTGCTTCCTAAAGAACAAAGGCGATATTCTTAAGACATCCATCAGATAGCCAATAGCCAAACTGCCACTGATGCAGACCACGAGCGAGGCTATCAGGAACAGTATGCCCGTTTTGTCAAACGCTAAATAAGGCACCAGCTGTTTGCATAGAATCGTGAATATCGGCGAGAAGACGTAGAGCAACAGGCTATTTCTGCCCAAGAAACCCATGACGTTTAAGACCGTCCGGTGGGAATATCTGAATAAGAAAAGGCAACCACTGATGACGAGATAGACGATGAAGAGTCCACCCAACGTTGCCGTACTCAGATATGCTGGTTCACAGATGAGCAGCGCAAAAGCCAGTATGGCGAATGCTGACGGAAGAAAAAAACGCGTGAACGCCGTCTGACTTTGGCGCAGGACAGCCCCTATCAGGAAATACATAGCCAACGGAAACGAGAGGATGCCCAACACATAAGAGCAGAAATAGTAGACAAGTCCCATCAGTATCATGCGTGAGATGATGGGGATAGTCGTCCCTACGACCAAACGATAGGTCAAGCCACAGAGTATCAGCGTATGCAGATACCAGTAAGGCCCTAAGGGATGGAGCAGCAGCTTGTCGAAGAAAACACCAGCGGTCAGATGATCGATATGTTCATTGATAGGCAACAACGAGGCCATGACGGTATAGCTACTCTCCATGACCAGATAGGGTATGACCAGTCCGACTATTGTGAGCATAAAAGCACCCCACTTCTTACTGATGTTCATCAGATAGCCCGAAATAACCAGGAATACTGGCATGTGGAAGGTATATACCACTTGCTTGGCATAGGGATAGAGATGCTCGAAATACACCAAGTGGAAGGTAATGACCAGAATGATCATCACACCCTTCAAATAATCCAGTTCCTTTATACGCATACTCTTTTGAATGAGATAAAGTTGGTGCAAAGTTACGAATAAGGCGGCAAACAGCCAAATTTTGGCTGGAAAAGTTAATGGGTAAGGATGACATTACACGCGCGTATCCGTCTATTATTTATAACAAAACAACAAGATATGAAAGCAATCACATTATTGCAGCCACAGAAGATCGTATTCGGTACGGGCTGCATCGAGACATTCACAGAAGACTACAAGAAGATGGGCTTGCAGCGCCTGATGGTGCTGACGGCCCCCCCTATCCTACCCTTCATTGAAGAGCCATTGGTAAACCTCAAGGCGGCAGGTGTCAGCATAGAAATATTCCAGAATATCCTGGCTGAGCCTACCGTCAACGACTTCAAGAAGATTCTGGAGGTAGCCCGACAGTTCAAGGCCGACAGCGTGGTGGGTATCGGAGGTGGCAGCGTGCTCGACGTGACGAAACTCGTGGCAAACCTCACCCACAACCCCTCTCCGATTGGCGAGGGGAGTGACATGTTCCAGCCAGGATTTATCAAGAAACGCGGCCTGTGGTTTGCCTGTCTGCCCACGACGGCGGGAACGGGCAGCGAGGTGTCGCCTAATGCCATCCTTCTGGACGAGCGCGACCACCTGAAAAAAGGCATTGTATCGCCCTACCTCATTGCCGATGCCGCTTACGTGGACCCCAAACTGACGTGGACAGTACCCTCAAAAGTGACTGCCGATACGGGTATGGACGCCCTGACACACTGTATCGAAGCCTACACCAACAAGTTCGCACATCCCTCTGTCGATATCTACGCCCTGCAAGGCATTCGTCTGATTGCTGCCAATCTGGAGCGTGCCGTGAAGGATGGCAAGGATGTGGAGGCACGCGAGGCACTGGCCTTTGGTTCGCTGTATGGCGGACTATGTTTAGGCCCTGTGAATACGGCCGCTGTCCATGCGCTGAGCTACCCACTCGGTGGCGAGTTCCACATTCCCCACGGTCTGTCGAATGCCATCCTGCTTCCCAGTGTTTTGAAGTTCAATATGCCTGCCAATATCAAGCGGCACGCAGATGTAGCGATTGCCTTAGGGTGTGAACCAGGGACTAACGACGAAGAGACGGCCCTGCGTGGTGTTGAGTTCATCTATCGCTTGGCTGAAGCCGTGGGTATTCCCAAGAAACTGACCGATCTGGGCATCCCCCAGACAGCTGTACCAGGTATGGCTAAAGCTGCTATGCAGGTACAGCGCCTGCTGAAGAACAATCCAAGAGAAGTAACAGAACAAGACGCAAGAAATATTTATAATTCCCTATACTAATGAATAACGTAACACCATCTCCCCTCCTGCACGGGAGGGGCCGGGGGTGGGTCTCTCCCATATTGGCCATCACGATGGGCGACCCCGCAGGCATAGGTCCTGAGATTACCGTTCGCGCCCTAAACCGCAAAGAGACTTACGAGAAGTGTCGCCCCGTTGTTACTGGCGACGCTGCCATTATGCAAGAGGCCGTCAAACTGTTGGGCTTCGACCTGCAAGTGAATGCCATCAGCCATGTGAAAGATGCCAAGTTCAAGTACGGCACCATCGACGTCATCGACTTGAAGTGTGTCGACCTCGCCACCTTCGAGTTCGGCAAGGTGCAGGCCCAATGCGGCAATGCCGCCTTCCAATATATCAAGAAAGCCATTGAGTTAGCGATGGCTAATGAGGTGGATGGCACCGTGACAGCTCCACTGAACAAGGAGGCACTGAACTTAGCGGGCCATCACTACGACGGACATACAGAGATTTACGCCACGTTTACGAATACAAAGAAATATGCCATGATGCTGGCTGACGAGAACATCCGCGTCATCCACGTCTCGACCCATGTGCCTTTGCGCAAGGCTTGTGATCTGGTAAAGAAGGCCCGCGTCATTGAGTGCGTAGAACTCATTGACGATGCCTGCCGTCAGTTTGGCATTGAGAAGCCCCACATCGGTGTGGCCGGCCTCAACCCCCATAGCAGCGAGAATGGCATGTTTGGCTATGAGGAGGCCGAGGAGATTATCCCCGCCATTGAGGAGTTGCGCCAGCGTGGTTTCGACGTTGACGGCCCCGTACCCCCTGACAGTATCTTTGCCAAGGCTAAATGCGGCCAGTTCGACGGATGTGTGGCCATGTACCACGACCAGGGGCACATCCCCCTAAAGGTCTGCGCTTTCAACTGGAACAAGGAAACGGGCAAGATGGATTCAGCCAGTGGTGTGAACATCACGCTGGGCCTGCCCATCATCCGCGTCTCTGTGGATCACGGCACCGCTTTCGACGTGGCCGGCAAAGGCATTGCTAACGATTCAGCTATGACGCTGTCGATAGACTATGCCACACGCATGGCCATCTATCGGAAAAGGAAGATGTAAGAAGGAAGAGGGATGATAGTCATTGCTGACGACATCACAGGTGCTGCAGAGATAGCAGGTATCGCCTTCTCGAAAGGACAGGAGGTGCGCCTGCTTTGCAGTCATTCTGTAAACTGCGACAGTGTCGCAGTAAACGGGATAACCGTGATTGCCACCGACACCCGTTCCACGTCGGAGGCTGAGGCCGTTGCAGAAACTCGCCATCTAGTAAGCCCCCTCTTTGGGGAGGGGGATGGGGGGAGGCTCCTCTTCAAAAAGACCGACTCTGCCCTACGTGGTCACGTAGTAGCAGAGCTTACAGCACTAATGGAATCCACGGGCTATCAAAGGGCCGTCTATCTGCCAGCCAATCCCACCAAGGGACGTGTCATCAAGAATGGCTTATATTATATAAATAAGGTACCCATACACGAGACGGCTTTCAGCTATGACCCAGAATTCCCTGCCAAGACCTCCGTGCTGAAGGAACGTTTCCCTGATGCAGAGGCCAACGGCATCATCATGCCCGACGCTGAAAGCATGGACGACATCCGAACCATCATCGGCTTATATAACGATGGAAAGACGCTCTTTGCCGGTGCAGCCGACCTGTTTTCTGCCTTATTGGAAATGACTCCTAATGACACCCCTCATCTCTCATCTCTCAACTCTCATCACTCATCTCTCAACTCCGCCATCATCCTTTGCGGCTCTACCCAGAGCAAGCCCCTGGACTGGGGCATTCCCATTGCCCCTATGCCTCGCGACATATATGACGGCAACGAAGACATCAGCCTATGGGACACCAGTGCATACAAAGAAAAACACAGTCTCATCCTGACGATGCCTTATACCCACCGCACAGGCAAGGCTGCTGCCGTCCACCTGCGCACCATGATGGCCCGGAAGACCAAGGAACTCATTACCTACCACCGTCCTGACCACCTGATTATCGAAGGTGGTGCCACCGCGTGGGCCACCTTACAGACCCTTGGCTGGTCACAATTTCAGATAGTCAACCAGATTGCTCCCGGCGTGGTTCAGATGCGTGCTGAAAACGGAACATACATCACCCTCAAGCCTGGCAGCTACCCATGGGGGCGAAAGGTATAAAATAAAAGAGACCGTCAAAGAAGTCTAACAACGCTACGAAGGTGTCACATGGTACGTTCAAACCATACTAAACGCCTTGTTTGCAATGACAGAGCCAGGCAGTAAGTGCTTGCTATTTTATTCTATCGTCTTATACAGTGTCTGTCCATTATAGCGATGCGCCAGCACGTCAAGGATTTCCTCTTCTGTCGACAGGTTGAAGTCGCCCGGGATGGTATTCTTCAGCGATGCGGCAGCCAACGAGTAGTCGAGCTGGCGCTGACGGTCGTCCGGAAAGAGGCTGATGGCATGCAGGAAACCACCCATGAAGGCATCGCCCACACCCACAGGATCGACCACGTCAGGAATGTCCACAACGGGTGCCTCTAAAAGCTGGCCGTCAGTGAAGAGTAGGGCCGTCAGCGTGTGGTGGTTGGAATCGACGATGTTACGCATACCCATCAGCCACTGGCGACAGCGCGGATATTGGGCATGCAGTTCGTCGAACCACTCACGATATTCGGGAATCTGCATCTTGAAGTTCGAGTCGGTAGCCGTGAAAGGTGGCTGTGGATGCTGGGAAATCCACTCGAACTCGATGGCGTCGCCAAACATCATGTCGCAACGGCGAAGCATGCGGCGCAACGTCTCGCGCGGATCGGCACCATACTTCCACAGGTTCTTGCGGTAGTTGATATCGAACGAGATGGTGATACCCATTTCCTCAGCGATGTCAAGGGCCTCAAAGGTGGCATCGGCAGCCTGCTGTGAAATGGCTGCCGTGATGCCAGACACCTGGAAGATGTCGGCATCCTTCAGGACAGTGCGCCAGTCAATCATGCCGGGTGCCAGGTCGTAGTAGGCCGAGTGGTCACGGTCGTACACCACCTTAGCGGCTCGCATGCCGGCAGCAGGCTCGAAGTAATAGGTGCCAATGCGCTTGCCGCCATAGATGATACGGCTGATATCGACCCCCATCTGTGCCATACACTGAGCACCCGCATGTCCAACGGGCGTATCGGGCAGGCGAGTGATATAGGTCACTTCCTCGCCCTGAGTAGCCAACGATACAGCCACATTGGCCTCACTACCGCCATACTTGCTGGTAAACATATCGCCCTGCGTCAGACGTAGCTGACCGGGTTTCGAGAATCGGAGCAACAGTTCTCCGAATGTTACAATCTTTTGCCTTTTCATCGTCAGTCTAGTTTTGTCTTCCTTCTTACTTCTTCCTTCTTACTTCTTACCTCTTACCTCTTACTTCTTACCTCTTACTTAAAATAGTACAGGAAGGCGGCAATACCTTCCAGGGCAGGCTTGCGCTGCCCTTCAATCTCGATAGCGAACTTGATTTCAGCCTTACAGATGCCACGCAGATTCTGGATGCTATGCAGTTTGGTCACCAGACGAACCCTTGACCCCGTAATGACAGGCTGTCCGAAGCGCATGTCGTTCATACCATAGTTCACCAACATCTTGATATTATTCACCTCGATAATCTGGTCCCACATGTAAGGCAGCAAGCTCAACGTCAGATAACCGTGAGCAATGGTAGACTTGTAAGGGCTCTCTTCCTTGGCACGCGCTACGTCAACATGAATCCACTGATGGTCTAACGTAGCGTCAGCAAACAGGTTGATACGGTCCTGATCGACCTGAAGCCACTCGCTGGCACCCAACTCCTCGCCCAAGTGGGCAGCAAACTCGTCGTACGAGTTAATCACTAATTTTCCCATGTTCTCTATACATTTTGTTGCTTATGGGGGGCAAAATTACGAAAAAAATGGCAAAGAGCCAAAAGTTCCTTACCATTTTATTCACGAGGTTATCCTTACTATCGTATTTCAGTTATCGGCCACGCTGGTCACGATTACCCCATTTCTTGTCGTAACGGCCTTCGGTGTCTATCTTGCCACCGAACATGTTCAGACGATAGCGGACGTGGAGCATGGCGTACGAGTTGATGCTGTTGTAGCGCGTATCGCTACGACCTGTGGCATTGACCCAGCGTTCGTAGTTAGACTGCTGTTTCAACACGTCGTAGAAGTTGAGGGCCACAATGAGCGACTTGTTCTTGAGGAAGGGTTTGGAAATCTGACCATTCCAGATCAGTTCGTTAGTATTCATCGATGCGTCGTTATAGCCTCGACGACTGTGCTCATGAAGATTCATGCTTACCTCGAAGTCCAAAGGCAGACGTACCAGGAACTGGCCACCGTAGTTGAACTGCCATGTATCAAGATCGGCACTGGGCTGTAACTCGTTGCGCGAATGCTGATAGTTCAGTTGTCCGTCAAGCGACACCTCGAGCCAGTTGTTACGATAGCTGGCTGTCAGACGTTCGTTAATATTGGTGGTCTTCGTCGTGTTCTTGGCAGCATCAGCCAGATGCTGTGCCACATAGCTGACGTAATTATTATAACGTATTCTGGTATCGGCACCGACGTTCCAGTGAGCCGCTGAATCGAGGGCGGTATTAAAGGTAAAGCCACCATTCACATTCCAGTTACCATTGATATTCTCAGGTCGTGAGATGCTACCGCCAGTTACCGGATTATATCGCACCATGTTCGATATGCTGTTCCGTATGTGACGGTAGTTGACATAGAAAACGATAGACCGCTTGTACTTCTGGATATAGTTATTGTAATAGACATTCAGCGAATTGGTGAACTGGGGCTTCAAACCCGGATTACCCTGAGTGATATAGAGGGGATTGGAGTCATCAGTGATGTCGAGCAACTGGGTCATCTCCGGCTGACGGGTATCGCCACGGTAATGTACCCAGATGTTCTGCTGGTCACTGAATTTATAGTGGAAATCGAAGGTTGGCGTGAGATTGGTCACGTTACGGACGGTATCGACATACACCCCACGATAGTCCTGAATGAAGTTCGAATGCTGTGGCTGCACCAAGAATCCCACATTATAATCGTATTCCTCCTGCCAGTGACGCAGGGTCAGACGGATGTTGTGGGTATAGTTCTTGTACTCAGAATAACGGCTGAGGTTACGGTCAAGATAGTCGTCAAGAGGCGAAATGCCACCAAGCCAGGGATCCCACTCGCGATACTCTGGCACGACAGAGGCAAAGGGGTTGACCGGCATACGACTGAAATCGTAGGTCTGACGGTCGCTCTTGTTCTGACTGTAACGCAGCTCATAGTTGGCCTGAAGGTGGGCACCCTTCCAAAGCGGTTCGCTATAGAGGACGCTCAGCACGTAACCCTTGTTATCTGATGGGGTCGTATTGTAGCGGGCCGTAAAGTATGTAGAGTCCTGACCATACTGATTCTTGACACGATGCAGGAACACCTCGTTGTTCGAGACGCTACGGTCCTTATTGTCACCCAAATTACCCTCAACACGTAACGTGATATTACGGCCACGGGGATTCAGACGGCGGTAGAACTGCAACATAGCCCATGTGTTCTTGTTCTCACCATAGGAGAGGTTGGCACTGTTGTTGTGGTTGACCAGATAGGGAGCCAATGGAGCTAATGAATTCAACGGGTCTTCAACATAGAGATATGGGTCGGCATCGAAGGTAGCACTGGCCGACTTACCAGTACCATCATTGGTACCAATGCTGCCGTTGGCACGCAGCAGGATGTTGGTCAGCGTGTCGGGCTTCCACTCCACACGTACATTACCCCACCAGTTGTTGCTACGCGAATAACTCTGAGAGTAACTGTTTGAGAACGTACGACTGGTCTCGCTGTAGAAGTTCTCGCTGGCATTCTCGTTGAGGTTGTCGCCGCCACGGTGGTTCCAACGGACGCTGGCGTCAATCTTCAGCTTATCGCCGTCGTCATAGTTCAGGTTGGTACCTAACATCTTACGCGAGTTCAGACCTCGGCGGTTCCACCAACCGGCATTCTCATCCTTATTATTGAAATTGCCCAAGATGACGAAACGCGTCTTGTCCGTAAAACTGCTTCCCATACCACGTGAGGCATAGCGATGCTCTGTACCGGCAGCCAGGTCGAGATTGGTCATAAAGCCACGGTTCATACCCTTCTTGATGGTAAAATCGATGACCGTCTCCTTCTCGCCATCCTCAATACCCGTGATACGTGCCTGATCGCTCTGCTGGTCGTAGAACTTCATGTTCTGGATGATATTGACGGGAATATTTTTCAAGGCCGTTTCCACGTCGCCCAGCATAAATTCCTTACCGTCGAGCAGAATCTTCTTCACGGCCTTGCCGTTAATCGTGATATTACCATCCTCATCGACCTCGGCACCAGGGATGCGCTTGATGAGTTCCTCGATAGGCGACCCCTCGGGTGTACGGTAGGCGTCAGGGTTATAGACCAGTGTGTCCTTCTTGACGATGACCTGTGCGGCACGGCCTGTCACGACAGCTTCTTTCAGCATGACAGACTCGGGCGACATGAGTAGCATACCCATTTCCTGACTTTGGTTACGACGCAGAGTTACCTCACGCTCGATGGACTGGTAGCCCACCGATGAAATCTTCAGCTTGTAAACGCCGTTGGCTGGCGCTTCCACAGAGAAGTTACCACGCAAGTCGGTTACGGTACCACCCACGAATGTTGAATCGCGCTTACGGAACAACTGTACTGTGGCCTGTACCATGGGTTCTTTCAATTCTGCATCATGTACGTTTCCACTAACGGTCAGTCCTTGATCTTCTCCTGATTGGGCCTTGATGCTCATGATTGATAGCATCAAAAAGGCCAGTGTTACTATGTTTCTTATTATCATCATGTTATCACTATTCACTTTATTCCTCATCCATCGGATAGCGGACATCCCATTTCTGACGCAGCCCATCCATGAGCTGCATGATGTAAAGGGTTTCGTCGAGCGGCATCTCATGAGGCTCCAGAAGTCCGTCCATCAGTGCCTGGCGACAAGCCAGGAACTGGTACTCATAACCCGTAATCTGCTGTGGCACATGAATGGTCTCGATATAAGTCCTGTCAGGACCGTTTACGGTAATGGTCTGCGGATTATTGATATTGTCTATGATGAGGTTGCCCTCTGTACCGGCAATCACACCGATATTATCGCCCACGCATTGAGCACTCGATTGCAGGTTGCAAAGCATACCGTCTGCCAATACAAGGGTCATCGCATTCGTCAGGTCCATACCTGTATCACTCTTCACACAGGTACCGTCAATGCTGACAATGTCGGCAGGAAAGAACATGCGGGCGAAGTTCAGCGCATAGACGCCAAGGTCGAGCAATGCCCCACCACAGAGGTCGGGACGCATGATGCGTTCCTTGTTGCCCATCGAATAGCCCAACGTGGCAGTAACCAGTCTGGGGGTACCGATACGTCCACTGGCTATCAGGTCGCGAACCGTCTTCACTACCGGCTGATAGCGAGTCCAGATAGCCTCCGCCAAAAACACCTCACGTTCCCTGGCAATCTTGATGATTTCCTCCGTCTGTCGGGCGTTGGCCATAAAGGCCTTCTCCACCAGACAGGGTTTGCCTGCCAGCAACGCCTCCTTAGTGACGTCATAATGGTGGGAATGGGGCGTACCCACATATATCAGGTCTATATCGGGGTCGGCAATGAGTTCACTATACGAGCCGTAGGCCCGTGGGATATTCCATTTCTTGGCAAATGCGTCTGCCTTATCTTGTGAACGGGAACCTACAGCATAGGCCTCGCATGCCTTCAGTCCGTTCAGTGTGATGGCTGCCTTCTCAGCAATCCATCCTGTACCTATAATACCTACTTTCATATTATCCATTGAATTGTTGTTTAGCAAGTTCTTGTGCCTCAATAACCTTATCACACCACATGTCGAACTCTGGGTCTTCTACTTGCAGTTCGGTGTGGGACAAGATATGTTCGACGCAACGGCGCACACCTTCGTCAAAGCGGGTGTTAGCCTGGAAACTAGGGACGGCACGCTTTAGCTTCGTACAGTCGAAGCAGACCGTAACGCTCTTGTCGCCCAAGAGATTACCCTCGAAGTCCCATGCCTTCGGAGCAACGGCAGCCAGAAACTCAGAAGCCACATAGTAAGGCTTCATTGTAACATGGAGTGCATTGGCAACACACTCGTAAATCTGTGTCCATGTCAGTTGCTCGTCACTCATAATCTGGAATGCCTCGCCAATAGCCTTTGGATTGCCAAGCAGACCGATAAAGCCACGGGCAAAGTCCTCATTCCATGTCAGTGTCCACAACGACGAACCATCCCCCTGAATGATGACGGGCTTTCCTGCCATCATACGCTTCAGAACAGACCAGCTGCCCTTCAGTCCATGTACGCTGATAGGCACACCGCGTTCACAATACGTATGACTGGGGCGCACGATGGTAACAGGGAAGCCGTTCTCTCGGTATTCGCGCATCAACAGCTCCTCGCAGGCAATCTTATTGCGAGAATACTCCCAATGCGAGTTAGCCAATGTCGTACCCTCAGTAATGACATGACTGGCTGCGGGCTTATGATAGGCTGAAGCCGACGAGATATAGACATACTGGCGTGTACGTCCCTTGAAGAGCCTGATGTCACGCTCCACCTGTGCAGGAACAAAACCGATAAACTCACAGACGGCATCGAAGGTTTCGCAGGCTAAACTATCAAGCACACTGCTTTCATCGTCAATATCGACGATGAGTTGTTTCACGTTTGCAGGCACTTCGTCCTTTCGTGTGCCACGGTTTAGCAGCCACAACTCATGACCACCCTCTGCCAGTTGTCGGGTAATGGCACTGCTGATAGTGCCTGTTCCACCTATTAATAATATTTTCATAACACTTGATTTATATTTTGTACACAGAAACATAGAGTTCACTGTTCACTTTTCACTAGCGAAGCGCTTTCACTTTTCTTCGCCGTTTCCTCTAACTGGCGAGTCAGACGGCTGATGTTGTCGGCACTCTCCAGCATACGAGTAGTGATGTCATCCACTTCGTCAGACTCCAGGCTGTGACGATTGGCGGTAAGCACCTGTACAAAGCCACTGATGATGTTGAGTGGCGTACGTATCTCGTGATACATATAATGAATGAAGTCTGCCTTACGACGGTTGGTTTCCTGCTTCAGTTGGGTGGCATTGGCAAGCTCGTCGTTATGTTGTTCAAGTTCCTCGTTGACACGACGGATATCGTTAACTGTTGTGGCGAGTGACTGCTGCATGAGGATAAAGCTGTTGGTCAGACGGCCCACGCTGTCGTGACGCGGACTTGGTGGCAGAGGCTCGTCGAACACCCCGTCAGCTATCCGCCGTGCCTGTTCGTCAAGCAGGTGCAAGGGCTGGATTGCTCGTCGCACAATCTGGTAGCAGACAAGGAGCAGCAGAAGCAAACCAGTCGCGATAATCACGATGACGTTGGCGAACAGACGATTGTACCGGGCAAAGATGTCGCTGGCCGGACAAACGATGGCAATGCTCCACCCCGTACGCTCCAATGGGGTATAGAAGATGAAGGCGTCACGGTCATCGACAATGGTCATCGTCATACCGCTATGCCCGGCAAGCATGGACTTGCCGAGTCTGTTGATGTCACGCTGCGCCTCTGGTGCTGCATCGCTGAAAATGGTCTCATGATACAATTTCGCCGTATCGGGATGAACCAGATAGACTCCATTACGTCCCACCATGATAGCTGACGAATTGGGATAGGGCTTTAAGGCAGAGACGGTCTGTGAGAGCCATTTCAGCGTCAGACTGGCGGTGACAGAGCCAATAAAGCGACCTTCATCGTCACGCATGGGACAGCAGTACGAAGTCAGGTAGTCGGGTGAGGAGAGCGTGCCCTCGTTGTAATCGTCATAGGCATCGACCCAGCAGGCCGTACCGAGCGTGTGCGGTGTCTTATACCAGACAGCCTCAAAATACTCGAAAGGCCCCTCGCGCACGGTGGTAATACTGTCGGAACCTGGTGTCCTGTCACGTAGTGAATAGGCTGAATAGTAACGTCCCTTGTCTGGGAAGAAGTTGGGTTCCATCGAGATGGCCATACCTGTAAGGAAGGGATTCTCGACAATGGCACGACGGGTGAAGACAAGCAGGGAGTCGGGATGCAGGTGATGAGGTGTGGTCTGTGCCAGATGCTTGGTCACCAATTCTGTCTCTTCCATAATACCGTTGATGCGTACCACGGTATTGTCGAGCAACTGGGTGGCACGGGCTATGGCCACACGCTGGATATAGCGTTTGCAGCGGTAGAACAGAATACCGAAAATCAAGGCAAATGCCACTGTGATAATCAGCACGATGATGATGCCGAGGCGCAGCGAGAGGTGCTCGCGGAAATTGCGGAGTAATCGGAATGTCATGACTGCGAAGGATTTTCCATGAGTTGATCGAGTAGCTCGGTAATCGTCTGGGTAGCTTGCATGATGTCGGTCTGAAGGACCGTCATCTCTGCTTTCGAGAGAGAGTTATAGTCACGACAAACTGCTTCTGTACTATCACATATCTTTGACACTGGAGCAGCCATACGGTCGGTCATCTTGGAGAGAACTTTTTGGCGTAATGCCTCGTAGGCCTCTGCCTCCGAATAGGCTGTCTGCAATTCAGCATTCTGTTGACTCAATGCCTCCTTTTTCTGCTGCATCTCTGCTATATAGGCGGCCAAAGAGGTCTGCATCTTCTTCAGACTGTTTTGCAGACGTCCTGTCTCGTGTTGGTGGTAAGCTGTTGGAATCGGCGTGTCGAGGTTGCCATTGGCAATGCTCTGTGCTGCGTCTGCCAAACGATGAAGCGGACGCAGGTGGCTGGCCACAACCAGAAAGAGGATGTAGAGCAGGATGAGCACACCGATACCGCCCCTCAGCAGGATGAACCACTGTACTCCCGGATTATATTCGTAGATGTCCTGGGCCGGACAAACCACCGCAAGACTGAAGTCACGTTCGCCAATAGGCTGAGAGAAGATAAATGTCTCGCGCCCCTCGTAGAACATCAGTCGATAGCCTTGCTCGTCGCCAGCAATAAAAGAACTCAGCTGACTGCTGTCGCGACGACTGACAAAGAGCTCTGCGTGAGGCAACGACTGCCGTATGATGTTCTCAAAATTGTTTTCTACAACCAGTCGTTCAATGCTCCCACGTGTCACTCGCAGAGACTGGTGTTCCAGACGTGCCGTCATCTCAGCCTGTGTCAGCATGTTGTTAATACGCAATGCCGTATTCTCCAAGGCCTGCTGCGTGGTATCGATGGACTCTTGATGAATACTGTCTTGTGAGAATCGTGCCAAAAGGAAGATGACAACACCCGAGATGACCAGCACAAAGCCAGCCACCCACAGCGTCAGCTGCCAGGTAAACGAGGTATGTATCTTCTCTATAAACTGCATAATCGACTATTTAGGTGCGACGATATTCTTCAACGACGAACCAAAGATGACATACTGGGTGTTACCTGCAATAGTTCCTTCATTCTGTCCCCAGAGGAAGGGCCAGTCATCGTAATTCTCGAAGTGGTCAGGCTTGCGGAACAACAGACCAGGCGCCACGTTACCTGGGATAGCTGAAAAGTCTGCACGGTTGTTACCATAGAAGACCTGCTTGGGACGGGCGGCACCCACTACAGCCACAAACGAGTAGTTGTGGTACGGATGACAACCGTATAACCAATTGGCCACACGATAGACCTCGTCCTTGCTGACGATGTCGGGATAGTAGATATGGGCATAGTTGACGGTAATGCCGAAATTCAGCACGGCATTGACACCTGCCCAGTTGCCCAAACCAATGGGTACACCGTATGGGTTCTGCGTGTCGAAACTATGGATATATTCATTGTACTTTTCTACAGCAGGACGTAGCTTCTGCTTATAGGCCTCGTCCTTCATAGGTATGGAGTCAAGAGCCGTTTGCAAATTACGGGCTACATTGCCAAGACCTGTCAACCAGTCGTTGTCAGCCTCAGCTTGACGGTCTCGACGGAATCGCGGCCCACGCTGAAGGGCTGTTGCCTCTTGGCGCAAGCGGTCTGCCTGCTTTTGTGCTCTGTCAGCCAGCTCGTCGTTAAAACCCTTGAGCACACGGGCTGCTGAGGTAAAGACACCCGCTGCCTGCAGGTCGAGACGGGGATTACGGTTCGTGAAAGCCCACATATCGTCGGGCGTACCACTACGCTTGCCGTCAGCACTAACCTCGTAAGGTTTCAGCGAAGGGTCGTAGTGCAGTCCATCTGTAATAGATGCTGCATCGCCCAAGTGATGATAGTTATCGAGTACGGAATTGGAGAGTGTCGATGACATGTGACCTATCTGCTCAGCCTGAGCCACGAGGTTCAGCACGCCATGTTCGATAAACTGCAGGATATCGGGTTTACCATCTGGACGATGCAGTTCTACGTAGCGCTGTTCCTGCGAGACAAAGGTCTCATCACGCTGGGGATGGAACAATTCCCATGTGCGGATGAAGTTCTGTACCACATTGATGTTCGAACCTGTCTCGATGTCGAAGTCGCCCGCATCGAAGAAGCCACCAACATTCAGACCAGGAATCAATTCGTAGGGCTTGTATTTTGTATCGGTGTTCTTTCCCTGACGGTGCAGATCGAAGTGGTCACTCTCCGGTGCCTGCAGATAACCCTCCTTGAAAGGTTCTCCATGCCACGTACGGTAGCCCTCCGTCACGTACATGTGGTTCATGTGGATTGGAACCCACACATCTGTCGTAGCATCGGTAATCTTGTCGTACACGTGTTCGTCAATCAAGAAATCGTTCGTCTTGGTCTTGCCGTACTGGATGTAATAGACGCCAGGCTGACGGACACTTGAGAAGTCGAACTTCACATAATTATATTTATAATAAGGACCCCAGGTTTTGACGCCACTCCTGTAAGCCTCGGTAATGGTACCATCAGGATTGAGGCGCATCAGACTGGCAGAACCATTCTGCATGGGGTCGTTCTTATCCAGTTCGATGACAGCTACCTTGGGCTGCTCAGGAGTGTAGCCAACCTGTGAGAACCCGATGTTAGGTTCACGAATCCAACCTGGGATGGCGTAGGGCTCTACTGTCCATGTGACAACCTTACCCGTCTTACCTGCTGGTAATACGCTACGCAACACGAACCAACCATTCTGTGCCAGCATACGTCCATCGTACAGTTTCAACTCAGCATCGTCACTCGAGATGCTGATCATGCGCTCAGGGGCATCCGTAGCTACCGTAATGCGATGACCAGTCTCTAATGGCAGGGGGTCCACAAAGCGGTTGGTACCACGATCGTCGTAGGTCTTAAAGCCTTTGAACTGACGGGGCTTCTCGCTATTGGGACGTGTGATGGTCTGACTGGTGGCATAACGAGGGAAGCGACCCAGACGGTTGTCCATCTGATAGGTCTTCAACCAATACTGTGAGGGCAAGAACTCAATATTCAGTCCTGCCTCACCAGCCAGCTTGGCTGGTACGGGCTTGTCCAACCAGACAGCAATCTCTACTGCCTTGCCTTTGGCTGTCACCACGATACGACTGTCGAAGTCGTAGTCATCATAGCGCAGAGCCACCTCGATGCTACCATTCTCTTTATCGACCTTACGACTGGTCATCTTTGGCACCAGGTCCCACTGTTCTGGGGTGTTGTTCAGACGGATGGCTCCACCCTGTACGGTACGAACCCCGTGGTGGATAACCTCGATACCTGAGTTCTTTTCGTCGTTGAAGCCGCCGTTGAAACTATTGCTGAACACCAGCACGTTCACGCCCTGGCGTTCGAAATACTCAAGGTCGTTAAGTGTTAAGTCTTGTGCATAGCCGGTAACGACTGAAGCCAGTACCAGCATGAAGAGGTGTTGTCTCATATTTAAATAGTTTCTTGTGTTATAGCGTATGGCTTAGCCTCTTGCCATTTGATAGATAGCTTCCATATCCTCAGCCTTCAGCACCTTCAGACCTCCACAAGTGGCAGTATAGTTACGGCTACACTTACGCGTCATCTCCTTGATTTCGTCATCGGTGATGTCACGGCCTATCAGTTCCTTGATATTAATAGGCATGCCAATGGCATGGTAGAAGCGCTCGACAGCCTCGATACCTTTCAGTGCCGTGCCTTCAGGGTCGGTAAAGTCGTTGGGCACATCCATCACGTTGACGGCAAAGCGTACGAAGCGACTCAGGTTCTCATGCATCGTATAGCGCGCCCAACTGGGCCAGATGGCAGCGAGTCCTGCACCATGCGTCACGTCGAACATACCACTGAGCTCGTGCTCCAGCTGGTGGGTGGCCCAGTCCTCCTGTACGCCCTTGCCCAACAGTCCCCAGTGGGCCACACTGCCGCCCCACATAATCTGCGCACGCTGGCGATAGTCCTCGGGATTCTTCAGCACATCGAACACGGCAGTCTTGATGCGACGCAGCGTAGCCTCAGCCAAATCGGTGGTCAGGTCCATGTCGTCATCCTTGGTGAAGTAGCGCTCAAAGATGTGCATCATCATATCGGTCACACCAGCTGCCGTCTGATAAGGAGGCAGGGTAAAGGTGCGACAGGGGTTCATGATGGCAAACTTGGGACGCGACATATTGTTGCCGTAACCCAACTTCACGTCACCATCCTCATTGGTAATCACGGAGGCCTCACTCATCTCACTGCCAGCAGCAGGGATGGTCAGCACCGAGGCAACGGGCAGCATGGTCTTGGGAGCTTCGACCTTACCGAGATACAAGTCCCACACGTCATCCTCCATGCACACACCGTATGCGATGCACTTCGCTGAATCGATGACGGAACCGCCACCCACGGCAAGAATGAAATCGACACCCTCCTGGCGACACAGTTCAATACCTTTCTTTGCTAATGACAGACGCGGATTGGGTACCACACCACCCAACTTGACATAGGCTACCCCACCCTCGTCAAGCAGACCACAAATCTTGTCGAGCAGGCCCGAGCGCTCAGCACTCTTGCCACCATAGTGTACCAGCACCTTCGTACCACCATATTTCTTGACTAGAGCAGCCACCTGCTCCTCTGACTCTTTTCCAAACACCACCTCAGTCGGTGCATAATAATTAAAATCTCTCATTTTCTTATAAATTTTGTACACAGAGACTCAATTTCTCATTTTCTCAATTTCTCATTTTCTCAATTTCTCAATTTCTCAATTGAACAATCCCCCATGTTCCGAACAACATGAGAAGCAATCCAGGCCAACCAATGGTAAAGTCGGCTATCGTAGCAGCAATTCCACCAGTCAGGATGAACTCACCCAGACAACCAATAGCCATGCTGACAAGGATGACACCAATCAACAGAGACAGGCTGACGGTCTTGAAATGCTGGGCAACGAGTCCTGCGACAAGGGCCAGAGTGACCAGCTTGAAGGTCATGACGGGCATAACCTCCCAAGCGGGCATACCAGTAACGGCATGATTGACCAACGGTGAGGCAAGGGCTGCCAACAACCCCGTCTTCCATCCAAACTTATAGGATCCGGCAAGGATGACCAGCGACAGCGGTGCAAAGATGATGCCTCCCTGCGGAATAAGGTGGAACAACTGAGGCAGTATCAAGTTGCAAGCCACGAACACCGTTGCCCACAGATACGTCTTTGCCTCGTCATAATCGAGTGAATAAAGTCTTACATTTGCTTCCATAATCATTTTTTTATTAATTTCTCATTATCTCATTTTCTCAATTTCTCATTTTCTCAATTTCTCATTTAGAATTCAAAGCTCACGCCTCCCATGAACGTAGCCCGCGGCATGGGGTAGCCGAGATTGATCTCGTACTTCTGTGCCAACAGGTTTTCGCCACGTACCCAGAGGCTTAGGGCTTTCGTAGCAGCGTAGGTAACGCTGGCATCCAGCAGGCAGAAGTTCTCTTTCGTCTCGTTGTCGCCAACCGCCGTATAGAGATGGTTCACATACTGAGCGCCCAACGTAGCCAACCACTTGTCGTGATGATAGTCGATACCCAGATAACATGTGGCCTCAGGAGCTGCCACAATCTTGTTCTTCATGTGCAGGTACGAGGCGTTACCCTTAATCGTGAAACTGGGACAAATAGGATATTTTACTTCTAGTTCTGCACCATAATTTTCGATTTCACCCGTATTCACGTTCTTCATATTGATGGTCTGAATCATGTTGTCGCCCTTGATATAAAAGAGGTTCACACCATAGTTCAGGCCTCCGTCCAGACGATGACGCCACGACAGTTCGTAGTTCCACAGACGTTCTGGCTCCAGCTCTTCGTTGGCTGACTTATACAGATACATCTCCTTAGGATTGGCACGACGGAAACCCTTGCTGGCCATAGCCTTTATCTCGCCTGTAGCGATGGGACGGACAACGATACCACCCTGGGGAATCCACTCACTGCCAGCCACAGAGTGGTGGTCGTAGCGCAGACCTGCATCAATGGTCAGCCATTCTGTCAGGTCCTGACGGAAATCTACATAACCAGCGATATCATTGGCATGCGAATGACAGCTCTGCATCTGACGCTGCTGGGTGTTGACCACATCGCCCGTCTCACGATTGGTATAGTAGGCACGTCCATAGATGTGCTGATAGTCAACACCAACGGTAGTGCGGTTGCCTTCAAACAACTGGGCTGACTGGTACAAAGAAACGCCAGACACGGCATCCTTCGAACGGAACAGGTCTGTCTGGGGAGTACCACCTTCAGCATTATAGCCGTCATTAATCTTATGGCGTCCAAAGTTCGAATAGACGCTCAGTGCACCACTGGTACAACCATAGTTGTTGCTCAGCGTGGCTGATACCTCACCACGGGTAATCCACTGGTCGTTCTCCAGTTTCAACTGACTTTCAGCACCAGGGTTCGAAGCATTCCAATGTGTCACATTACCACTCAGCGAAGCCTTCCAATTCTCGTTCAGGTCATAGCCCAAATTCAGGTAGCCGCCATACTGCTCGAAACCCATATTGGGACGATGGTTGTCTGTACGTCCATACTGTGCAGCAATGGTACTGCTGAACTTACCGCTGCGCACCTGGTTCGAGGCCTCAGCCTGTACGGTACCCCAGCTGCCTGCAGCAATGGTTGCGTTTGTCGCGATATGATCGCCACCTAACGGACGACGCGTCACGATATTGATGACACCACCCATGGCATTCGAGCCATAGAGCACAGAGGCAGGACCACGCAACACCTCTACCCGCTCTGCCATCAGGGTCTGATAGCTGTCGCTGAGAGGGTGACCATAGATGCCCTGATACTGCGGATGCCCGTCGATGAGTACCATCAACTGACCCGTTCCACCAGAAATACCACGCAGGCTGATACCACCTGCTGCACCCGTCGAGACACCATAGCCCATCATCGAGCGTGAGGTGACAAAGAGTCCCGGCACCTGTTGCATCACCGTTGGCAGGATGCTCGTCTGGTGTTGCTTCGTCAAGGCTTCACGACTGATAACGGTGACTGTCATAGGCAGGTGACGCACATCAACAGCGTTACGCGTACCAGTTACCACTACTTCTTGCAAGGCCAGCGAGTCAGCTGTCGACTGCGCCCTTACAGGGCTAAATAAAAAAGAACAAATAATAAATAAAAAATAATGTCGTTTCATTTCTACTTTAGTCTTTTGTATTTCTTAATTTCTCATTTATTTCATTTCTCATTTGGCGCGAAGCGCCTTAGTACTGTCTCTCAGTTCCAGCCGTGCCTTTACCACGACATGCTGCACACTGTCGTCCCCATTCATTTGGTCTAACAACAGACGGAAAGCCTTACAGCCTATTTCCCTCAGGTTCTGACGGACGAACGATATACGCGGATGCGACATTTCTGACACCCAGTCACTCATATAGCCTACTACTGCCACTTCATCAGGAATACGTTTTCCACTATTGGTCAACGCCTGCAGGGCTGAGATAGCCAATAACCCATGGGCAGCAAGGATAGCATCCGGGGGCTCTGGCAGTCGCAGCAGGTCGAGTGTATCGCTCAACCCTGAATTAAAACTGATATGATGACTCTTCACCAGTTCTGTACGGATAGGTATTCCCCGTTCGCGCAACGCCTCCAGATAGCCGTGCTTACGATCTATCATCTGTTTCTGCTGGTTAGGGCCACCCAGGAAAGCAATGCGGCGTGCCCCACCATCGATGAGGCAGTTGGTAGCCTCACGTGCTGAAGCAGCATCGTTGATGATGACTGACGAGATGTCCAAATCTGGAGCCCTGTCGAACAGCACCACAGGCATGTGGGCCTTCTTCAGCTGTCTCAGGTGACGGAAATCTACCGTGTCCTGCGACAAACAGATGATGATACCTTCTACATGCATGTTCACCAACATCTCTAAACAGTTCGCCTCATTCTCGTAGGTGTCGTCCGTGTCCGTAATGATGCACATATACCCTGCATTACGCGCCTCCGCCTCAATACTCTTCACGATATGGGCATACTGGTTGTACGACACGTCAGGCACCACGATGCCTATGATTCGTGTTGTGTCATAACGCAGACTCAGGGCAAAGGGGTTGGGACGGTAGCCCGACTCCTCAGCCAACTTCTCAATTTGCTGCTTCAGTTCAGGGCTCACACCATCCAATCCGCGCAGTGCTCGCGACACTGTGCTGACGTTGACACCTAACTGACGGGCTATATCTCGCTGCGATATCCGTTTCATCGTTCTATTAATAGTGCAAAGCCACACTCTGACATAGTCAGAGATTGACCCTACAAAGATACGACTATCTTTTTAAATATAACGCAACTACAAGTCAAAATGTTGCGCAATGCGTTGCGTAAATTAAATGCCACTTACTTTTTTCAAGCAAGTGACACCTCGTGTTTGTCCATTAGATTATATCATGTGGAACTAATATATTTCATCATTTGTGCTGGTTCCTGTTGCAAAAATATGGAATATCCCATAATCTGCAAAAAGAAACTGTCACAAATCCTACGCAATGCGTTGCGCTGTTACGCAACATTCGCCTGCCACTATATTTCAAAGTCGAGACAAGAACGTTGTACAGTATAAGGACGTACTTTACCGTTTGCCACAGCCACATGTTCAGGATGCACGGCATAGCCCTTCAGTGCCGCTTCGTTCTCTAATGTGCTGTCGAGCATCACGTCAGCATTCGACGAGGCCAAACGTCCGTCGATATGTACTTTTACATCGATGAGTCCAGGTACTTTGCCTACTAAAGCTTCCAAACCTGCCTTAATACCTGCCTTAACGGCCTTCTTCTCTTCTTCTGAGAGTTCTGGATTCAGTTTCCAGAGAATTACATGTTTTACCATAATATACATTAAAAATTATACATTAAACATTAAATTTCAGAAGGGTGGCGGTGAGACGAGGTGCATCTCCCGACCTGTGATGGAGTGATGAAACCATATTTCTGCGGCATGTAGCATGAGTCGCTCGCCCTTGGTGCCATAGAGTTCGTCGCCCACGATGGGGCGTCCCAATCCGTCTGGATGTGCACAGTGGATGCGCAACTGGTGGGTACGCCCCGTCTGCGGATAGAGAGCTACCATATTAGGACTGATAAACTCGTAATCTGTCACCGCTCGCTTTCCATGTTCCATATCCACAACTTGTCGAGGACGGTTCATGGGGTCAGGCCGCAAAGGCAACTCAATCCGCCCCTTTCCCCCTTCCATCTTACATCTTCCATCATCCATCTTACATCTTCCCTCTAACCTCGCTATATACTTCTTTTTTACCTGATGTTTAATGAACTGCTCCTGCAGCGCACGATACACTTCTGGCGTCTTGGCAACAATCAGCAGTCCGCTGGTTCCCATATCCAAACGGTGAGCCACCTTGCTATCAGGATAACGTTCCTGCATCACCGTCTCGACGGAGTATTGCTCGATGCGTCCTGGCACAGACAACAAGCCACTGGGTTTATCGACCACCAACAGCCAGTCGTCCTCATAAACGATAGGGATGTCCATTTTCTGAAAACCTAACAATTCTGGGTCAGGATCAACTTCCAACCCCTGCAACATCCACGTCAAAATAGGTTTACATTTTCCGCGACAAGCAGGATAGTAATTCAAGTGCTGGCGCAACTCCGTCTTTGTCGATTGCCCCCACCAGAATTCTGCCATACAAACAGGCTTCAATCCGTTCTGATAGGCATATTGCAACAGTTTTGGCGCACAGCAGTCGCCCGTACCACCAGGGGGCATTGGAAACTTCTTCCTCAACTTGGGCTTGTCGTAGTACGACTGCCAAATATCTACCAAATCTTTTACCTCTCCTCGCGCATTCAGCAGCTGGTATTGATGGAACAACCAATCTTGTAAATTTTGTGACAATTCTTTAGAAGTCTGAGGGCTGATGGCTGAAGTCTGAGAGATAATCCGTTCCTGGGTTTTGAAGTAGCCATCAGGTTGCTGGGCATCATACACAGGAGGCACGAAATAATCCCAGTCGTTCCTGCCAGCCAACAAACCGCTATAAGCCGCCAAGAAACCAAAACCCACCCCCAGCCCCTCCCGAACGGGAGTGGAGACACCGCATAGGGAACCCGTCTCGCTGTGCTGTGCAGCCATAGAGTAATTTGACTCCCCTCCCGCTCGGGAGGGGCTGGGGGTGGGTTCTGCGCTGGGGGTGGGTTCTACCACCAGCACGCCAAACATCTTGCCACAGTCCGCATCCGTCCTAATGATTTCGTGTTCAGCAATATACTGCTGCACCTCCTTAGCCGCCAATTGGCACAAAGGATGGGGCTCGTAGCAGAAAGGGTACGTAAACCGTTCTGGCTTCGGAATGTCTGTATGTAGTGGATGAACAACCATCGATGCAAAGGTACGATTAAGCGAGCAAAAAAACAAATTTATTTGGATTTTTTTCGAGCGCAGTACCTTCTCGGAACGAATAGATACAAACTTTTTTTGACCAAGCCAACACCTTAACCTTTATTAACGAAGCGTCGAAACACACACCACAAAGTTGATAAAAAAGCATAAAAAAACGTTGATAATATTAAGAAAATCAAGAAAAATGGGACTTTTGTAGAAAAAAACTGCAATTTTTCTTGGAAGTTTCAAAAAAAAACTCTATATTTGCGCTCTATAACAATAACGTACGCGAATTAAACAACCATGCGTATGCAAATATAGAGGACAGAATTAACGTATTTTATAAGTTTGAAATGATCAACTTTAAAACCACATATCGCCCCAGTTTTTTGTACGACAATCGTCGGGCAAAGAATTGTTTTGTGTTATTGGTTTTGCTGTTTGGCCTGGTGCAAAACATGGTGGCAAAACAGATGATCATTCCGATATTCAATGAGGACAGCCCCCTTCTTTACAATTGGTTTGTTGATAGCAAAGACTCCATCAAATTGTCGGACGAGGAGTTTTTTGACCACAGCGCCAAGGTGCTGTTCAAGGTTAACAAATACGGTCTGCCAAGGAACGACAAGACCTTGGACGAATTGGAGAAGATTGTGTTGCCACGTATCAATCAGGACAGCCTTGAGCTGGTAGCTATCGTCATCCGAGGCGCTGCCTCGCCTGAAGGTCCTTTATGGCTCAACAAGATATTGAGTGAGAAACGCGCTAAAGCTCTGACAGACTTTGTGACATCGCGCCTGAAGTTTAACGGGCTCAACGATTCGACTAACGTAAACAGAAACCTTCGTCAGGACTGTGTCGTTGAGGACTACCGTTCACTCTGCATCCTGATGAAAAAAGCAAACGATCCTGATTACGATTACGTAAAGCGCCTATGCGACCAATATCTGCCCGAGGACAATCTGGAGCAGTTAAAGACTGAACTGATGAAGGCCCGCAAAGGACAGCTGTGGAAACACCTGCTGGGCACATACTTCCCGCAATTACGCAGTGCCCGCATCTTATTGTTCTTCCGCAAGCACCAGCCCAAGCCCGAAACGGTTGTCACACCAGAACCCATCATACCCATAGAGGAAATAAAGACGAATGCAGTAGAGCAAAAGCCCGACACCGCCGTTCTGGACACCCTGCATAACGAAGTAACACCATTGGAAGACGAGATTCTCCAGCGCAAAAAGCTGCTGGCTGTCAAGACCAACCTGCTATTTTATGGTGCCTACATCCCTGGCTATGATCGTTGGGCTCCCATTCCCAATATCGCATTGGAATACTATCCTCTGAAAGGCCACTTCACCTTTGGCGCTTCGTTCGACATGCCTTGGTGGCAGGACTACGATGCCCACAAGTACTTCCAGTTCCGCAACTATCAGGTGGAAGGAAGATGGTATGCCCATGGAGCCAATAAGACGACAGTGACTAATGATGCTAATAAGATCAATGAGGAAAATAGGGCCTATAACAAAAAAGCCTATACCGGCTTCTACCTTCAGGGATATGCTCATCTGGCCGTCTTTGGCATCTGCTTCGATGAAAACCGAGGTTGGGTAGGTGAAGGTGCAGGTGCAGGCATTGGTGCAGGCTATGTGCTGCCGTTGTCACGTGAAGGACACTGGCGACTGGAGTTTGGCCTGCAGGCTGGTTTCTTCCGTTGCAAGTACGATCCCTACCAGTTCGAGAACCCTGTGAATCCTGCCTATCGCGACGGACTCTACTACTACAAGTGGACGCAGAGACCCAGCTTGTTTGAGAAGCGTCAGTATCGCTGGAACTGGATAGGCCCAACCCGCATAGGTATCACCCTGAGCTACGACCTGTTATATCGCCGTATAGAGAAGAAGGGCGTGAGCTTTAAGAGCACAGAAAGGAGGGCCCATGAATAAGCTATGGGGCATACAGGGCCAAATAGGCTCATGGAAGAAGTCTATGAGACTCATTGGACTTAAAGGACTGATGGGCTTCATGGGTCTTTTAGGCCTTTTGGGCATGGGGTTTGGGTCTTGCAGTCCGGAGCCACCACTTCACCTCTATGATGCTCAGGAAGCGATGATAGAGCTGTCTGTTGTCGACCTGGATTTTGAGAGCTATTGGGGAACCGTGATGGACTTGAATACAAATATGGAAATTGAGAGCAACTGGTACTATGGCTGGGACGCTGTAGATGTCGCCACCCATGGCGAGATAGGCTACACCCTACCCACCGTATTTGAAGTGCGCCGTTATTATACTGGCGAGGTACCTTATGTCAAGCATACCGGTGTCATCAGAGATACCATTCATGGCAACAGTTTCCAAGGCATGTACGACTGGGGCTTCTGGGACATGATGCTGTGGAACGAAATTGATGCCAAAGACGGTGTGCAGAGCATCATCATCGACGAAAACAGCACACTCGATTCCGTTTTCGCCTATACCAACGCGACAATGCGTAGCACGCGTTATAATGCTCCTCGCTTCACCCATGCCTTCAATGCTCCAGAGCCATTGCTGGTCGTCTATGAGCAGGGCATTGAGATTAACAAGAATCTAGACGGCTTTGTCTTCGACGAAGAACGCAACGCCTGGGTCAGAACCCTAAAGATGACCCTGAGGCCTGTTACCTATATATACCTGACGCAGGTAATTCTACACAACAACAGGGGACGCATCAGCAGCATTGACGGCAATGCCGACCTTTCGGGTATGGCTCGCAGCACCAACATGAACACAGGTCGGGCTGGCGACGATGCCATCACAGTATTCTTCAATGTCAACTTCAAGAAAGACCGTGACAAGGACGGTGAAAAGGTAGATATCATCGGTGGACGTGTGCTGACCTTCGGTATCTGCGGACTGCAAGCCAACAAGATTAGCAGTCCCAGTGAGGTGAAAGACGCCCATCGCCACTATATGGACTTCACCATGCAGTTCAACAATGGTATGGACTCCACCTTCGTGTTTGACGTGACAGACCAGATTCGTGAGAAATACAGGGGTGGCATCATCACTATTGAACTCGACGTTGACACCATACCGATACCCACCCGCTCAGGCGGCAGCGGTTTCGATGCGGTGGTAAAAGAAACAGAAGATGGTGGCACCTACGAATTTGACATGTAAAACGAGAGTATTAACGAGATAAAATAATTAAAAATATGATGGATATGAAAACATTCTTTTCGATTTTATCAGCGCTTGTCCTTGTGACGCTTTTTGGCTGCACAAATGACGAGAATGTGGGAAACAACACTTCCGTAAATCCTAAAGACGCTGGAGCTATTGCCTTCAGTGGCGGAAGCAGTATGATTACCCGTACCACCTCCTATGGTGCGACGGCAGCAGCTAAATTGGGCAATACTTTCGTTGTATATGGTACGAAGCACGTTACAGCTGAAGACAAGACTGCCATCAATGATGCTGTTGTCTTTAACAACTTCCAGATTAAATGGACCTCAGCCAGTGCTGGCAGCAATGAGTCAAATGCCAGTGACTGGGGCTATCTTGGTTTGCAATCCTATGATGCTACGCCAACGTCCCAAGGTATCAAGTACTGGGACTATAGTGCCGCTCAGGGACATACCTTCTATGCCTTCTCAAGTTCGGATATCAGCTATCCTAAGAATGAGGCTAACGACAAGGTGCTGGTGACCAAGACTACTTCTGACGAGACTTCCCTGTACAACAAAGGTTATGCAGTAACCATCAAGAATGGTGCCTCACTTAACAACCTGTATTTCTCTGACCGCGTGCCAGTAGCAAAAGCAGACTATGACAAGACTGTCAACTTCACCTTCCGCAACGTCGCTACATTGTTGCGTGTTGGTTTCTATGAGACCATTCCCGGCTATAGGGTCCAGATTGACAAGTTCTACATTGATGACGATGCAACGGCAGCAGTCACCAGCTTTGCTGCAATGAAAGACGCCAAGACCGATGGTTTCTATGCGTCATTACAAAACGTAAAAGGTTCTACCGACCAGACTGTGAATGTCACTTATTATGACAATAGCGACCCAACGATTGAGAACAGAGCAAAACTGGCGAATCCCACAGGTGGCTACAACTATGCACTGAAACTGGGTTCTGGTGCTTCCATCATAGGTACCGATTTGGGCACTTCAGCCTCTTCACCAACGTGGGTCAACAGCGAATATACGTCTGTGTTCCCGTTTGAGGACAACACGAATCCGCTGCTTCTGAAGCTCGACTTTACGATGTATGCTGAAGACGGTTCACCCGATGTCATCCATGTGCGTGGCGCTCGTGCCGTCGTTCCTGCACAATATATAAAGTGGAAGAGCAACTTCGCCTATACCTACATTTTCAAGATTACTGACAAGACCAACGGTACCACTGGCGATGTGGATGCGAACGATGATCCTACAGACCCAGAAGGTCTGATGCCCATCACCTTCGATGCCATCGTTTATGATGTTACCGAGGAACAGCAGCAGACTATCTCTTCCGTATCTTCCAACAGCATTACCACCTATGCTGAAGGTGCCCTCGTCAATGAATACACAGCTACCAAGCCCATCTACGTCGTTGTTTCGAATAGCGCTTCTGGTGCAGTTATCGCACCATCAGCAATTGGTGACGCAGCAAGTGAGGCTCAGGTCTACAAGCTCAGTAAGGCTGCTACAGAATCAGATGTCGTTGCTCAGCTGATGGGTTCACCTATGGGCATCACGATGACTGCTGAAACGGCAACACTGGGAACCAGCATTCCTCTCGCTGACGGGTCGACACCCGCTATCAGCAATGTGAAGTTCACACCCTCTGCTGCTAATACATATTATGCCTACGTATATACGACAGAAAAATATGTCGCTCCCACTTATTTGAACCAGTCTGCTGGCACTTACGACTCTGGCAAGACCTATTACATGAAGACTGCCAACGATGTGTACTATGCTGTCACAGTGGCAAATGCAGCTGCCTTCAACGAACACAAGGCCCAGCTGTATATCATTGATTCTACAGCACCTGGCACCCCTGGCAAATATGATGTAAAAGTCATAAAGGTACAGTAACAACTAACTAGACAAAAAACATAACAATTAAAAGATGAAGACTATGAAAAAGTATTTATTCCTTGCAGCCGCTGTCACAATGATGGCCAGCTGCTCCGACAACAACTTCGTGGGTGACAACAACCCCGATAATCTGGATGGCTCAGGAGCTATTGCCTTCGGCTTCGACGTACAAAACATCACTCGTGGTGGTGACCTTGTTGGTTCTGATGCAGCAGATAAACTGCAGAGCCAATTCGTTGTATTTGGTACCAAACATTCTGCTGCAGAATCTGCTGATGCCACAAATGACATGGTAGTATTCCAGAACTACAAAGTAGAATACGCAGCAAATACTGCTGGAACAAAAGCATCCAATACTCATAACTGGGATTATGTTGGCCTTACACCGTATGCTAGTACTATTGTGTCACCTGTTGCAACCTCTCAAACAGTAAAGTATTGGGACTATAGTGCCGAGCAGGGTTACACTTTCTATGCTTTCGCCTCTAAAGCAGACCTAGAAGGTGATAAGGTTACAGTAACAAAGACCACTACAGGTACTACTGTTTATGATAAGGGCTATTCAATTGTAATTAAGAACGGTGCTAATTTGGACAAATTGTATCTCTCTGACCGTACGCCTGTCGCAAAGACAGCCTATAATAAGCCTGTCACATTGACATTCCGCAACTTTGGTACTCGTGTTCGTGTAGGTTTCTATGAGACCATTCCTGGCTATAAAGTTAAAATTGACCAGTTCTATGTTGATGGTGATGCTACAGCTGCAGTGACTACTTTTGGCGCTATGGACGTAACGAATACAACAAACTTTGCTGCTGCTTTACAGAACATTAATTCGACCGCTGAAAGTAATACGTTGACGGTATCATACTTAAATGGTAGTAATGGTCCTGTAAACCAAGTTAATGTCACACCGACTACCGTTGGTTATAACTACTCATTAGTGCTTGGAACAGGTGTTATTAGTGCTACAGAATTAGCAACCTCTTCTGCTACTCCAACATGGGATAAGACGGATGGTGCATATACTACTGTTTATCCCTGTTCAGGTGTCACCAACCCCATGTTAATCAAAGTGGATTATACATTGACTGCTGAAGATGGTGGTGGTGAGGTTATTAAGGTTAAAGGTGCAAATGTTGTCGTCCCTGCTCAATATGTGCAGTGGAAGAGCAATTTTGCATATACCTACATTTTTAAAATTAGTGATAACACCAATGGTTCTACCGATGGTACTACCCAAGGGCTTTATCCCATCACTTTCGACGCTGTCGTTGTTGATGTAGCTGATGACAAGACTCAAGAAACCATTACTACCTTTGAGGACTATTCTATTACAACGTATGCGAATGGCTCTGCTGTTACAAACGACAATGAGTATAAGAAAGGTAAGGATATCTATGTTGTGAAGATTAATAATTCTAATGGAGCAATTATTCCTCAGACAATTGGAACAGATGCTGTTAACAAAGCGCAGGTTTATGTAGTAACTCAAGAGACTGGTGCTGATGCCATTTCAGAAGCCACTATCACAGCTAGGCTTAATGGTGCTCCCAATGGTATTGTCTTGACAGCAGTTAATCCTGCTGCAACCCTCGCCTCGTCTGCGCCAGCTGCTGATGGAACCAACTTCAGTTTTGGTGGAAATGGTTCAGTGAAGTTCACTCCAGGAGCTGCAGGCACTTATGCTTACGTTTCAGTTCGCACTGTCAATGTCGCAGCCGCATATACAGCTGTTGGATCTGCTACATGGAGTGGAACTACGACGTATTACTTCAAGACAGATAAGAATGTATATTATGCCGCTGCTGGTATTAACGAAGCCAACTTCGACACATACAAGGCAAACTTATATACAAGAAATACTACACCTACACCTGTAGATGGTGTCTATGACATCAAGGTCATTAAGGTAGTTGACTAATCCTATATACCAGGTGGGGTTCGACTCCTCGGTGGGTAACTAAGAAAAGAATAAAGTAATAAAGAAGAAAAAATGAAAGAAAATGGACTTCTCTTCCAAGGTCGTTTGGCCGTCGTAGCGCCGTCGTTGGTATATCGTAGCGATATCGATGGTTCGACGGAGCTTCGGTTATCTTTCGGTAAGGTAAGAAGAGGGTAAGAAGAGGCCAAGAAGAGGGTAAGAAGAGGCCGGGCCTCGAAATAGTATAAGAAAATAAATTATTAACGAAAACTGAATGAATATGAAAAAGAAACTATTCTTCGCAGCAATCGCCATCACAGCATTGGCAAGCTGCTCAAGCAACGACTTCGTGGGTGATGAGAGCCCACAAGTGACAAGTGAAATCGTTGGAGCTATTAGCTTTGGCTCTAGTACACCAGCTATCACGCGTGCTGCCAAATCAGGTGCTGACGCCGCTACTGATTTGAATAACAACTTCGTGGTATTTGGTTATAAGACTGTTAGTGCAGCTACTCAGACGGTGTTTGATAACTATCAGGTTAATTATGTAACTAATACAGCTAATACGACAGAGTCAAATTCTGTAAATTGGGAGTATGTTAGTTATAAGAACTTGCCTTTTGGTACTACCACGACATCTGGCGGTACATTAAACACTGATGGCGTTGCCAAAAACGCAAATGCTTCTTCAACTAATATAGAACAGTCAATTAAATACTGGGATTTTAATGCAAGTCAGTATGATTTCTTTGCCTATTCATTAGGCGCAGGCGAGGCTGATAATGATGATGAAGGTACTGATCCTCAGTATGCAAAAGCATCAGCCCTTTCAAATTCAACCTACACATTGGAGGGTAATGCTGCACAACTAGGTACATGCTATATCTCTAATAAGAAAATTGTAGCGCCAGCCACTTCTGCAACGGAGGTGGATCTCGAGTTCCGCTCTTTCCTGACTAAAGTTCAGCTGGGATTCTACGAGACTATTCCTGGTTATTCTGTAAAGGAAGTTAAGTTCTATCCTTCATCTTCAGAGACTTCCACTACAACCCCTAGCCTTTATACAGCAACTGCAGTTATTCCCAATGGTGGTAAGTACACAGTTACTTTTGATGCAAGTGGCAAAGCACAAGTTGCATTAGCAACAAGTGATCCTGCACCAACAAAAATTTCAAAGATAGATTTCAATACTACTCTGACAGATTATGTTGGAGCTGATTATAAAGAAGACAATACAAGTACTGTCTATTTGGGTAGAGCATCTAATGCTGCTACCAAGACAAACGTTATAAATGTTCTTCCTAATCCAGCTAATACGAATGCATTGAATTTGAAGATGGACTTTACCCTTGTATCACGTGATGGTACTGGTGAAACTATTAACATGACTGGTGCTACCGCAGTTATTCCTGCTGCTTATGCTCAGTGGAAGCCAAACTACAAGTACACATACCTCTTTAAGATTAGTGATAACACCAATGCACAGTCAGGTACTATCACAGGTCTGTATCCTATTACCCTTGATGCTGTCATAACCGACGCTCAAGATGGTAGTCAGGAGACAATTACTACTGTTAGCAATCCTAGCATCACAACCTATGCTAATGCTTCTGCTGTGCTGACTGATGAAGAGTATAAGTCAGGTGCAAATATCTATGTAGTTGTAAATGATGGTGTAGCTCTTACCGTTGGCACAAATGCAAAGCTCTATACAGCAACAGTTGAGGCTGGTGCAGCTCAGGGTATTACTGAAGAAACAGTGAAGAATGCATTGGCTAATGGAACTCAGACTCCTACAGGTACTTGGACAGTCACAGACGCTCTTGGAAAGAAGTTGGTTGTTACCACAGCTAGTGTACCAACTCTCACTGCAACAACAGAGATAGCTGCGGACGACTCTCCTACAGGTGTTGCTATCACTGTAAATGGTGCTAAGTTTACACCTACTGCAGCTGGCTACTATGTATTTGAGTTTACCGACACATCAGATAGTAACAAGAAGTACTATAAGGTCATCAAAGTCGTAGCAGGCTCATAACCCCTCCCCCCTACGGGCTCCCTCGCAAGAGGGGGCCAATAGGGCTAATAAGGCTAATAAGATAATAATTAAAAAAACAATGAGCGAGCAAGAAACGAAGAAGGACGAGGCCATTAAGGCTAATGAGGCTAATGGGGCTTATAAGCCCAATGAAGCTAATGGGCCTGAAGCCAATAGCCAGCCCCAGCGCAAAGCGCTGGAGCCTAAGCCCTTCTTGCCAAAGAAGGGTAACTATCGTGGACTCATCGTCTATCAGAAGGCGGAGTGTATCTACGATATCACCTTCTATTTTGCTCACCATTACTTCGTGGAGCGCAAGGATCGCACCATCGACCAGGTCGTTCAGGCCGCCCGCTCTGGTAAGCAGAATATCGCAGAGGGCTGTGCAGCAGCCAGCACCTCTGCTGAGACAGAGTTGAAACTGCTGGGGGTGGCCCGCGCCAGCATGCAAGAGACGCTGTTGGACTACGAGGACTATCTGCGTACCCGCCACATGGAACAGTGGCCCTTAGACGATCCTCGTACCCAGCAAATACAGGAATATAGCAAGGTGCACAACCGTCCGGAGGACTACACGAAGGACATCGACAAGCGCTCACCCGAAGTCCTGTGCAACATTGCTATCACCCTGATCCACCAGTTCGACAACATGATGGGCAGGCTACTGGATCGCCTGCAAAAGGACTTCGTGGAAGAAGGCGGTATTCGCGAGCGGATGACTGCAGCGCGCCTGGGCTACCGCAATGAGCAGAAAGCCCGCATCGCAGAGCTTGAGGCGGAGAACGCCAAGTTGAAAGCCCGCATCACCGAACTGGAGGCCGCCCTGCGGCAGAAAGGAGACAAACTATGAAAAGACCAATGAGGCTAATGAGGCCAATAAGGCTAATGGGGCTAATGGGGCCAATGAGGCTCATGGGACTCATAGGACTCATGGAGCTTATGGGGTGTAGCGGAGGTGAGGACGCCACAGGACAGACTCCAACGACACCGCCTACCCCGACGACACCTACGATAACGGAGACTGCCATCACTTTCAGCGGACAGCAAAGCGAAGAGCAGGCTGTAAGCCGAGGGGCCAATAGGGCTTATGGGCCTTATAGACGGGCGGCTGGCACCCCGCTGAGCGATGCAGGCGTAAGACAGTTCCACGTCTGGGGCTATAAGAACATGGACTACGAGGCTGATGCCTATGGCGGCACGCAGACGGTGTTCCCAGGCTATACCGTCAACTGGATTAGCGGCAGCGCCGCCACGACAACTACGAACAGCAACGGCTGGGAGTATGTGGCTCAGCAGACAACCGACGACGAACAAACCATCAAGTACTGGGACATGGGCGCCAAAGCCTATCGGTACTTTGCGGTAACAGGAGGGCTGAATGGGACCTATGGGGCCAATGGGGCTTATGGGGCCTATGAGTTCAGCATTGCGGCGGATGCCAGCAGTGAAGGGGCGAGGACGGCTACGCCGTACTTCAGCAAGCTGTGGTTCTCGACGGGAAATCTGGGCGCTTACCCCGACAAGCAGTTTGGCAAGCCCGTGACGCTGGAGTTCCTGAAGCCCTTCGCGCGCGTGCGATTCCTATATAAATATTCCACCCCGCGCGAGGGATTTAAGATGACGGAACAAAAATTCCGTCCCACGGACGATGTGAGTGCCGCAGATGACGCTAAGGCGAAGATAGCCCGCAAGGGTACGGTGACTGTCCACTACCCCACTGAGGGAACTGCCACTAAGGAGTGGTACACAGTGGTAGTAGATAATGATAAGTCCACAAGGCTGGAGGCCTTTACTGAGGACTTCGACCCTGATAACGACACCAAAGTATATACCACCTGTGACAACGGCTGGTATTGGGTGTTGCCAATCATTTCGCAAGGCAGCTATACGCTGACGGTGAAAGTAAATAACAACGATAGAGCTGTCACTGTGCCTGCGGAATATATGACTTGGCTGCCAGGCTACAGCTACACCTACATCTTCAAAGTCACCGAAGAAGGCGGTGTGGAGATTGGTTGGGTAGAGTATGCCATGACACCTTGGACTGAAATGACTGCCACCAAAACGGTATATAATTGGTAGGGAGATAGTGATAATTGATAATTGAAAATTGAGAATTGAAGATTGAAAAGACCATAGTAAGAATACTGGTACTCATGAGCCTGACGGTGCTCATGGGATGCTCTGCAGACTCTGAACCAGAGACGTCGGAGATGAAGACGGCTGCGGTGGAGGTGGTAAGCTTTGTCACGGGGTATGATGAGGCCTATGGGGCTAATGGGGCTCATCGGGCCTGGGCGATTCCCTCGGGGTATGTGGCCTATGAGGACGGAGAGCAATCTATTGGCATTGCCTTTACGCAGAATGACGTAGAACCAAGGATTGGCAACTTTTTCAAGAGTGGAGACAAGTGGCGTACAGACTTGGAGAACATTGAAGCAGGAAGCTACCAGCTCTATGGCTATATTCCTCATCAGACAGCGATTAATTATAGTATTACGGACTATAATGGGGCTAATGGGTCCTATAGCACGGGGGCTATTATGACCCTGCAGAATGTACCCACTGTGATGCCTAACGACCTCTGCGTGGTCATTGGTGCTAAGCATGGTACAGATAAAGAGCACGATAGCGGGTTGCGGCAGGGTGACTTTAGTTTTACTGCTAAGCAAGGTACCGACAGCAAAGACTACGTCTTCCTGCTCTTCGACCACCTTTATGCCGCCCTGCGTGTGCAGATGAGGGTACAAGGCGACTATGCTACCCAGCGCACCATTAAGCTGAAGAAACTCCGCCTGCAGGCCAGTGTCGGTAATACGCCAACGACGAAAAAGACCAGTATCACCATTGCGTTGAATAAGACGACGGATGGTACCAACCCTATCACTAATGTCATCTTCACACCTACGGGTACGGAAATTAGTGATGGTGTGATAGTAGAATCGAAAGATGGTATCGAGCTGACAACAGCCTTCCAACCATTCCAGAGTCATTTCATGCCTGCTGGTGTCACTAAACTGAATCTGATCAGCACGTATGATGTCTATGATAGAAAAGGCAATCTGATACGCCTGAACGATGAGGCTATCAATACCATAGATATACAGGAGTTGTTTTCAGGACAGACCCAAGCGTTACGTGGACGTCGGTATACAATCAATATGACGATTAACCCGACGTACCTTTATATGCTGTCGGAGCCAGACTTAGACAACCCTACTGTTACAATTGATAATTGACAATTGATAATTGACGATATGAGACGGATTATTACCATATTGAAAAAGGACATGAGGCCAATGGGGCTGATGAGGTTGATAGGCCTGACAGTGCTTATGAGCCTGATGGGCTTGTCGGTTCATGCCCAGATTAAGATTGGTGGTAACGTATATGGTGGCGGAAACCATGCAGAGGTACGAGGAAGCACGAAGGTGACGGTGCTGAAGGGTGACATCGGTGCTGTGATGGATCCTGATGTAACGAAGCGCCAACTGGCAGATCCCAGCGGTAAGGTGTTCGGTGGTGCCCGTATGGCCAATGTAGGTGGCAGCTCATTCGTTCATATCGATGGTGAGAATGCCACCGGCTATATCCTTATTAATCAGGTATATGGCGGTAATGATATTGCCGGTACTATCGGCACAGCAGCAGCCGTAGGAGCAGAGATTCCTACGGAGCTGACGGAAACCCAACCAGAAAGTGGGACTAATGAAAAGAAGAACAAGGTCGATAACACGTTCAACAGCTATGTGCGCATCAGCACGAAAGCAACTAATGAGCATTATACTCAAAGCGAGATTGATGCTGCTTCAACAAACCCTGAGGCTGCTGCTTACGGAAAGACAACCAACGACGTGAAGCCCGATCCTTTGGCAAAGAAGGTTTATATCGGACAGCTCTTCGGTGGCGGTAATGGTGACTTCACCTATACCGATGATGAGGGAAATCAGCTGAAAGATGGCGACGATTATATTATCAAACAAGGCGACACGATTATTGCCAGGAGTGCTACACCTTTCCAACTCCCCGAACTGGACAAGACCTATCTTGAAATCAAGGGCGGTTCTATCGTCTATGGCTATGGAGGTGGTAACAATGCCACGGTGAAACAGCAGAACATCATCCACATTGACAACCCCAGTGCGGTGGTGAACCATATTCTTGTGGATGCCAATGGCAATGAGGGTAATGATGAGACCTATACGACCTATGAGACTAATAAGAAAAATGGGGACGAAAATCCGCTTCCTTCGGGCTATACCGACCTGCTGACAACAGAACGTTTCAAGGAGATGGGTATCAACACCACTTTCTCATTCCCCAGTAGTGGTGCATACCAAATAGGCCGTTTCTTCGGTGGTAACAACAAGGCGGAGATGCATATCCGTCCTACGTGGAACCTGCTGGCGGGTAAGGTGCGTAACCTGTATAGCGGCGGTAACAAGGGCTCCATGACCTCTCCCGATGGTTTGCTCCTTGAAATCAAGGACTACTCCAGCCTTATTGTCGATAACCTCTTTGGCGGTTGTCGTATGGCAGATGTCATGCCAACGAACGACGATGGTGTCTATACGCCGTGTTTGAACCTGCCGGGCTACCACTTCCCCCATCAGCTGTCTGCCCGTGTATTGGTAAAAGGTGGACATATCAATAATGTCTATGGTGGTAACGACGTGACAGGTACGGTCTATGGCGGTAATGCTGTCGATATCAATACTACCGTCTATGGCGACGTCTATGGTGGCGGTAATGGTGCTTATCCATACACAGACTCTCCATCACTTAAAGATGATCCCACCTATGGCGACTTCTGCTACTATGACGAAAACAGTCCCGGTGGTACTGAGGGCCTTAATGCCTTCCGTCCGAACGCCGAGCAGGTGTCTATCCATCTGTTAGGTACTGAAGAGCACAAGACAGTCATCAAGGGTTCTGTGTTCGTCGGAGGAAACTGTGCATCGTTGGCTACCAAGATGAGTAATCCATTGGTCGAGTTGAAGATAGGCTCATATGTTATTGCCGATAAGGTATTCCTTGGCAACAATGGTGAGAAGATGGTAGATGAGTCTATTCTTCAGCATTATGCCAATGTATATCCAGGAGCAGAAGGCTTCAGCTCATTTAATTTTAAAGAAGGCCCATCCACGTTTGCAGATTATATGGATGGTGTTGCCATGCCTTTGAAGCCCAGTCTCGTTTTCGATAATACTGCGAACGGCGATGCGGCCACATACATTGACAACACGAGTATGATAGGCTCGTTCTTCGGTGGTGGTAACAGAGGTAGTATGACCGTAGGCGGCAAGACGACTCTGAAGTTCGACAAAAAGCTGATTATCTTCGATAAGATTGTTGCCGGCTGTAACAACGCCAATGTAGCAGAAGGAACGTATAATGCTGCTTATGAAGGTGGTCTGTTAGGCGCTACCGACGAACGTGACAGCTACACCGAGGGTGGCAAGATTAAAGACCGCATAGAGTTGAACCTCGACAACGTTCTTATAGAGCCTAAACGCTGGAACGACACCTTTACAGCAGTCCCCAATGGTACGACACTTACGGCAGGCAAGGAGTATTATGAGACCGACCTGCACGAGACGAAGTTTATTGCTAACGGTACAGAGGTTTCCACCACAGCTAATCCATACTATGAATTGACGACTGTCGGATTGAGTCTGGAGTGGAACACTGCCAAGTGGTCATTAGCCGAGAATGACTTTGTCAGTACCGGAACATCAAAGACCGGAAGCCCAAAGGACTGTGAAGATATCGACCGTCGTCTGCTCTGTGGTAACGTCTATGGCGGTTGCTACAATAGTGGTCATGTAAATGGTAATGTGGTTATCAACATCAACCAGAACTTGATGGATCGTGATGTCATCTTTGCCCAGGCTGCTGATAATGATCCATACAAGATCAGCGGTGAGCGCCGTACTGGTGTGCTGAAGGAAGCTCAGGGTGACGACGTGATGGCAACATCCTTGGCTGTTTACGGTGGCGGATTTGGTGCTGATACTGAGATATGGGGTAGCACCACCATCAACCACAATAATGGCTATGCCTTCCAGATGTATGGAGGTGGCGAGCAAGGTGTTGTCGGTAAGAAAAACAACGACGGTGAATACACCTATAACGCAGCCTACAGCACTACTGTCAATCTAAAAGGTATCAATGCCGGCTACTCGGAGAATGAGAGCGGCCTACCCATTCCTGAGTCAGAGTATATCTATGGTGGCGGTAACGAAGGCGATGTCCTCGGTGATTCTTATGTCTATCTGGGCAATGGTCGCATCTACGATGCTTTCGGAGGTGCTTCTAACGCCGACATTTATGGTGGTACGGAGGTACATATAGGATATAACGGTGGATTCCCGTGGATTCGTGATAATGTCTATGGCGGTAACGACTTCGGTGGAACCGTTAGGGGTAACAGAAACCATTACACGGTAACGACACGAGAAGTCTTCGATCTAGAGTTGAAACGATCCAGCACCTATGTGAAGTATATCCAGGGTCGTGTTGATTCTATCTTCGGCGGCAACTATGGTTACTATGACTATGCAGACCGTGTGTTCAAAGATTACACAGACGGCAATGGTGCGCCATTGGATGGTTTCACCTTCCCGCATCTGAGCGACAACTCCTTCGTTCATTTCGTGCCAGAAGACCACTCCAGCAATCATGTGGGTTACATCTTTGGTGGCAGTGTTGGTTTCCCAGGTCATGAAAAGTTGTGTAACTCTATGCAGAAGGAAACCTATGTGCTTCTCGATGACACTAAGACCAAGAATGCCAACCGCTTTGCCAATGTTGATGTCTATGGTGGTGGTGCCTTCGCAGGTGTAGGAACAACGTTTGAAACCTTAGGTGCCGGACGTACCGCTGTTGACCTGTTTGCCGGTAGCTACCATAACATCTATGGAGGCTGTAATCAGGAGGGTCTGGTAGGTTACACCCGTGTCAACGTGCCTACAGAATCTACAGCCAAGGTGAATGCCCTCTTCGGTGGTGGCAAGGGATATGACATTGCACTGTTTAAAAAAGAGGCCACAAAACAGTTGGCAGCACGCTACTGCGACCACTATGTCACCTGTGTTGACTTTAAGAGTAAGAAAGCTATTGTAGAAGATGGCATCTATGGCGGTAATGAGAATTGTCGTATCGCGTGCGATACCTATATTAATATAGAAGCACCTGTCATGCAGAGCAGCGGCTATCAGGCTACTGTCTATGGTGCTGGTTATGGTCGTAAGACGCTCTCTGGTCGCACCAACGTGTTTATGAACAACGGTTCGAATGCCTATAAAGTGTTTGGCGGTGGCCGTGATGGTAATGCCTTCAACTTCGCTTCGATGTCAAAATGGCTCGCTAACCAATACGATTTAGCTGGAACTCCGACAGGAGAAATAGAAGGAAAACTGGTTGCCTATCGTGGCCTTTTGGAAGACTTTGGCACCTATTTGGCAGCAAATCCTCTTAGTCTGCCGACCAATATTGGTACATACCCCAACGCTGAAGGCGCATACACCGGTACCTATACCAATGATATTCTGACGAACGACAAGTACCACCAGACCAACGTCCATATTATGAATGGTGGTAATGTGAGCGGTTACGCCTACGGTGGTGGATATGGTATCAATGCCGTGGTATCAGGTTCTACCTTTATTGAGCTAAAGGGTGGTAACGTGAATAAGGATGTCTATGGCGGTGGTGAAGGAGGTCCGGTATTTGACGAGTTCGGACTGGGAGGCTTTACTGCAACCACCAACGTCAATGTCGAAGGTGGTATGGCTCGTAACGTCTATGGTGGTGGTTACCTGGGATCAGTGGGTAAGCACCATAACACCGTTGAAGAAGAGCTCGTGGAAGCAGCCATCACCGATACAACGCCGGTTGACATCCCAGGCGTAGCCAACGTGACTATCGGTAAGTTGGATGGCACCAATTTCTATAACGGTGTTCCTGCCATCCAGCGTAATGCCTACGGTGGTGGCGAGGGTGGTTCTGTCTATGGCACAAGCAACCTCACCATCAACAATGGTTATATCGGTTACCGCTATAAGAACACCTCAGCAACGGCAGTTCCTAACTACGAATATGTACCAGAACTGGACGACCAGACTCCTAACGCTATCGAGTTGGCAGGTAATGCCTTTGGTGGCGGTTATGTCATCAACAGCTTCGTAGACAACACCAATGTCACCATGTATGGCGGCACACTCCGTGGCAGCCTCTATGGTGGCGGTGAGCTCGGTCCTATCGGACGCGGCACGATGAAGTCTGGTGCCACTGGTGGCTTTACCAATGGTAATGCCCATATCTACAAGGGAGGAACGACTTATGTCAAGTTATATGATGGGCATGTACTTCGTAACGTCTTCGGAGGCGGTCGCGGTAAGGACAGCTGGGGCGGTGACGGTACGAAATACATGGATGCAGATTTGGTTGCAACGCTTGACCTCAAATCAAAGGGATTTGTCTTCGGAAAGACCGAGGTTGACATCTATGGCGGTGAGGTTGGTACTTCCGAGGGTGTTGCCCAGGGTTACGGAAACGTCTTTGGTGCCGGTGATGTCGGGTGCGTCTATAGTGCAACAGGTACCAAGTCCGGAGAAAGATATGTTAATAGCAAAGAAGGCTACTACTATGCTAATAATGAACTTACCGAGGACTGTAAGGTGCTTGTAGAGCCTTGGTGTAAGGCAAACTCTGACGTTAATATCAATGGTACTGACTATGCCGCAGGCAAATATGTTCCGACAGCTGCATTGAACTATTTGGGTAATAAGACTGCCAGTGCAGCAGAATGGACAGCTCTTGGTAAGACGGATGTCAACAAGGAAGGCATCATTATCCATAATGCCGTCTTTGCCGGTGGTAACACCTCTCCTGGTTCTACCGAGGTGTTTGCCAATACCCCAACGGTATTCGGTAATGCCACAGCATCTATCCACGATGTCTACAACCGTGACCTTATCTCTATTGGTAGAGGTCGTGTAGGTGGACTGTATGGTGATG
Source organism: uncultured Prevotella sp. (assembly GCA_946188165.1). Lineage (GTDB taxonomy): Bacteria > Bacteroidota > Bacteroidia > Bacteroidales > Bacteroidaceae > Prevotella. Next base: position 44,936 of record CAMHTW010000010.1, read on the forward strand.
GTAACCTGACGTTGGTCGATGGCTATCGTGAGTTGAACATTACCAACTATGGTACCGACTTCTACCATATTAATCCAGAGATTACCTTGGAGCAGTATAATGCACTCCCAGTCCGCGAGGCTGCTTATTATGAAATTCGTTATAAGTGTCTGCAGCAATGTACAGACAAGGATGGCAAGACCTACGCTGTCGGTGCAACTATCACTGCTGATGAGATGCTGACCGTCTTTGAAGGTGTGACAGTGGGAGAACCTGCTGTGCCCATGATAGATGCTGATGATAAACCTTTGCCAGCATATTGGGAGGAGAACGGTGTCTGCTCACGCTATGCCGGTCGTCCTATGAATACCGTACAGCGTGCCGACTTCTGCGGTGTCTTCGGTAGCCGCATGGTGATGCAGGGTGCACAAGACCGTGTGCCAGAGGTCGTGGACTATACTAACTACACCATCAACCGTGTTCGTGAGGTGTCACTGAATAAGAAGACATCAGTACGCTCTGATGATGCTAGTGATGCCAAGAACAAGGAACATGGCAACTACTTCGGTATCTACAGTGTCGTGAACTACCTCGGTGCCCTCACGAGTGATGTAGACTTCCACACTGCAGTTCGTGTAACAGATAATACAGATGCAACGACCTATCAATGTGAAGCAAATGGGAATAACTATGGAGTGGCTACCTATGAGGATTGGAAAAACCAGTTCCACGAGGATCGTAGACGTAATAATGGTACCTCGCACAACAAGGTAGCACTTGCTTCTGGTGTCTATCTGGAACTGACCTCAGAGAAGAGTACCGGCAAAGGACTCAATGAGAAAGACTGGGGCTATATCACTGGTGTTGTAGAACTCGACCTGATTAACGTGCAGCCAGGTATGGGTGGTGGTTACGTCTATGCCAAGAACGAACATGGCGTACGTAGTCCTTCCGGAAAGACAAACACCATACTGACCAGCTTGAACACTGGAGCCGTTACAAACAAGATATTCACATACTCTACCGACGATTCTTCCAAGAAAGAATGGGAGACCTCCGGCAACTTCGTTCATAACACGAAGACCATTATTGATGACTGCTATAATATCGGTAACAAGTATAAGGCACCCGATGCTGTTCCTGCGCACTACTGGTATATCAAGGGTGCTGTCTATGTCTATGACCAGTATATCTCTGCTTATACCGGTTCTCCGAATGCCTTCAGTGAGGAGGTTAGCATTCCATTAACCATCACCTCAGCTTCTCATGGCAAGTTGACTCTGATGGATGTGATGCCCAACCGCTATGCCTACTATTCTAATGGCGCTACGAAGAATAAACTTGGTGCAAATCAGAAGATAACCATCCGCGACAAGGAATACGGTCTCAACGACGCTATCACCTACTGGGATTACAGCCAGCTCACCGCAACAGAGAAGGCTATGTTCGTTGAAGAAACCTACACTGTCATTTCCGATTGTACTTACGGAGATGGTGCAACGCCTGTCACATATAAGGCAGGAACCGTACTGTCGAAGGAAGAATATGAGACTTTGAGAACATACGCTCCTAAGAAGTATCTGGAAGAGGGTGATGAGGTACAGACGCCTTATGTACATCTCGTAACGAGAGACGAGGATGTTGACTTTGATTATGCTTTCCGTCCTTCCAACAATGTCAGCCACAATACGGGTTATATCCTGACTTACAATATCAACAACCCGAACCAGTGGAACACCTGGTACACACCAAAGAGCGGAAGCTCATTGGAAGGAAAGAACCAAACTGGCGGTGCAGACTACGAGGATGGTCCGACCTATACACCAATTGCCCCAGGCATGTATGGTCAGAATGACTATAAGGTTGGTAGCATCATCTCGCATGAAGACTATACTACATATACTAGTATTCCTGCTGCGTACATACCGAATAATGGAAAGAATCCAGGTGATGAGGGTTATGATGCCAGCAAGAAACAGGCCATCTTCAAGCCTGCCTATATCGTCACCGCTGAGCTTTTGGAAACCAAGAACAAGGATAATATTGACCAGCGTTTCCATAAAGGAGCTGTATTGGCTAAAGAGAATTATACCGATGCTCAATGGTCAAGCATGAGTGGCAGCGTACAACAGGCTTATGTTGCTACAAGCACCGTTCAGATTAGTAACACCGAGGTTATCTATCGCAATACTTATCTGCCGAAATCTAAGTATGATGAACTCGTGAGTGCTCATTCTGATATAGCGACTACCATTCAACCTGCCTACTACTGTATTGAGGCTGGTAAGTATGGCGGCAACTACTATCAGACAGGCAATAACTACCGTGCTTTAGCAGCCTTTAGTGCTATGTCAGAAGATGACCGTAAGAAGTTCGATTATAACTACGATGCCCTCGACCTGCTCATCGACCCGAACTACAGTAGGTCAGAAGGTGTGAAGTATCAGTATGACGGTAAGAATTATACCACAGAAGATGAGGCTCGCCAGAACATGGCTACCTACTCACTTCCTACGTCTATCGACTATAGTGCTACGTACAAGGGTTCTACGTCGTTTAAGTACATTGATGACAATAATCAGGAACAGACCATCAAGACGGATGGAACCTCAGTACTTACAAGAAGCGAGTTTGAACGCCTGCCTAACGAGCAGTACTACTGGGCTCCGATTTCTGTGGGAGCAGCAGGTACATACTATGTGGTGAAGGAAACGATTGTGCTTGGCGATACCCCATACGCTGCCGGACAGGTCATCACGAGTGACACTTATAGTGGACTGAGTGATACGGATAAGTTAAAGGTGGAAACGCTGAACTTCGATGCTACAGGTACCTATTATTACTGTCGTGAGGGCTACACCATTAACAGCAGCTACTACACAGACACAGAAAAGACTGGTGCTGTAACTGATATCCATAATACGAAACATACAACTGCTGTGCCTGCAGGTACTGTCATTAAGGCAGAGACTGATGATACTGTCTATGGTTATGATAATGTCATCAACAAGCAGGCGAACTTCTCTATCCACGGATTGGCACCGACGGAGACCAGTACGCTGTACGTCACTCGTGGTTCAGACATCTTCGACCTCTCTGCTGAGAAGATTATCACGGTCATCTACCAGTACGACTATGTAGAGAGTGATATGGCTGGTCAGCACATCACACCGGTAAGCGAGCGCCATATCCTGAATATCCACCTGAACTTCAAGAGTGGTGTTCCGACCGTGGAGGATATCCGTCAGCCAGACATCATCCTGCCGGGTACGGCTCTGTCAATGCCTGAGCCATACGTCACACCGGGTGCATACGAAATCACCGGTGGTGGTTGGAAATTGTTCGAATCAGAGACGGATGCTGAAAGCCATATCAATGGCGTTGAGTACACGAACTCTGTAGATCCGCTCTACCTCTATCAGAACAAGTATTGGCTGGCTTACTACACCAGAACGTACTTGGGTGAGACCTACTCGAACCATGTACCTGTCAGTGTGGCTAACTACCATGACCTGAAGAAGGTGATGGATGCCAAGACGCACCACTACTACATCGACCACAAGGATGTACACGAGCGTCTCGGTGTTAAGCCCAAGATTTACATCAACGACTATAGCGGAAGTTCGGAGAATGGTCTCGACCTGTTCAAGAACCTGTATGACCTGAGCTTGCTGACAACTCCTGCAGCGTCTGGCGCTCTCGAAGGACATGCCCTGCTGAATGAACGTATCAAGGGCGGCGAGAACCTTGAGTTCTTCCTGCGTACGGATATCGACCACAGCACTACACCTTGGACATCGATTGCATCTGAAGCAAATCAATGCTTCGAGGGTACGCTTCATGGCGATGGTCATACTATCAGTGGTCTGAACAACTCCCTGTTCGGTCATCTCTGTGGTAATGTCTATAACCTCGGCGTAACAGGTTCGTTCACAGGCGCTGGTGTGGCAGATGAAGGCAAGGGCTATGTGGAAAGCTGCTGGATTAACACCACGGGTACACCGGCAAGCGGCGTCAGAGCCGTCTTTGGTAAACCGACTGCCACTGATGACATCAAGCAGATTGTCAACAGCTACTACCAGGCCGGCAAGAGCTATAGTACAACGGACACTGGCAGCCATGGACTTGCAAAAGCTATGAGCGACCAGGCATTCTACAACGGTACAGTGGCCTATGACCTGAACAACTTCTACCTGTACAAGCGCTATAACGATGGCACTGGTACAAGCTCTGGCGTTGAATACAAATACTGGATACCGGGCGAGGAAGAACCGCAGACAGGACACTACGCTAACAACATCGAACTTTGTTCTTCCGGCTACAACAACATCAAGTATGTCGAGGAACGCTTTAAGGACGGTGACTTCCGTTATGCTGGCGGTACTATTCCTGACAGCGAGGACGAACGCTTCTATACCAAGACGCTCAATCTTGGAACAGAGCAGGAAACCGTAGAAAGCGGCTTCTACCCCATCTGGCCGGACGACTATCTGTTCTTTGGCCAGAGACTTACCTACGGCTATGCAACAGAAGCCCATCAGGATGTGCCAACAGCTGTGGCGAAGAATAGTGGACGCCTATCGACACTTTTGGATGCCAACCGTGTCTATCGTGCACCGGCTTACTACCGTTCGAAGGATATGAGCTTCATACATTTCAACCCGCAAGTCTATCTGGCTCAGAAGTCTAAGGACGGCTCTAAGGAGGCATATCCTAACCTGACGGCTATTGACTTCAAGGGACACAATGATACCTATGAAGCTAATGGGGCCCATAAGCCTTATGAGTTGGGCTGGAATAATGGTAAGTTCTATGCGCCACTGCTCGATGACGGCGGTCTGACAAGTATCATCAACTGTGACGAGACCAGAAACCTGCTGGTATATGCACCGGCAGAAAGTGCTACCACAGGCTATGCCAACAAGGCGACTTACGATGTGCTGACGGGCTACTTTACGGATCCTGCTTACGGTGACTATTATAATATAGAAGGCAAACCCGAAGAGTACCGCACGGTTGCAGATGTCACCTCTACCAATGCGGCTATCTACGGTCACCTTGTGAAGAGCAACCTCAAGGCTACCAACGACCATCTGCTGGTAGATAAGGAAGACTTCAACTGTCCGATAGCCTACCAGTTCGACGGCACTCACCGTATGTGGTACCAGCGTAAGCCGGAGGATCATGAGTATGTTGACTTCACGAAGGGCTGGCAGGGTATCAGCATCCCGTTCACAGCAGAACTGGTGACTACTGACGATAAGGGTGAGATTACCCACTTCTACAGCGGTAGTGAAACGAGCAAGAACGGTACGGGTACTAAGATTGGTCATGAGTACTGGCTGCGTGAATTCAAGAGTATTAGTGAAGAAGGAACAGCACCTGATGTGGTCGCTAAGGCTTCATTCCTCTATCCTACTGCTACGGTTAATAGTAAGACGGTAGATAATATCTTCCTGTGGGATTACTATTATAAGAATACCGCCGTTCACAACCAGAAGGATGAGAACAAGGACACGTATCAGACCTATTATGAGAAGAGCCGCAACTATTCGGGCTATCCGCTACTGGCTGCTGCCACACCGTATATCCTCGGTCTGCCAGGTGAGACCTACTATGAGTTCGACCTCAGCGGTAACTTCGAGGCTCAGCACACGGCAGTAGCCATTGACAAGTTGGGTAAGCAAACCATCAGCTTCGTTTCTAATACGGGCATCGATATCGGTGTGAGCGATAAAGAGACAGCAGGCGTTACGCAGGCGTTAGAAGGCACTAACAAGAACTATAGTTTAACCTTCAAGCCCAGCTATATGAACGAAAATCTGACAGCAGGTACCAACAACTACACGCTGGATACCGCTGGCGACAGCTATGACAAGGTGCCTACTACCGGTGCAGCCACTAAAGTCAGTGCCTTCCGTCCATACTTCACGGCTACTGTCACTACAAACAGTCCTAAGATGATACCTGAGCGTATCATGTTCGGTAATGACTACAGCGGTTTGGAGGGAGAGCCGATTGCAACCCTTGACGGTAATCTGGAGATAAATGTCGAAGGACATAAGATTGTCGCCACGTCGCACCTCAAGAATGCTACGACGGTACGTATCATCAACGTCAGCGGCGTTTCCATCGCCAACTATGTCATCCAGCCGGGCGAGACGGTAGAGACCCCGGTAAGCATCGAAGGCGTATATATTGCAAACAAGAAGAAACTATTAGTAAAATAGCACAAGATATGACACAAGATATGACCGAAATGATTATAACTGAAAGAAACACATATTGCGAAACGGAACAGGGGGACAGCCTCTGTTCACATAAGGAGATGTCACCCTACAGGCATACTCTAAGCATACTGTTGGAGCAGCTTAGAAGCAGCCTAGAAGCAGGCAAGGAGCAGCTTAGGAGCAGCCTAGGAGCAGACAAGAGGCAGTCTGGAGTACGTTTCATTAACGAGATTACGGCTCGTCGTCAACGAGATTACGTCTCGTCGTCAACGAGATTACGTCTCGTCATGACCCTGCTTCTGCTGATGACAGTGGGAGTTACGGGAGTATTGGCGCAAATAGACTTTTCTGGAACATATTATATCGCCAATGAGACCAATCATGCCAATGGAAATTATGGCACACACTGGTACTTGGTTCCAGGAGCGGATCCGCATCAACCCCACTATGCTGATGCTTATTTCCATAACCAGTATTGCAATACAGGTGGTAAAGGTGATTATACAGGAACAAACTATGGTGACCCTGAAAAGCCTTTCCTTACCACATACCAGACCAATCAGGATCTGAATTCTATCTGGATTATTAGTTCTACGGGAGACGGATATTATAATATCAAACATGCCAAGACAGGCTATTACGTTGTTTATGAACCGCCTTACAAAGACGCGATACACCGTAAATCAATGCACCTCGAAAGTACAGACAGCCCTGGAGAAAACGCTAAGTTTACTATCACGGGTAGTAGTCTGACTGGCCCTATCAATATCAACCCCATGAGCGTTACATCCGGTAATATGTACTTCAACCCCGCTGTTGGTGTAGGTAACCGTGCCCAATACTATGGTACTGGAGATTACTATCACGAGGGAATGATAGGCCTATATAGTGGATCTGGCGACAAATCCCAATGGTATCTCGAGAAAACCGCCATTCCACCTACCATCACATACGATGAAGAAACTGGCAAGGCGACAATAACCTCTGTGACGGGCACGACGATTCGTTATGCTTTTGATGGTACTACACCAACGGGTAGCAGCGCAACATATTCAGCGCCTGTTTCCATGGCAGGACATACTATCATCAAGGCTATTGCTGTGGATGCTCAAGGTATAACCTCAAATGTCGTTACGCTGACTCTGAAAGAATATACCTATCATATCTTGAATAAGGCAGGAACGATAGCTATAGAACATACGTTGAAGCAGCCTGTCGGAAAAACCATAACGGATACTTATACCAGCATCCCTGCTGCCATCCGTAGCCCGTATTTGGAGGATGAGGAAGTAAAGTTCTTTAATAATTCAGACCATACCGATGAGCATAAGATTTCTGAGACGCCGTCTGCGACAACTGATATCTATGTGACCTATACCACGGTTCACTTGGATGATAAGTATCTACATTTGAGAGGTGTTCGTGCTCTGAACATTACGATAAATGGTGACTATATTTACGACAGTGGAACGGCAGACGCAGGTACGTTTGCGCAAAAAACTACTCCAAATGAAGAAGAAATAGCGACTAATCCCTATTTCTGGTTCTTTGAAGGTGAGGACCCGTACGCCATAGACATTAGGAATGCGGCAACGAATAACATTATTGGATATGCCACACCGTCCTCATCGCCAACATCACTCACATTAAATACATCACCGGCAAATAGTAAGTTTATCATCATGGCTACCAGTGGTGGAGGAGAGTATCAGCAGATGGAGCTGATGGCCGCTACGGGTGATGGCAACTACTACCGTGTAGGATATACTGATGACGCTTATAATATCAGTACTACTGCTACAGGTGATGCTTCTCTGCAAATACAGGCTTATCCTAACAGCGCTACGATTACTTATAAGCTGATAGACCAGGCTGGTAAGATCATCATGGAGATTTCCAGTAAGTCAGAATCAGCAGAACTACCCAGTGAATGGCAAAGCCCTTTGGTGGGAAAATATAACTACTGGAAAGTCGGGGCATTTGATATCTATGGTACTGGGGATAATACGGTCTATAAACTCAAGGCAGATCCAGAGCTATACCGCATCACCACCCTTACAGGTCTGGAGAGTGATCAAATCTATGTCACCTATGAAGTGAACGACAGGGTTGTCTTCGACATATCAGATGACGATAAAACCCACAATGCGTTATATCCTACCTATATGCTCAAGTTCTATCAGGGCGAGAGTTTCAACCAGGAGAATGGTAAGGACGGTATTGAAGGTTCTGAGCAGCAGGCAGAATATCCATACTCCAATGGTGATGCCATGCTGTATGTCTATAGTGACACCAAGCGAGAAACTCAATTCGCTTCTGGTGCCAGTACGCGTCCCCGTTGGCTGTGGTATGCAGTCAGCCCCAAAGCAGCAAAGGTAAACGATACGGAGATAACACCGGGCTATAAGGGTGACCCTTACCATGTGAAGATCATGAGCCACTCGGCCGACGTTAAGAGTAAGTCTAATTCTGACGTCAAGCATCAGAATTTCTTCCGCACCTACGTAGTGAACTACGGTGGCAGTAACCATGTGGTTACAGGCTTGACGACCAAGCATACAGACGTTGTTGATGCTGCTCCCACAGAATACATGGTGCTGAGTGCTCCTAACGACAGATATAAGTTGGTTACACTTAATGAGATTGAAGGTGCTCCCGAAAATGGGTCTTACGGAAAGCGACAAACGGTGAACACCTTCGAACAATACTGGAAGAACAACCCTACCGTTCAGAACAAGTTGACAAATAAAGTAGAAAGCTCAGAAAGTGCTACTGACGACATCGAACTTACATCTGACCAGGTATCACAATTGCCAAGCAACTGGCATACCTATCAGAAATGGGCACAAGCTGCACCATGGGTGAAATGGACTGAAGACGGAAAAACCGGAAAGAAATATCAGAACAAGCACCACTGGTTCCAGACCATCGACATGGGCTCTACCGGTGAGTTCACCTTCGAGGCCCAGAGTATTGACCCGGAGGTTATCCTGCTTGATCAGCACGGATGGGAAATTATGCGTGCTCCATTGTCTGAGGCAGCAACCTTGCGTAAATACGACAGCCCTATGGTGGAGGAGTATCAGTGGTATCCTACTGCTGCGAAGGTTACAGGATATCATAAGTATAAGGTCAACGATCCTAATATTCCGGTATATTACTCATATACGGATGCAAATGGCAAGACTAAGTGGGCATCATCAGGTGAAAGTGTCACGTTTACATCAACGACACTGGGAGCTGATCCATACGCTTACATGGTAGAAAAGGGATATGAGGCTCAGGATAAAAGCGTGAAGACCGACTTCTATGTCACCTATACTGTCAAACCTGAGTATGCCGGACTTTATTCTGGTGCTGCTACGGAGAGCGGAGTAACCCCTTCTGCCTTCATGGTAAAACAGGGTAATGAATATGCTAAGATAAATGACAATAATCAGCTGGATCCAACAACAGATAATCCTTATAACTTAGAAAGCATCGGTGATGAATGGCACTGGTATGTGAAGCCAAATTTCAACATTGATGAGGAAATGGGCTACGAGTATGATGTGGAAGAAGATGATGGAGCGGGCGGCACTTTTACACCGAATAAAAATCAAAAAGAAGCTCTTAACTACGAAGAAGGCAGAAACGGCTTCGACCCATACAACGTACAGATTCAGAGTGTAAAAAGTCCCACATATTATTTTAAGACCACCACCACTGCTAATTCTCAACTCAAAAACGGTGCATGGGAAGGTTCATCAACAGACTTGAGCCTAAAGAACATGTCTGTTGACGGACAGACGAATGTTGAAGGGAACGACCAGACCACGTTGGCAGTCACCAACGCGACTTTTATGGTAGTTAAGGATGCCAGTGGTCGCATGTTGCTGATGCCTCGTTTCGACCATACGAAGGTGGTAAACTCCTTTACTGCACCACGACTGTCTGCTGCCAATGCTGCTAGCCAGTCTTTGGAACTCTTGATGGCTCCTAAGATTATTCATAGCTCAGACGAGTTCCTGTCTATGAATGGTCAATATACCCTTGCAGATGACTTCACATTTGAAAGTGGCTTTGAGTCATTAGGCTCTGAAACAAATCCGTTTACCGGTTCTATCGATGGTGCTCTTCATACGCTTGCAGGTCTTTCAAAACCTTTGATAGCCTATGCTGATGGCGCTATTATCAAGAACGTGATATTTAATAATGTAACCATTGGTAATGCAGAAGATGTGCCCAATGTTGGTGCTGTAGTTGCAAATGCTACTGGTGAAACCCGTATCTATAACTGCGGTATTTTGAGTGGTAGCGTAAGTGGTACTGGAAATGCTGGTAGTATAGTTGGAAATTTGGATGGTACTTCACGTGTCATCAACTGTTATAGTTATGCCAATGTGAGTGGTTCCACGAATTCAGGCGGTATCGTCGGCTATAACGCTTATCAATCCACCTCTACTGATATCAAGACGATGGTGATGAACTGTATGTTCTATGGTGATGTCACTGGCGGTAAAGTGTCCCCTATTTATGGCGGTGAAATCATAAATAATCTAGGAATAAAAAATAGTATAAAACAGGGTTTAAGTAACTTTAACTACTATGCATACGAGAAGGCAACAAACTTCAATTCCTTGAAGGATAATAATTCCAATAAAGTGTATAACAATGCACTGGCTATAGAGGAAAGGTTCCTGACTCGTTTTGAGATATATCGTCAGTTGCTGAACAGTAATCGCAGGTTAGCAGCATATTATGCTACATCATCAGAAGCAACGGTGAAAGCTTCAGATATGATGAAATGGGTTCTGGAGACAGCAGACAGAAGTATCGAAAACCCTAAAGAGTATCCGATATTGAAGGCACAGGCCAAATATCCATCTATCATTAACTACGATATAGACCATGCTCCTGACAGCGCTGCTGTAGGTCGCAATCATGGTGGGAAATTGGGCAAGACGCTGACAGTAAATCTTAGTGGTACTGGTATTACTACCTCAAAGCTTTATCTGGAACGCACCGATAAGGATTTTGATCACTTCAACTATAACTACGACAAAGTTCAGTTGCCTTATTTTAATGATGTTGGCACAGGAAACTATACAAATAACCAAGTTGTAACGGGTTGGAAGATTACAGCCATCACCGCTATTGATGGTGATCCCTATACTTCAGATAATTATCCAACTACTGGAATCACTGATTACCCGAACCATAACTATGCAGATCGTAAGAGTTCTAACAAAGATTTATATTCCGTCAGTGGTCGCGTGTTCTCTCAAGGAGCGTACTTCGATGTGCCTTATGGTGTTTCAGAAATTACGATAGAACCTTATTGGGCAACAGCAGCATACGTTGCTGATGATTATATGGATGTTGCTTATGAAACAGGTTGGGCAGGGCATGATGTTACTCAGTTAGGCAAACAGTTCCCAACGAGTAAGATTACCATTAACGGTAGTGAGCAAACGGTTTATAAATCTATCAGTGCTGCTCTTAATGGTAAAAGTTCCTCTTCGGTCTATGACCTTGCTATCGTGCTGGTAGGAAATCTGCATACCAATGATGTACCATCGAATGGAAACGTGCCTTTTACTATTATGTCGGTGGATTTGGATAAGGACAATGAACCGGATTACAGTTATATTTATAGCCATGGTAAACGTGCTAAGGTATCGCCAATACGTTTTGACTTCATAAATGTTCCTGGTACAGCACAGGCTCAGAAACCAAAAGGAGCAACACAGTTGCGTAATGCTGCTATCTTTAATACTATAGGTTGGTTTGAGCTCACCAATACCGCGTTGATGTACTTTAGTCAGATAGAGTATGAGAATAGTGATCAATCTCAAAAAGCTCCGATGATTCTGCAAGGCGGAGTGGTTGATCAATTCGTATCTACGGTGTCTCATAGAGTTGATGGAGATAACATCTATATCCATGTAGGTGGAAATGTGTGGTTCAAAAGCTTCACGATGGGTACCCACGGTGATGGCAGTGAATCAACCCCTCACGTGCCTGTTTCCGTTACGGGAGGCGACTATGAAAGTTTCTATTTGACTGGTATGTATAACTCCAATGCGACAGTGCGCGACGATAATGCCGAATGTTATATCAGTGGTGGCCGCTTTGGTGAAGTGGCTGGCGCTGGACAAGAGCAGATAGGAATAAAAGACGGAGGCAAAGGTAACATCCATTGGCAAATATATAATGCAGACATCAGCGAGTTCTATGGCGGTGGTATCAACGAAGCTAAACCAGCACAGGGTAATATCCAGACAGATATCTTCAACAGTTACGTTGATAAGTTCTGCGGTGGACCGAAGTTCGGTAACATGGCTACCGGTAAGACCGTTGTTACCAACGCTACTGGATGTACATTCGGCAAGTACTTCGGTGCAGGCAATGGTGGTAATTCATATAGCCGCAAGAAGTATTACGACAAAGAAGGCGTCCCTAATGAGAGCACTTGGAGTACTCTTAATGGCTATTACACGACTGATAGGGGCAAGTTTTTTAATGGAACAACCACTGGCTCGTCCCAGGTTTCTGGAAAAGACTATGGTAAAAAAGGTTATGGTGTTGCCACAGACTTCGATTATGAGTTCTTTGTATGGACATCTGGTACTGCCGGCGTGCGTATATATTTGAACTTCGCCTCGTTCTCATTGGCGCAATGTAATGACGTGACTTCCACACTGACAAACTGTACCATCAATCAGGACTTCTACGGTGGTGGTAACTTAGGTAGTGTTATAGGTACAGCAACATCTACTCTTAATGGATGTACGGTTCATGGTAATGTGTTCGGTGGTGGTTATTCTGCGGAATTGCCTAAGATACCTGTTAGAGATGCCGGCTTTACAAAATATCCTAATTTTAACACCAATTCGGGTATGTTTGAGCCCGGTACTTTCTCTAACACGACTAACTATGATTGGAAACAAGTCGATAACGATCCTGCCAATGGAGGAGAAGGTACTGAAGAAAGTAAATATGTTAAAACCAAAGCCAACTTGAATGGACTCGGTCAAGTAGCAAATACCGACCTAACTATCGCCAGAAACTGTCAGATTGACGGCAGCGTCTTCGGTGGCGGTGATATGTCTGCTGTGAATGAAAACACACTGGTAAAGATTGATAATGTAAAAGCTCCAGAAACAGAAGTTGCTCAAAAAACTATCCTTAATGTCTACGGCGGCGGTAATACGGCAGACGTATTGGGTAATACAGAGGTTGAGATGACCAGCGGTACCGTCAGTCAGGATGTCTTTGGCGGCGGTAAGGGTCAGAATACTGTTGTTGCCGGTGATGTGACAGTAAATATCGGCACGAAAACCGGAGAAATACCCAGTGCCACATATACTGGCAATGGAACCGTTACTCGCAATGTCTATGGCGGTAGTGCTTTCGGTGCTGTGAATGCCTCTGCAACAAAAGATGAAAATGGCGATGTAACAGCATATACACCAAGCGAGAATAAGACCACCAAAGTTAATATCTACGCTGGTACTGTAAAAGGTAGCGTCTTTGGCGGTGGCTTAGGTCTTGATGATACTGAAGATGACACTAACGATATTGTGGCACGGAACTTTGGTCATACAACGGTGCTTGTTGAGAACAGCGAAAACTCGAGCGCAAAGGTGGAGACAGCTGTCTTTGGCGGTAGTAACGAGAACGGTGTTCTGAAAGGCGATGCGACAGTAATTATTACTGGAGGTACGATAGGTACTTCAGGTGGTGATATTAAGAATGTTGTCTTCGGTGGTGGTAAGGGTGCTCCTACACTGGTGAATGGAAATGTGACGGTGAATGTGGGAACGAAATCAGATGCAAAACCCCCAGTCTATGCAGGTGCTGCGACTATCCATGGTCATGTCTATGGCGGTGGTGAATTGGGTAATACGAATGAAGCATGGGTAACGGATACTTCGACGGAACCCGCTACTACCACACTGCAACCTGTTGCGAACACACAAACGCTTGTCAACCTCTATGGCGGTACGATCAACGGCTATGCTTACGGTGGTGCCTTGGGTGATGCTGGGACACCAGCCATTGTTGGTGGTGACGTAACGGTCACCCTTGACGGTGCGAAAGTACATCAAGTCTTTGGTGCTAACAATATCAATGGTACGCCAAAGGGACATGTCTTGGTACATGTGAAGCGGACAGTGAATAGCGAGAAAGATGATTCCAAGACGCGTGAGCAAAGAAACACCTACGATGTAGAAGCCGTCTATGGTGGTGGTAACATGGCTGACTATGTTCCAACTAAGGCTACTGGTACTGATGCTGAGAAGGAAGAGGCCTTTACCGAAGTGATTATTGAAGGTTGTGAACTGACGAGTATTGATAAAGTCTATGGCGGTGGTAATGCAGCTGCCGTTCCTGCAACACAAGTCACTGTAAAGGGTTCATATATCATCAACACTTTGTATGGCGGTGGTAATGGTGCCGGTAATGGTAATCTTGGCGCTAATGTCGGTTACAGGTCATACTCAAGTTTAACTCCCACTGAAGAAGAGAAAACCTCAAAGCAGTATGGTACAGGTAAGGCTGAGACCAAACTTCTTGGTGGTTACATCAATGAGGTCTATGGTGGTAGTAATACCAGAGGTGATGTTCGTGGCGGAACGGATGTCCGTACAAAGGGAAAGAAAGAAGTCGTGGCAGACTGCTGCGAGACTTTGAATGTCGGCAATATTTACGGTGCCGGTAGTCATGCTGATGTTGAGGGCGATGCAAATATCATTCTGGAGTGTATGCCAGAAGATTATGTGGCTGCTGTTTATGGCGGTGCTGAGGAAGCTATCGTTGAAGGTAATGTCACGCTGACCGTGACCAGTGGTAAGTTCGGTCGCGTCTTTGGTGGTAACAACAAGGGCGGTAGTATTCAAGGTTCTATTACGGTAATTGCCAAAGAAGAAGGATGTAAGCCTTTGGAAATAGGTGAACTCTATGGTGGTGGTAATGAAGCCCCTTACTCTCACTTCGGATGTACAAAAGTTGGTGAAACTTGGACTCCCAATACTACGGGCACAGACTATACCGCAGGAAAAGATCATGCCATTGAGGTGATAGTTGAATCATGTACTTCTATCGGTAAGGTTTTCGGTGGAGGTAATAAGGCTACAGTTATTGGTAATACACATGTAGATATTAATTTGTTCCGAGGCTTGGTCGATGGTGATACTGATTTCCGTTCTCTTGGAAAAATTGGACAGGTTTTCGGTGGTGGTAATTTGGCCAAAGTAACAGGTAACACGACAGTAGATATTGGTACAGACGGGGAATATGTAAATCCTGAAACAGGTACCGTAGATGAAGGACAGAAGAAAGGTGTCAAAATTGAAAGTGGTGATAACTATCTCAAGCCTTTAGTTGATGAAAGACAATCAATCACGGCAGGCATCTATGGCGGTGGTAATGATGCTGACGTAGAAGGCAATACAACTGTAAATATAGGTACAGCTCAACAAACGTTGGGTATCAATATCGCCGGTGACATCTTTGGCGGCGGCTTGGGTAAGGACACTCATGTTACTGGTAATGTAACCGTCAATATCGGTGCTGACATCGGAACATCAACGGCTCACAATTACGTTGGTTATGCCCAAATCACGGGTGATGTCTATGGCGGTAGTGCCAAGGGTAAGGTAAATGCTACAAAGGGTGGTACAAATGAAAACCCGACATATTCAGCAACAACAGGCAAGACAACTCATGTGAATTTCTATGGAGGTACCATCAAGGGTAACCTCTATGGTGGTGGTGAAGGACAAATTGCAGCAGCTGGTACTCCAGCAGTGGAAGCAATCGCTGCTGACGTCTATGGTCCTGTTACCGTGACGATGGAAGGTGGTAGCGTTTATAACGTCTTTGGTTGTAACAACTACAACGGTGCTCCGAAGAATACAGTTACCGTGAATATCAATGGCGGTACTGTGAACTTCAGCGAAGGAGAGGTCGATGGTAAAGAGGGTAATGTCTATGGCGGTGGTAACCAGGCTGCCTATACAGCCCCCGATGGTAATAAAGACAATCCTGCGGTAAATATCAATAACGGTACTGTCACCAGAAATGTCTTTGGTGGTGGTCTCGGTACGACGGCAACGGTTACAGGTAATCCGCACGTCACGATTGGTGACAATGTCGAAGGTCATACAGCCGCTATTAAGTGGTCTGTTTATGGAGGTGGCTCATTGGCAACTGTAGATGGTAGTACGGATATTGTTGTTAACAAAGGTACTATCGGAACGCCAAAGGACGGTGAGACTGTCTATGGCGGTGCTAAGTACGGCAACATCTATGGCGGTGGA
The DNA here is from genome assembly GCA_946188165.1 of uncultured Prevotella sp. Lineage (GTDB taxonomy): Bacteria > Bacteroidota > Bacteroidia > Bacteroidales > Bacteroidaceae > Prevotella. The sequence continues at coordinate 61,452 of CAMHTW010000010.1, forward strand.
TTTGGTAGCAGTGATAATGTCAGAATCGGTCTCGTCAAGGGTAACACTAATGTCACCGTCAAGGGTGGTAACGTCCTCCATAACATCTATGGTGGCGGTGCATACGGCTCTGTAGGTACTTATAATTACGCCAGCGAATATGCCAATGCAGCTATCACTGGTCGTCCTGAAGGTGCTGAGAACACCGGTAAGGCAACCATCCATATCGTTGGTGGTACAATTGGTACTGACGGACATGAGAATGGTATGATATTCGGAGCCTCACGAGGTGATATCGCAGCACCAGGTGCTATCCAGGACAACATGGCATGGGTCTATGATACGGATGTCATTATTGGAACTGAAGGTCAGGGAGGAGTTGTCTCTACTCCTTCGATTAGAGGTTCTGTCTATGGAAGTGGTGAGAATGGACATACCTATCACGATGCTTCTGTAACCATCCATAGTGGTATGGTGGGTATAGCAGAGGGTTCTGCTATTACCGATGATAATGGTACTGAGGATACCTCGGATGATATTACATATTCAGGTGCAGCTTATCCTTATCGTGGTAACGTCTATGGAGGTGGCTGCGGTACAGATAAATACTATTCTACGGGTACGGAGACTCATGATGGCAATGGTGACAAATATAATAAAACAGCAGGTATTGTTGGCGGCGATGCTATGGTAACTATCAGTGGTGGTCACGTAGTCCGCAACGTCTATGGTGCCGGTGCTATGGGTTCCGTAACAGGTAAGGCTACTGTTAACATCAGTGGAAAGTCTATTATCGGTGCAGACGGCAGCGGTGGCGGTTATATCTATACTGCTGCCCGAGGCAATGAAGGCATGGAAGATGACTGTGCCACAGTAGGTAGTACTGAACTGAACATCAGTGGTGGTACTATCTGGGGTAGTGCCTTCGGTGGCGGACAGTTAGGTACCGTTAAGGGTAGCGTTGCTGTCAACGTCAGCGGTGGCGTCGTCAAGAACGACGTCTATGGCGGCGGTGCTTTGGCCAATACCAATACGGATAACTGGGATACAACCAACAACACATGGAAAGCAGAGAGCAGTGAGTCAACGGATTACTATGTCCCTGTTCAGCACCTTACAGCAGGTACCTCAGTAGTAACAGGCTATTATACTGAGTCGGGTGGTAACTATACTGAAATAACAACCGCTGATATTAAGGCAGATGCGAATACCGTTTATTATAAGAAACTGACATATCCAGCAAATATTCATAACATTGCCGCCAACGGCACAACCTACAAGACTACCGTCAATTTGACTGGTGGTGTAATCGGTAATGCATACGGCGGTGGTCTGGGACAACTGACGGCAGGAGGCGAAACGACTGGTGATGGTGCTGTTCAGGCAATGGTTTATGGTGATGTCAATGTTACCGTCGATGGTGCGGCATTCACTGCCCTCGTGGAGGCATCTGCAAAGAATGCACCTGTTACTGGTCGAGTATTTGGCTGTAACAATATCAACGGAACTCCTAAGGGCAAGGTAACGGTAGTCATTAATAAGACCAAGCGAATTGATGGCGGTAACCACACCTTAGGTGAATTCGAAATCCAAGGTGTCTATGGCGGTGGCAACCTCGCAGCATACGTTCCTCAAACGTATGATTCTGATACAGAATTCGGCCAAGGAACGAAGGTGATTATTAACGACTGTGAAGCCAGTATATCAAAGGTATATGGCGGAGGTAATGCTGCTGTTGTTCCATATACCGACGTTACTATCAATGGTGCTTTTGAAATCGGTTATGTCTTCGGTGGTGGTAACGGTGGTGATATGATTAACAAAAACGGCAACTGGATTGATAATACTGGTGCTGACGTAACCCATTACACCAACGTCTTACTGAAGGGTGGTACCATTGGTCAGGCCTTTGGCGGCAGTGACTCTCGAGGTACTGTTGGTGGTTCAAATATTAGACAGGCAACAGGAGGCCTTTGTCCCTTACGCCTTGTAAACCTCTATGGTGCAGGTAATGGTGAAGAGGCATCTTCTGCAGGAGATATCAATATAGAAGTTTCTGGCTGCGGTGAAAATAATGAAATTCAGAACGTCTTTGGTGGTTCTTATAAGGCAAACATCACGGGAAGCGTAACGCTCACCATCAAGAGTGGTATCTTCACGTCCGTTTATGGTGGGAATGACCGTATGGGAAGCATCGGTGGTAATATCACCGTTAATATTGAAGAAACAGATAATTGTGATAAACCTATTATTATCCAGAACCTCTATGGCGGTTGCTATCAAACAGCTTATCCGGGTGCTAATGCGAGAAAATATAGAGGATCCGGTGATGTAAAGGATGACAATAATTACGATCCGTTCACAAGCGGTAAAATTACTGTCAATGTGAAGTCGGCCACTCGAATAGACAGGATTTTCGGTGGTAGTGAAAGAGGAGATGTGACTGGTGATACGGAAGTCAACATCAATATGATCAGAGGATCCATGAGTGGTCATGATCATGTTACGCTTCCGAATTATTATGCAGAGACAGGGGCTTTTGTTCCGAGCAACATCCATATCACTAATACAAATGCATGGGCTCAAGTTTACCTATATTATCCCACGGCAGCGGAAATTGCACAAGGTAAGGAAATCCCAACAGTAGATGGATATTATATAAGGCAGGGAGATTCTGAACCATACACCTATACATTAGCATCTGGTTATATGGTCCAGGGACAGACTTATTATAAGAAAAGTGTACAAGGTAGTATTGATCCCGTTATTGGCACCATTGGTGATGTATTTGGTGGTGGTAACATTGGTAAGGTTACTGGTAGTACTGTTGTCAACATTGGAACAGAACAAAAGGTGACGATGGTAACGATTTCAGATAATCCAGAAACAACAGAGGTTAAGGAAAATGAATTTAATGTATTAGGTGTTCACATCAATGGTGATGTCTTTGGTGGTTGTAATTCAAATGTTGTCACCGGTGATGCTATTGTAAACATCTGTACTGCCAATTATTCTGCTTTAGGCTCAGACTTTGAAGGCATCTACATTGACAAGACTGAAAACGGTGGCGGTAGCGTCTATGGTGGTGGTAATGCAGGCGATGTGCTTGGCAATACTAATGTCACCATGGCTGGCGGTTATGTCTATGACGGTGTCTATGGCGGAGGATTGAAGGGTTCTGTCGGAACATATACCAGAACGACAGATGTCACAACAGAATCTAACAACTTCGACCACTCTACACATGCTGATGTTTGTCTTGGTAAACCCACTGAGTGTACTGCTGGCGGTACTTGTACCGTTGTGGTCAGCGGCGGTCAGGTAGGTCCTCTTGAGGTTGCTACCAAGGGTATGAAGAACGAAGGTGGCGATGGTCCTGTTGATGTAGGCTTCGTATTCGGTGCCGGTCGTGGTGATGTGGAGAATCCTAACGACGTTAAGGATGCTGACTTCCATACATTCGTTAATAAGACGGACGTGACGATTAGCGGTACAGCACTCATCATGGCCTCTGTCTATGGTGGTGGTGAGAATGGCCGTGTGCTTGGTAATACACATGTAAAGATTCAGGGCGGTCAGATTGGTTCTGGTGATACCGAGACTGTAGGTGGCAAGACGGTTCCTAAGGTATATACTACTGATGAATGGAATGGTGAAGACCAAAGTAAATTCAAGGAGTGTCTTAGCTGGGATTACGGAAAAGATACGAATGGTGACGGCATAAAAGATGAATTCTTGCCTCATGACCCATACGCTGCGGCTGGTGATGCGGAAGATGCTAAGGTGGGTACCGACGGCCATACCTACTATGGTAGTGTATTCGGTGGTGGTTCAGGTTACTACCCCTATAAGAAAGCAGATGGTATACATGAATGGCTTCGTTCTGCTGGTGCCGTGTATGGTAATACGGTGATAGATATTACTGGTGGTCATATCCTGACTTGTGTATATGGTGGTAACGAGACGACCGATGTAGGCACATATACCAATAATGACAAGGGACAACCTTTGGTACACAAATCTGGCGGTAAGTGTACCATCAACATGGTGGGTGGAACAATTGGTGTACCCCGTACAGAACAGCAGATGAAGGATCATCCTGTAACCTGTTACCTCTTTGGTGCCGGTAAGGGTGACCAGCGTACATACTTCAATACTTGGACAAACGTGCAAGAAACGGAAGTCAACATCAGCGGCACAGCCCGCATCTTCGGTTCCGTCTTCGGTGGCGGTGAGGATGGACACATCTTGGGCGATGCAAAGGTGAACATTGGTGGCGAAGTTAAAATCGACCTTAATGGCGACGGTGATACGGACGACACGGATGAGACGTTCACAGCCCAAAGTCTGAAGATTGGTACTACGGGAACCTCATACGTGGATGGTAACGTGTTCGGTGGTGGTCGTGGTTTCAGTGGTGTTGCACTGACGGCTGGTAGTACTGGCGGTAATGCGGAAGTGAATATTGCTGGTGGCACCATGTTAGGTTCTATCTATGGTGGTGGTCGTCTGGCATCGGTGGGAATCGGATTCACAGAGACAACCGATCCTTCTTATGGTCAGATGGTAGATGACACAAATGAGAAGACGCATGGCCATATCACTGTCAATATCAGCGGTGGTACGATTGGTAATGATGTCGCTGATGCCAAGTATGGTGGTAATGTCTTTGGTGGTTCCATGGGACGTATCACGTTGCTTGATGGTACCTTGAATCCAATATGGCCTAAGCAGGCAGTAACTAAGGATACAGAGATTACCATTACCGGCAATGCTATTATTAAGAAAAATGTCTATGGCGGTAGTGAGTTTGGTATCGTACGTGACAAGGCAATTGTGAATATTGGCGGTACAAGGGATAAATCTGCCGGTGTTGTTACTGCTTCAGGTACTCCTGAAATCCATGGCAGCGTCTTTGGTGCTGGCTATGGCAGTGACGATACTACTCCGACGCTCATCACAGCTGGAGAATATACGACAGGACAAGATTACATTTTTACACCGATGATATGGACTGGCTGCGTTTCTGGCGACACAGAAGTCAATATCGCTGGCGGTATAGTGAAGAAGAATGTCTATGGTGGTGGTGAGGTAGCATCAGTAGGCCTCATCAACTGTCATGTCGTGGAGGATGGAAATGGTGATATAACCATTAAAGATGAGCATAATGTAGAAAAGAAGTATCGATATACAAACTTAACAAAACACGCTGACATACAAGGAACTGGAACCAATGAGAAAGCTTATGGCTTTGCGCTGAGCTGGCCTTATAAATTTGAGTTTATCCCAGGGAATCCAAAATCTACTTACATCGGTGGTAAGGCTACCGTGAATGTCACAGGTGGTCATATCGGAAGCGATACCTGGGATGACCGTACTGGCTATGTGTTCGGTGGAAGTAAGGGACAGGTAGCCTTCAAGAAAAAAGTTGGAGATGAGCAGGTGGATATTACCGATATTCACGAGCAGCGCTACGTTGAGGGTCTCTGTGCCAATGTGCGTGAGACAGAGGTGAACGTCAAGTACAGTTCTACACCTTCAGGCAAGAATACTTCAAATATCAAGGATGAGGCTAATTGCATCATGGGTGCCGTCTATGGCGGTGGTGAGGACGGTCACGTCTATGAGAATGCAGCTGTCAACATCACTGGTGGTTTGATTGGTCTGAGCGTCTATGGCGGCGGTAAGGGTGAAGGCACCTATAAGGGAAAACTTTATGCGCTTTCTACGGATGCACAGGGTAATTTGGTAGCCGCAAGTACAAAGAGTGATGTAGAAAAGATGCCCAGTTGGACGGCTGGTAAGATATATGGTAACACCTCTATCACGATGAGTGATGGTCATGTCATGGGTAATGTCTATGGTGGTGGTAACTTAGGCTCCGTAGGTAAGGGTAACTATGCCGGCGGTACGGATGACTATTATCCTGCAGGTTATGGTGAGACTTTAAAGAGTGATCCTCTGTGGACGAATACCGCAGGCTTTAATCCTGATGCTGAAATCACAGAATCTAACAAGCCGACTACCATGGCTGACTATTTCTTAAGTAGCGGAAAATGCAAAATTAACATTACGGGAGGAACGGTAGGCACACAGAATGGTCTCTATGGCAATGTGCAAGGTACGTCTAAAGGTACTCCAACTGGTATGGTGTTTGGTGGTAGCCGTGGTCGTGCTGCACAAGATGTCGGAGCGCTCTCTCCACGCTATGAATATGCACCTGACTTCTTCTTAGGTTATGTGAACAATACAGAAGTTATCATTGGTACGCGGAATGCAGAAACAGGCCCCACCATCTATAGTCAGGTCTTTGGCGGAGCTCGTGACGGTCATGTGCGTGGTAGCGCAAAAGTCGAGGTCAACTCAGGTACTATCGGTCAGACTTATGATGAGACAGAAGCAGTTGGCGAAGCTGACGTTGACTACCAGCGTTATCATCGTGGTAATGTCTATGGCGCAGGCTCTGGACTGGGTACCTGGGATGGCACGCATCATGGAACCTCGTCAGGTTCTGTAACCCGCAACACGACGGTGGACATCTATGGCGGTACCATATATAATAATGTGTATGGCGGTGGAGCTATGGCTACTGTCGGTCCTCCAAAGATTGCCAATCCGAATTTTGCACCAGAGACATGGTCGAAGTGTACTGTGAACATCTATGGTGGTACCATTGGAAGCGGAAAAGAATATGAAAGTGTTTATATGTCGGACTTCGACAAGTATGGCTATGGTGGATGCGTCTATGGTGCCAGCCGTGGTAGCCGTGGTGGCACATCGGGTGACTTGGCAGACGGAGAAACCATTGAAAGCTATGCTACCGTTCTGTGGACAGAGGTGAACATCAACGGTGGTAGCATTGCCGGCAATGTCTATGGCGGTGCCCAAGGCGGTCAGATCAAGAAGGATACCAAGGTGAACCTGAAGGGCGGACGTATTTATCACAATGCATACGGTGGTGGACGAGGTACAACAGCCATTGCTGCCGACGTTTTAGGCAATACCACTGTGGAACTGAATAATAACAATAATGGTGGCGAAGCTGACGGCAGCAAGAAAGGCTGTAGCGTTGACAAGGTCTTCGGTTGTAACGACCTGAACGGAACACCGAAGGGACACGTCTTGGTACATGTCTACGGTACCCAAAATAGTGGTAAGGATGATTTGCAAACTAAAGTTGGTCCTGGTTCACGTACATCTCTTGACCAAGGCGAGAATGAGGGCTATATCGTATATATGGAACGCCTGATAGAAATGGCAAAGGATGGAAATGCCGTAAAGCCAGGAATAACGGAATCTGTTATCAATACAGCTCAAGGAACTATCAATGATAAGACTGAGAGCTCTCTGAACGATGATGAAAAGACAGCTATCAACGATGCTGCCAAGAATGTCATTGCAGAGTTGCAGAATCTTCATGACTATGATGTGACAGCAGTCTATGGCGGTGGTGACTTGGCACCATACGTTCCCAGCAGTGATGAGGACCAAACCGAGGTCATCATCGAAGGTTGTAATATAACCAGCATCAAGCAGGTCTATGGTGGCGGTAATGCAGCCTATGTTCCTGCTACTAACGTACTGGTGAAATCTGCCTACGTTATTGATGAACTCTTCGGTGGCGGTAATGGTCTGGATAACTACGTGAAGGATGACGAGTGGTATGAGAACCCTGGAGCCAATGTCGGTTATAAGGAGTTAGCACATTATGATAAGAGCGGCTCACATGGTGACGGTGAAGCGGAAGGAACAAAGTATGAGGCTATTACCAATACTGATCCGGATGCAACGACCCCAGAAGGTCGAAAAGCCAGCTATTCCATTGGAACGGGTATTGCTTCGACAACGGTCAATGGTGGATACGTCCATAATGTGTATGGCGGTAGTAACAAGAAAGGTAATATCCGCGCTGAGGCTCTGCTGCAGGTACAACAGGAGGGTTCGTGTAAACTGATTATCGATAAGACAACCGCAGGTAGTAAAGAGGCAACAATCGATGCCCAGACAAATACTGTCCTTGACTGTGTAGAAGAAGGTGGTGTGTTCTATGCTGGATCGACAAGTGCAGATATCCTCAATGATGTACACGTCCGTATCACCAACGGCAAGTACACGAAGGTGTTTGGCGGCAATGAAAAGGCTGGAACCATTACTGGTTCAATCACCATCGACATTGAGGAGAGAGGTTGTACGCCTATTGAGATTGATGAGTTGTACGCCGGTGGCTATCTGGCACCATATTCTGTCTATGGTTACTCTACTGATACGAGAGAAGTAAAAGACGAGAACGGCAACGTTATTTCAGGACTGAAGCAGCGTATTCCGTATAAGAAAGGTGATGCCGGAGCACTGGCCACACCATCCCGTGACCCGCAGATTAACATTATCTCTGCCACAAAGATAGGCAAGATCTATGGTGGTGGCTTCATGGCTGAACTGATAGGATCTCCTCGAATCAATGTCAACATGACAAATGGTAGAATTAGTGATCAATATGTATCGCGGTATCCAAATGAAACCTATCCTAATATCACCAACACAGGTGTTATTCCAATTGGAACTATCGGTTCTATCTACGGTGGTGGCTACAAGGGCGATATAATAGGCGACACGTATGTGGAGATTGGTACTGGCGAATGGTTGAGCTTTACCGGTCAGAGAGAAACCACTGATGCTGATGGTAAGGTCTATACCTATGACTCTGAAACCAAGAAATGGAATTGGACTAAAAAGGTTGGTGATATTACGGAATCAGGTACTGTGGATAACAAACCTGCTCCTGCTCGCAATGCTGCTACGATTACAGGTAACGTATTCGGTGGCGGTGAGGGCGAAGCCCTTAATAGTGGCGACCGCGCCTTCTATTGTGAGTCTGCTATGATTGGTGTCAATGGCGAAGGTCTTACCAACCCAGCCGGTGGAACGAGTGTCATCATAGCTAACGGTACCGTGGGAACGCTTGAAGGCGAAGAGGGATCTAAGACGCTTAAAGCGGGTACTGGTAACGTCTATGGCGGCGGTGAAGTCGGCCGTGTAGAAAAGAATACGGTCGTTACCATCGGTGTAACGCCAAAGGAGGGTGAAACGATCAGTAACACCAAGTTCAAGCCTACTATCTGGGGTAGCGTATTCGGTGCCGGTAAGGGTGTTGCCACTCATGGCTACTCTGCGCTGGTACGTGGTAATAGTACTGTCACCATTCAGGGCTTTGCAAAGGTTGGAGAAAGTGTCTATGGCGGTGGCGAGATTGCCTCGGTAGGCAGATATAACGTTGTTGATGGACGACCTACTTCATTGAAGAATCCGAATAGTGGTAACTGTGTTGTTACAGTCCTTGACAATGCAGAAATTGGTCCTAACGATATGATTATGACAAAGACTGGCGGTCCAGATAATTCAGGCCATGTCTTTGGTGCTGGTAAGGGTGCTATGCCTGTAGCGGATTATACTAAAGCACGGCAAATGACGATAGGCAATGCCATGGCTGGGTTTACGTCTGAAGCTGATTACCTTAAATTTATTGAGTCGCTGGGATTAGCTACCCAAACTGATGTGACTATTAGTGGAAACGCTTTCGTGAAGGGTTGTGTCTTTGGTGGTGCTGAGCAAGGATTCGTGCAGCATGATACGCATGTTACCATAGAAGGCAATTGCCAGATTGGTAACGGTTATGCTCAGATGGCTGATGATGGTACATATCTGAATAAGTTAACATCGCCGGTTAATCATATAGCTATTAATCGTCGATATTCAGCAGCAGAGTGGGAGGCAGGACATTTGATTACCGTTGAGTCAGATCCTACTGCATTGAAGACCTTAGCTGCGACCCATTATAAGTCGTCTCTGCCTGAATGTGCAAGTTGGGAGTATAAAGCTCCATATGCTCCGCATGATGCATTTGCAAAATATACTAATGATGGTAAGACTTATTATGATGAAGGATTTACTAAGAATGCCGAAGGCGGTGATGTTACTGCAACCAACGGTAGTACCTTCTATGGCAATGTCTTCGGTGGCGGCTCTGGTTACTTCCCATACGCTCCAGGTAAATGGCACTGGAAGGCTGGTGATGTTGGTGGTAACACTGTAGTGGATATCAAGGGCGGACATATCCTGACCAACGTCTATGGTGGTAATGAGTTGACCAATGTAGCTGGTAAGTGTACCGTCAACATGACGGGTGGTACTATTGGTGTGCCACGTACGCTGGGTCAGATCTTGGCTCACCCAGTGACTTGCTATCTGTTCGGTGCTGGCAAAGGTGACCCACGCGTGTTCTTCAACATGCAGACCAATGTAAACGATGTAGAGGTAAATATCTCTGGCGGATGGATATATGGTTCTGCCTTCGGTGGCGGTGAGGATGGTCACGTGATGGGTAATGTGACGATGACTATCGGAAAAGATGACCACACAGGTCCTAAAATTGGTACATGGGGTACCAGCTACGTCGAGGGTAACGTCTTCGGCGGTGGCCGTGGCTTCACAGGCGATGCGCTGACTTCCGGAGTGGTTTGCGGCAATGTCGATATGAACATCAAGGGCGGCACTATGCTCGGCTCCATCTATGGTGGTGGCCGACTGGGTTCCATCGGTACCCATCTGGAGCCGTCTAACCATGCCAACTATGGCAAGCTGATACCTGACAACAGAGACGAGGACTACGAGACGGGAGCTGACTATGTGCATTCCGGCTCCACTCACGGTTATGTCACCATCAACATCAGCGGCGGCACCATCGGCAATGACAATGAGTACATCATCCCGCAGGCGGGCAACAGACCCAGCGGCCTTGACGCAGACCCCAAGAAGTGGACGGCTGACAACTGGACGACGTGGAAGACGCATAACAACGTGCCCAACACGGACTATGTCTATGACGAAGACCTTGGCTTTGTCCGCCTGACCCATACCAAGGGCGGCAACGTCTTTGCCGGTGCCATGGGCCGCATGTATGCCCTCGACGGCACGACACCGCTCACGCGCTGGTACGACTTAGGCATGGTGAAGAGCACCCGCCTGACCATCACCGGCGGCACCATCAAGAGCAACGTCTATGGTGGCGGCGAGCTGGGCTGGACGGCTGGCAAGCACAAGCATAGCAACACTGCACTGACGGCAACCGACAGCCTGAGCACCGAGATACTCATCCAGGGCGGCACCATCGGCACCGAGGTGAAGGAGGCTGGCGACGTAACGCGCTATACCTTCGGCAGCGTCTATGGCGGCGGCTATGGCAACGCCACGGAGGCACTCTCAGACAAGACCAACCCGAAGTTCATTGCCGGACGTGTTGTCGGCGCCACCTCTGTCAAGATGGAGGGCGGACAGGTGAAGGGCAGCATCTTCGGCGGTGGCGAGGTGGCCAACGTGGGACTGGGCTTCTACAGCTATAAGTCCGACATCACCGGCGGCACGAAGGGCGACTTCAAAAAGGACGACAGTGGCATAGCCAAGACGGGCGAAACCATCACTGCTGCCGACATTGCCAAGGTGAGCACCTACGTTGATGTCAGCGGCGGTACCGTGGGCATAGCGCCCATCACCATTTCCGAGAGCCTGACTCGGCACTTTGGCGGCGCCACCATGGGCAACGTCTATGGCGGCGGCAGCGGCAACCGCACCATCGTGCGCTGCGGACTGGTGCTGGGCAACAGCAACGTCAGCATCAGCCAGGCCGAGGGCAAGGCCACACGGATATACCATAACGTCTATGGCGGAGGCTCCTTCGGTAGCGTGGGCGACTATCAATACAAGTCGGAAGAAGACCCTGTCATCCATACAGAAAAGGTCTATGGCGTCCAGGCTATGCATACTGCCGGCACTGGTGAGGCTACGGTCAGCATCACGGGCGGCACCATAGGCAGCAACGGCCACGAGAACGGCATGGTATTCGGTTCGTCACGCGGTGACATTACCAACCCGCACTCACGTGACAACTACATGGCGTGGGTCAACAACGCAACGGTAACCATAGGTACGGAGGGCGGCACCTACGCTACTCCGACGGTCAAGGGTTCTGTCTATGGCAGCGGCGAGAACGGCCATACGTTCGGCAATACCGTGGTGACCGTCAACAGCGGTACGGTGGGCGTGCCATCAGGTGACCCTGTTGTCGTGCCTGACCCCGACGCCCCTGACGACCCGTCGAAGGCTACGACCTATTACGGTGCCAACTATTCCTTCCGAGGCAACGTCTATGGCGGCGGTTGCGGTACTGACACCTACGTGGAAAATAACGAGGAGAAGTACAATCCCGAGGCAGGCATCGTGCGCGGCAATACCACCGTCAACATCAACGGCGGTCTGATAGCACACAGTGTCTATGGTGCCGGCTCGATGGGCTCTGTGGGAACGATTACGGAATCTGTCGAGCATGCTAATGCTAACGACGGCTTCGCCCTTAGCTGGCCATACGAGTTCAAGTTTGCCGACAACACCGGCAAGGCTACCGTCAACATCAACGGCGGCCACATCGGTGTACAGACTACCTATAGCAACATAGAGATAAAGGGCGATGGCGACGTCTATGGCAGTGCGCGTGGCGAGGCGGGTGACCGCTATGCCATGGCACGTCTGGCACTTGTCAAGGAGACGGAGGTGAACGTCAACTACCCAAGCACAGCAGATATGGCAGATGTGACAGACCTGCGCACCCCATGCATCACCGGCTCCGTACACGGCAGTGGTGAGAACGGCTATGTATATGGCAATACCAAGGTGACGCTGAACAAGGGTCTCGTCGGTCACTCGCTCTATGGTGCCGGTAAGGGTAATGGTACCTATACAAAGGCGTTGACTAAGATTGGTGGCAGTGACACATACGATGCCAAGATATACAGTCTCATTGCTGGTAAGGTAATGGGTAATACCTACGTCACCATGAACGGTGGCCGCGTAGGACGTAACGTCTATGGCGGTGGTAATATGGGCTCCGTCGGTAAGGGTAACTATGCCGGCGGTACGGATGACTACTATCCTACTGGCTATGGCGAGAAAACAACTGGCAACCTGTGGACAAGTGCCTTTAATCCTGAGGTGGCCATTAGCGACTCGAACAAACCAGACGATGCATACTACTTCCTCAGCAGTGGTAAGGCTACCGTGAAGGTGCTGGGTGGTATTGTCGGTTATATTGACGAAACAGATCCATCCGTAAGCATGAAGAACGAACTGCCATACGGTAACGTCTTCGGTGGTAGTGCAGGTGAGGCTGCACCTAACTTGCCTGATGTTTCCGACCTCTATCTCTATAGCCCGGCATTCTTCTCGGGTTACGTCAATGAGACCGATGTCACCATTGGAATAACGAGTGAGGAATTTGAGGCTAATAAGGCCAACGAGCCTTATAAGTCCTATGGGTCCACCTACGAGGATTATTTGGCTAATCATGCACCTAAGATCTTTGGCTCTGTCTATGGCGGTGGCCAGGATGGTCACGTACGCCGCGATACGAAGGTGACAGTCCTCGGTGGTGAGATTGGTAAGGCATATAACAGTGAGAATATTTCACTCCTGAAGACTGATAACCTTGACGACCCACAGTGGCTGCACCGTGGTAACATCTATGGTGGTGGTTCTGGTATCACGGAGTATCATGCTGACATTGAAAAAATGTATGCAGCGGGCTATACTGGCGATAAGATTGCTGCTTCAGGCTATAGCACCTCTTCCGGTTCTGTGACCCGCTTCACGGAGGTTAACGTCAAGGGCGGTACTATCCATCGTAACGTCTATGGTGGTGGTTCGATGGGTTCTGTCGGTGCTCCGAATATTAATCAGGGCTATGAGCCGTATAAGCCTGGGCAGGCCAATATTGCCGGTAAACCTGAGAACGGTCCTGGCCGCCAGTCCCTGAACACCGTCAACATCGGTGGCGGTACGACTATGGTCACTATCGGTACGCCATTCGACAGCACCCGTGGTTGGACTTACAACAAGCTGTATGGCGGTGAGGTATATGGTGCCTGCCGTGGTAAGTCAGACTTGGATCCTAATCAGTTTGCTAATTCCGTATGGACTAAGGTGAACATCTTCGACAAGGCTACCATCATGGGTAACGTTTATGGCGGTGGTGATAACGGTATCGTGAAGAAAGATACGGATGTCAAGATAGGTGGAACAGAATGAGCCGTAATCTCGCTGTTAACGACATTACGGCTCACTGCCAGTGAGATTACGTCTCGTGATTACCAACGGGTAAAGGGGTTGCTGCGCAACTGGCTGTTATAATAACGGCGGTCGCCAGTAACCTCTTTTCCTATAAAGGGGGGTAGGACGGGTTGGTCGTCAACGCTCTTCAGCTCAACCTCAGCCATGACGAGGCCGTCGTTGTCGCCATGAAACTCATCGACTTCAACCGTGAAGTCGCCGCTCTTAACCAACCAGCGGGTCTTGTCAATGATACCTGGCTGGCAGAGCCGCATCAGCTGTTCAGCATCAGCCAATGGTATTTCCTGCTCAAACTCGTAACGGGCAAGGCCACCAATGTCTGACGGCCCCTTGATGGTGATAAAGCCCTGGTTGTCACGAATACGTACACGGACTGTGCGACCACGTTCACTACAAATGTAGCCCTGCATGATGTGGTAGGAAGAAAAAGCCTCGCGCTTGTACGAATCGTCAAGCACGAGGTATTTACGTTCAATTTCGAGTGCCATTATGCAACCATTGTGAAAGTCCAAAACATATAAATGATAGCCAGCACGATTAACGCACCGAAAATCCATGCTACTACCTTTTTACCTTGTTCTTCCTGTTTCTTGGCATAAGCCTCGCGCTTTGCATTTACTTTGTTCTTGCTCATAATTGTAATATTTAAGTTTAACTATTCATCATCATTAACAGGGAATTCCATCAGGTATGCCTTGATGAAATCGTCGATTTTACCGTCCATCACGCCATCAACATCGGAAGTCTGGTAGTTGGTACGGTGGTCCTTGACACGACGGTCGTCGAAGACGTAGGAACGAATCTGACTACCCCACTCTATCTTCTTCTTACCAGCCTCTATCTTGGCTTGGGCTTCCAAGCGCTTCTGCATGGCACGGTCGTAGAGTTGTGAACGCAGCAGTGCCATAGCGCGTTCCTTATTCTTTGGCTGGTCGCGCGTCTCAGTATTCTCAATGAGGATTTCCTCCTCAACACCTGTATCGGGGTCTGTGTACCAATAGCGCAGACGAACACCCGACTCCACCTTGTTGACGTTCTGGCCACCAGCACCACTCGAGCGGAAGGTGTCCCACGACAACTTAGCAGGATCGACATATACCTCGATGGTATCGTCAACCAGCGGACTGACAAAGACGGAGGCAAACGATGTCATTCGCTTACCCTGGGCATTATAGGGGGACACGCGCACTAAACGGTGGACACCATTCTCTGACTTCAGGTAGCCGTAGGCATATTCGCCACCTTCTATCTGCATCGTCACACTCTTGATACCAGCATCGTCACCTTCTTGCAGGTTGGCGATGCTGACCTTATAGTCATGAGCCTCAGCCCAACGCTGGTACATACGCATCAGCATTTGTGCCCAGTCTTGGGCCTCGGTACCACCGGCACCGCTATTGATCTTGAGCACACACTCCATGGGGTCTTCCTTCTGACGGAGCATGTTCTTCAACTCCAGTTTCTCGATGAAATCTATCGCTTTTGCATAATTGGCATCGACTTCCTCCTCAGTCACCATATCCTCTTTATAGAAGTCGTATGCCAACTGTAACTCGTCAGCAGCTGTACGTACATCCTGATAACCATCGAGCCACTTCTTGATGCTCTTTACCTTCTTCATCTGCTCCTCAGCACGCTTCTGGTCTTCCCAGAAGTCAGGAGCCTGCGTACGAAGATCCTCCTCTTCGTACTCCATCTTCTTTTCGTCTATTTTCAAATACTTATACAGCGCATTAGCCCTGTCAAGCACATCTTTCAACTGATCTTGAGTAATCATCTCTAAACTCTGAACTTTAAACTCTCAACTATTCCTCATACATCTTATCGATTTCTGCCTTATAGTTTTCATTAAGAACTTTGCGGCGTATCTTCAGCGTATTGGTCAGTTCTCCCTTCTCCATCGACAAGGGGTAAGACAGTAGCGTGAAGCGTTTCACCTGCTCGTAGTGTGCCAGTTGTTGTTGAAGGGTGTCAATACGCTCCTTCATCATCTCCATAATTTGAGGATGCTGACACAGTTCCTCACGTGTCTCAAACGCGATATGATGAGCATGAGCATATTCTTCCAACAGGCTATAGACAGGGACGATAAGTGCCGATACAAACTTACGCTGGTCAGCAATAATCGCAATCTGGTCAATATACTTATCGACCAACAGTTTCGATTCTATCATCTGTGGTGCAATATATTTACCATTTGACGTCTTAAAGAGGTCTTTGATACGCTCTGTCAGGAACAACTCGCCATTCTTTATATAGCCGGCATCACCTGTCTTAAAGTAACCGTCTTCCGTAAAGGCATCCTTGGTCAGGTCATCACGGTTGTAATAGCCACAAGTAATCGTCGGACCCTTCAGCAGGATTTCTCCCTCTTCGCTGATTTTGATACTAATACCTTCGATAGGTTGTCCCACGCTACCCACAGTGTAAGGCTCACCCAAATGGTCACAGCTGACGGTAGCCAACGACTCCGTCAAACCGTAGCCAACTATCATATTAATACCGATGGAATGGACGAATTCTTCAACAAAGGGACTTACTGCAGCACCTGCCGTCGGGAAGAAATGAGCATTCTCAAGTCCTAATTCTTTACGGACCAACGAGAATACCGTACGATTCAGCATCTCATATTCCAAATGCAGAGGCAGCGGCGGTTTCTTACCCAAACTAAGATACTCGATATTATGCTTGCGACCTACACTCAGCGCATGCATAAATAGCTTGCGCTGCATGGCACTGGCATGCTCTATCTTGTCCATCACACCCATATACACCTTCTCCCAGAAGCGCGGCACAGCCGACATACACGTGGGATGCGTCTCACGCATGGACTGTTGTACCTGCATCGGGTAAGTGTTCACGATGAGACGTGCACCTGCATACAAACACAGCATAGCCCAACCACGCTCGAAGATGTGTGTATAGGGCAGGAAGTTCATGATGCGGTCATTCTCATTGACAGGCACACACTTGCTATTGGCAACTATGGCGGCATTAAATTGTCCGTGGGTCAGAATAACACCTTTCGAATTACCTGTTGTACCACTGGTATAGAGAATATTGGCGATATCATCGAAGGAAGCTTCCTTCTGCAACCGTTCCACCTCAATCTGTCGGGGCAAATTCTCACCCAACTTGATGAAATCGCTGAAATAAACAGCATTAGGATCATTTGTAGAGATTTGAACCAACGGGTCGAACACGATGATACGCTCCAGCGTCGGACAGAGCGAAAAGATGCGACGGGCTTTGTCGTACTGGTCCTGTTCACCCACAAAGAGGAAACGTACCTTGGCATCGTTGACCATAAACTGTATCTGCTGCTCCGACGAAGTGGCATAGAACGGAATGGTCACAGCACGAATACCCCAGGCAGCAAAGTCACACTCGATATACTGCGCCGAGTTCTGTGAAAAGATACCAATGTTCTCTTGAACCTTCACACCCAGATTCAGCAAAGCGTTGCTGATTTGCTTAACGGTCTGCGACACCTGATTCCACGACAATGATTTCCATTCCTTGCCACTAAAATCCTGATAGATCAGCATCTCGCGGTCACCATACTTCTTTGCCTGTTCGTGCACCAGCACTGACATGTGATAATTCGTCTGCATAATCTCTCTCCTAATTATTTAGCTGCAAAGATACAAATAAAATAAGAATTAAGAGTTATGAATTAAGAATTATTTTGTATCTTTGCACCAATTATGGATATTAATCAATATACAAAAGAAGCCGTCGAGTTGTTGCAAAAGCTTATAGCAACACCATCGATTAGTCGCGAAGAAAGTGCAGCTGCAGACATTTTGGCTGATTTCATCGGAAAATGCGGACTTCCCGTGAAGCGTATCGGGAATAATATTTTGGTACAGGAAGCGTTGGACGACAACAAACCAACCCTGCTATTGAATGCCCATATCGACACAGTCAAGCCCGTGAGCACATGGACGCGCGACCCTTTCAATCCGACAATTGAGGACAATTACCTGTATGGTTTAGGTTCGAACGACTGCGGTGGTGGACTGGTAAGCCTGCTACAGGTGTACCGCATCCTACGCACGCGCGACGTACCTTATAATATAGTATATTTGGCCAGTTGTGAGGAAGAGGTAAGCGGACAAAATGGTTTCTCGCTGGCATTGCCTGAACTGCCAAAGATTGACGTGGCCATCGTGGGAGAGCCAACAGGCATGCAGCCCGCCATTGCCGAGAAGGGACTGATGGTGATTGACGGTGTGGCACGAGGCAAGAGCGGTCATGCGGCTCGCGATGAGGGTGTCAATGCCATCTATGAGGCTTTGGATGACTTGATGTGGCTGCGCAACCATAAGTTCCGCAGACGTAGTCTACTGCTTGGTCCTACGAAGGTAACGGTGAGCATGATTAATAGTGGCACCCAACATAATGTAGTGCCCGACGAGTGTCACTTCGTAATTGACGTACGTACCAACGAGTTCTATCAGAACGAATACCTGTTCAATTTCCTGCAAAGCCACATGAAGAAATGTGAACTGACGGCTCGCTCATTCCGCCTATCGTCATCGCATATCCCCGTTGGGCATCCCTTGATACAACGCTGTATCAAGATGGGTATGTCGCCTTACGGCTCTCCAACGCTAAGCGATCAGGCACTGATGCCCTTCCTCTCCTTTAAATTAGGACCTGGCGAATCAAGCCGTTCACACTCTGCTGACGAATACATCCGGATTTCAGAGATTGAACATGCAATTGAAACATACGTTTCCTTAATTAGTAATGAGTAATTACTCACTAAAATCATCTTCCCAGCCAACTCTCAGGATTGAGTTTAGCTGTCTCTCTGCGCAACTGGAACTGTAGGATATTATCCTGTCCTAACCGGCCTAAGGTCTGACGGGTGGTAACCTTCTGACCACGATGTACGTTGACGTTGGCTAAATTACAATAGACACTGATGTAGCTGCCATGACGTACCATGACCACCATTGTACCGCCAAAACTGAACACTGCACTGACCTCGCCATCGAATATGCTACGGGCCTGAGCACCTGGGCTACCTTGGATGTTGATACCCTTGTTGTCAAGTGTCACATTATGCAAGCCCTCTACATTATACTGGCCAAAATGGCTTACGATACGATAGCCGCCAGTAATGGGGATGGGTAAACGACCACGATTACTCTCGAAGCTGCCACTGATACGCATATCCTCGGTAGGTGCATTTAGCACAGCCTCAGCTTCCTTACGGGCTGTGGCCACCTCCTTGGCATGTTCGCGAGCCTCAGCATCCGCTTTCTTCTCGGCAGCCAGACGGGCCTCTTCAGCCTCACGAGCCTTGCGTTCAGCAGCCTCACGGGCTTGTTTGTTCTTGGCAGCCATTGCCTCCTGTTTGGCACGCTCCTCACGTTCCTTGGCTTCTGCAATACGACGGGCATTCTCACGCGCTGCGGCCTCGGCAGCAGCCTTTTTACGAGCCAGTTCAGCAGCACGCTTCTTGGCAGCCTCAGCCTCGGCACGTCTCTTAGCTTCAGCAGCGGCACGTGCCTTCTGGCGGGCCACCTCCTCGGCAATCAAACGATCAATCTGGGCATTCAGCGCAGCATCCTTCTTCTTCTGTTGGGCTATAATACCTTGGATGGTCTTTTGTTCTTTCTGCAGGGTTTGAACCACCTGCTTCTGCTCAATCTGCTTACCCTCCAGCGATTGCCGTTCCTGTTCACCACGCGTCAACAACATCTGCTTATGTTGCTGAGCATTGGCAATCTCTTGAAACTTACGGTTCACCTCTTCCTCTTCAGCCTTTACACGTTCTCCTTGTACACGCTGGTAGGAAGCGTATTCACGCATAAAACGCAGACGACGCACCAGTTGTGTCAAGTTGTCGGCACTGAAGATGAACATCAGCTGGTTCTGAGCTGAGCGGTTACGATGCATGTAGCGCATCGATTTGACATAGTTCTTCTTGGTCTTATCCAGCTTCTCCTGCAACAGGTCAAATTGTCCAAGCAGCATCTCTATTTCAATATCCAGCGAAGAAATGTCTTTTCTAATGGTATCAATAGTACGGCGTTTACCCTCTATCTCCGTGTTCAAAGCCATCAGGTTGTTAAGACGTTTCTTCACGTCCTGTTCATTACTGCGCAGGCGACGTTCCTGTTCCTTGATTTGTCGCTGAATCTGTTGGCGTTGCTTTT
This sequence comes from uncultured Prevotella sp., assembly GCA_946188165.1. GTDB lineage: Bacteria > Bacteroidota > Bacteroidia > Bacteroidales > Bacteroidaceae > Prevotella. The sequence continues at coordinate 81,776 of CAMHTW010000010.1, forward strand.
CCAAAGCCTGAACCGATGTCGTGTTTTGACTATTAGTCTTTGGCTTCCGGCTTTTAACTGTCTTTTTAACAACCCGCTTAGTTGTCCGCTTCTGCTGGGCGTTTAGAGATAGAGGAAATGAGAAAAAGAGGAAATGAGAGATTAGGACAAACATCAACAAAAGTCGATGCCAACCCCAATTGCTCATTCTCTCAATCTCTAAATATCTCAATTTCTTATAACTTCTCATTTTCTCAATTTCTCAATCTCTTTTAGAGTGCCATGAAACGACGTAGGATCTCGTCAACTGAGACCTCACGATACTTACCAGACACTTCGGTACGTGTTTCCCAATCCTCATCAGCACCTAAGTAGTTGAGCATCATCTCGAACTTTACCTCCTTATCGGGGGTTGTGAACTTAACCTTATGGTCCATCGGGAACTTCTTACGACCATTCTGCTTAAAGTCCACATAGTCCCAATTCAACTGATAGTTGCCACGGTACCTGTCCTTATAGAGGATATTAGCCATCTTCACCAAAGCGTTACCCTTATCAGCCAGCCAGCGATACGACAATTTGCCGCTTTCCATCGAGATGACAGCATCTTCTCCCTCCATATCAGTGGCATAGCTTTTCAACATTTCGTCTGTCATACGCGTCTTACCTGGCTGGAACAACTCATTCCAAAACAGGGCTTGCAGGGCATAGAAGTCAAGACCGCTATTACGCATAAATTCCAACTGCTGATAGGGCACTCTCAGATACTGCTTATTGATACGGTCCATGACCAACACATAGTCCTTAGTGAACTCCAAACGACCAGCTTCAACAAAACCGAAAGCCATCAGTTGCAAACGGATGACATCATCGCGCTTCATCTTCAGATTACCTGTGAGCGTCAATTGCTGGGAACCCACTTCTACCGAGAACTTCACCTTTGAAGTGACAAAACGAGCATGCTGAGCATTGTCGCTTACCTTCTGCAGGAATTCCTGCTTCTGCACCACTGCCTGAGCGTTAGGCGTCTCGTTGACAACCTTACGCGTAGAACCACAGCTTGCCACCATAGCGATTGTCATGGTTACTGCTGCCAACTTCATGATACGTAATGATTTCATTCTTTCAGATATTTTTTTAGTTTAATTTTTCGTATTAATATCGGACGACGATCATTCTTGGGGTCGCCCTCCTTTTCAACTCGTTCCAGTGCCTGTTGCCAGTAAACCAACGCTTGCGTGGCATCACCGGCCTGATAATAGATGTCGCCTGCATGCTCCAAGAGTACTGCAGATGTGTCGTTATCGTATTGCAAAGTCTGGTCAATGTAAATTTTGGCCTCACTATAGCGTTGCTGCATAAACAATATCCAGGCATATGTATCCAGATAGGTGGCATTTTTGGGCTCCGCCTTGATGGTACGGTACGACATCTGCTCAGCCTTGTCGAGCTGTTCACCCAACTCACTCAGATAGTAGGCATAGTTATTGAGACAACCGATGTTGTCATCCTTCCATACCAGACATGAATCGTAGGCCACAAAGGCTTCTTGCGTCTGCCCCTTCTGATGCAGGATGTCACCCATTACCGCATAGAAGTCGCTCACAATGGACGGATCGCTCTGAGCCGTAATAACTCCAATACCATTCTGGAAGGCATTAAGTGCCTGGTCCAACTGATCCTTTTGATAATAGGCAATGCCTTGGTAATAGTAGAACGCCATCTCATCAGGGTTATACTGACGGGCATCCTGACAAAGCGATATCACCCGGTCACGATTGCCTGCCTCCCAAGCATAGCCTACCAATTGCAGACGGGCAGCAGCATTGGTGGGCTCCAAAGCCAAGGCATGCTCCAATACAGGACTGATACTGTCAGAAGGCATCTTCTTCAAATTCATATATGTGGCACAGAAAAGAGCCAGATCAGCATCAGCCAACGGCGTATCCAGCACACGTTGGAACATGCGAAGCACCTGTGTAGAGTCTCCCCCGCTACGCTCGCTCTCGCCAATGAGTTGACGAAACAGTATGACACGGTCCTGCGTCGTCGCATTCCGGTTCATCAGCATACGCTCCAACCACACATGCGCCTGTACGGAGTCATTTATCTCATTATAGTGCGACAGCATAGCCATTTGCGCACTGCGACTGTCTGGATCCTTCTTCAACACTTCGTTATAGATGGCCAGCGCTTTTTTCTGTTGTCCGTTCAAATAGAGCGTTGTACCATACAAACAGCGATAGTTCAGGTCGTTGGGATACTGATCAGCCAATTGCTTCATCTCACTGATAGCAGCCTTCTTGTCGCCTTTCTGTGTGTATAACTCACTCTTGGCCATAGACAGGCGTTCACTTTTTCCTTCCAGTGTCTCCAGTCGTGACAGGGTACGGATGGCACCTTCATAGTCCTTTTGCTGTTCGTAGAGTTGTACCAGCATTGACAACACGTCCTCACGGTCGCGATTCATATCATAAATACGCTCCATGACATCAATAGCCTCTTCGTACTTCCTACGTGAAATGTAGGTGTTGGCCAACGTCTCCAAATACGTTTCATTATTCGGTTCCAACTGTGCAGCCTTCTCCGAATATGCCAATGCCTTATCCTTATTTTTTAGGAAGTCATAGTATCGTGCCAGATAGTAGAAAGCTTCAGAGCGGGTAGAATCGATCTCCACACAATGGGTCAGCAAATCAAAGGCTGCATCAAGACTACCCTTTTCCTGCTGACAGATAGCCTCCAAGAAAAAGGCATCATAGCGCCGCTGCTCATCCTGCGCCACGACTGGCAACGCTACCCATGTTGCCAATAAAAGCAATATATACCTTACTCTAATCACTTTTCACTATTCACTTTTCACTTTTCACTTTTCACTAGGGCGAAGCCCGCTATTTCACGCCTGTATGTCCGTAGCCACCCTCACCACGTTCTGTCTCGTCAAGCACATCGACACTGATAAGCTCACCCTGTTCACAACGGGCAATGACCATCTGGGCAATACGTTCTCCATCATTAATGACGAAGTCTTCCTGCGACAGGTTAATCAGAACTACACCAATCTCACCACGATAGTCGGCATCAATAGTGCCGGGGGTGTTCAGCACTGTCAGACCATGCTTCAACGCCAGTCCGCTACGTGGACGAACCTGAGCCTCATAGCCCTCAGGCAATGCAATATGCAGACCCGTTGGAATGAGTCTTCGCTCCATAGGGTGCAACGTAATGGGTTCACTTAGATTGGCACGCAAATCCATGCCAGCACTCTGTGGAGTGGCATAGGCAGGCAACTGCTGATGGCCGCGATTGACAACTTGTATCTTTACCATTTGTATAAACGCTTTATTATAATAATGTGCAAAGGTACGCATTTCTTCTGAAACATCCATCATTTTAGGCTTAAAAAATAATAAGAGCGAAAATCTTTTGGCTTTTTACTCATTTTTCTGTAATTTTGCAGGCCATGGAATGGACAAGACTTATTTCGAATAAACGCTTAGGGCAGGAACACCGCCATACAGAGCGTCACGACGACCGTACGGAATTCAAACGCGACTACGACCGTCTGATTTTCTCGGCACCTTTTCGCCGATTGCAAAACAAGACACAGGTTTTCCCGTTGCCGGGCTCCGTATTCGTACACAACCGCCTGACACACTCATTAGAGGTGTCCAGTGTCGGCATGTCGTTGGGTAACGACGTGTCTCAGCGTATAATCAACGAAAAGCGCCCCGAATTGCGTGGCACCATGTTCGAACAAATCGGACAGATTGTCTCAACGGCCTGTCTGGCTCACGACTTGGGCAATCCACCCTTTGGCCATTCGGGCGAAAAAGCTATCCAGACCTTCTTTACAGAAGGAGCAGGAAAAGAGTTGAAACCATCGGTTTCACCGGCATTTTGGGACGATATCACCCACTTTGAGGGTAATGCCAATGCCTTCCGCCTGCTGACGCATCAGTTTAAGGGTCGCCGCGCTGGCGGTTTTGTGATGACCTACTCGACATTGGCCAGCATCGTCAAATATCCTTATG
>CAMHTW010000011.1 GCA_946188165.1 uncultured Prevotella sp.
TGATGCGGTCGAAGCCAAAAGGACGGGCACCCTTGATGAGGATAACCTCGTCGTGAAGCGAACGGAACAATTCGCTATGAAGGAAGTCGTCGGTGGTGGCGAAAAAAGATTTTTCGCCTACGAGGAAGAGGGCGGCACTGGCAGTGATGCGGGGACCTATGCCAATGATGCGGCTGACGCCGCGCTTCATGCAGAGGGCGTTGACCTCGGCATAGAGGTCGGCATCAGACATGCCGCTCTGGAAGATGTCGCTAAGAATGAGGGTGAGACCTGCCGTTGACACGTTGGGAGTGGTGGCAGAGACACGGCGCGACATGAAGTCGAGGGCTATGTCGAGGGAGTTGATGTCACTGTTGTACGAGTCGTTGATAAGGGTACAACCATGCTGACCTTCCTTGACCTCCAAACGCATGGCCACTGGTTCCAGCTGGGACATGCGTTCTGCCAACTGGTCGGGGGTGACGCCTAAATACAAGGCAACGGCAGCGCAGGCAAAGGAACACTGCAGGGAGGCCTCGTCGAAGAAAGGCAGCGAATATTGTCCGCGCGTACCTTTATATATATAAGTCACTTGGAGAGAAGGCAATGGAGAATGGGTGGTAGTAGCTGCTTCGATATACAACGGGGCTGAGATATTCTCCCTACTCCACCCTATCTTCTCGCCTTTGAAACCACTGCGACGGATGCAGCGCGAGACGATGTCGTCGTCACTGTTGTAGGCAAGAACCTTGGCACCGTCGAAGAGACGCATCTTCTCCATACACTTCTCTTCCAGTGAACGGAAGTTCTCTTGATGAGCAGCCCCCAACGAGGTCAGCACACCAATGGTAGGCTGGATGATGTCGCTCAATGCCTCCATCTCGCCCATCTCGCTGATACCTGCCTCAAAGATTCCCACCTGCGTCTGCTCGTTAAGAAGCCATACCGAGAGAGGGACACCTATCTGCGAGTTGAAACTCTTGGGCGAACGCGTTACCGAGAACTGAGGAGAGAGCAACTGGTAGAGCCACTCCTTGACCATCGTCTTACCATTCGAGCCCGTAATACCGACAATGGGTATGTTGAACTCGTCACGATGGCGCTCTGCTAAACGCTGGAGAGCCGCCAAGGGCGAAGGGACTATCAAGATGTTTGCATCATCCTGAAATGAGGAATGAGAAGTGAGAAATGAGAAATGTTCATCACCTACAGCTTCCTGGGACACCACGAAGTTGCGGACGCCACGACGGTAGAGGTCAGCGATATAGCGGTGGCCGTCGTTACGCTGCGTTTTCAGGGCAAAGAACAGCGTTTCCTCAGGGAAACAAAGGGAGCGGCTGTCAGTGAGCAGCCACCCTATCTGTGCATCGGCATTGCCGATACGTCGCGCTCCAATGAGCGTCGTAATTTTCTCGATGTTGTAATTCATAGTGCAAAGGTAATGAAAACTGGTTAAAAATACAAAATAAATCACGTTTTATTTTCATTTATTACGTGTTTTTCTTTGCTTTTTCCTTGCATCTTCGTACCTTTGTCCCCCGTAATGGAGTTCAGGACTAAAGTTGAGACGGGTAAGGCGGGGTTCCAGATAGGAGCCAGCGAGGCGGTGTTGCTGGTGGGGTCGTGCTTTGCCGGCGAGATGGGGCAGCGGTTCAAGGACAACGGTTTCCCTACGACGGTGAATCCCTACGGTACGATGTATAACCCTGCGAGCATTCTTCACACATTGGAGCGGCTCATAGGCGAAGGGTACCGCGTACCACGCATCGTTTTTCTGACTTTAGGCACCAATCATGTCTATCGGCTAAAGGAAACAGGCGAGATAGTGGACAACTGCGAAAAACGTCCTGCTGCGCTGTTTCAGGAAGAGGAGCTGACCATCGGCAAATGTGCTGAATATCTGCTGAAGGCCATTGAACTGCTAAAAGCACACCAGCCAGAGGTACAGGTGGTGATGACGGTAAGCCCCATCCGCTATCGCAAATACGGCTACCACGAAAGCCAGCTGTCAAAGGCTACGCTCCTGTTGGCCATTGACAGTCTGCTAAAAAACGCTTCACTTTTCACTTTCCACTCTTCACTCCATTACTTCCCCGCATACGAAATCCTAATGGACGAACTGCGTGACTACCGGTTCTATGCTGCCGACATGCTACACCCATCGGAGCAGGCTGTGACGTATGTGTGGGAACAACTATTCGCCTGGTGTTTTAGCAATGAGGCAAAGGCATTCATGGAAGAATGGCGCCCCATCCGAGAAGCCCTACAGCATCGTCCTTTCCATCCAGAGTCGGAGGAATACCTGCAGTTCATGGGAAAAACGCAGGAACGCCTCAAGGCATTCCAAAAGAAATGGCAAATGCGGTAGTGAGTTTTGCTCTTAGCTCCTGCTGATTTGCAAGCCGGACTTCGACAGCGTCATGTCGACGAAACGGGCATTGGGGTTGAGCTGCGCCTGACTGATGATTTGCTTGATGCGGGCAGCAGCTTCCGGGTCTTTAGCCACCATATACAAATAGCCCCCACCACCGGCACCAGGCAGTTTATAGCCTAAGCAGAGGTCGTCAATGAGGTCAGTGATGCGACGCACACTGACAGGATTGGTACCGCTGTCTATGAGTTGGTTCTGTTGCCACGTCTTACGCACCAGTTGTCCGTAGGTTTCATAGTCCTGACGCTGGATGGCCTCATACATATCAATGGCATGAGCCTTCATGGCTCGCAGCTGTTGGATTTCGCCCCCATGATTGAGGAACATGCGGCGCACGATTTCAGCCAGAATGGTCTTAGCCGTCCGCGTGATGCCCGTATAATAAAGAAGGTGGCACTGCGCATATTCCGGTTGGGTAAACAGACTGTCGGGTAACCAACGCACTAACGGATTCTGGTCGAAGCCCCGCTGCGTTTGCAAGAGTTTGACACCACCCAAGACGCCACCGAACTGGTCCTGCCAGCCACCACCAGTGGTCAGCAGTTGTTCGAGTACCAGCGTCCGGCGTCCTATTTCGTTCTTGTCCCACGCCAATGAGCAGAAGTCGCTGACAGCCCCCAGGACGGTCGATGCAAGGATGCTCGAAGTACCCAGTCCACTACCTGCAGGGATGGCCGATAGTAGCGTCAGTTCGACACCACTGCCAAAGGCCTCCAACTGGTCGTGCAGTGTCTTGTAGTTCTCGGCACAGAAAGCCGGCAGGAATCCTGCCAATGCCAAAGCAGCCTTGGGGATGGAGAATGGTGAGCCCACCTTATTATATTCAGCCAGTTGTTCGAAGGTTTCGATGACCTCGACAGCCCCTAAATCAATGCTACGCAACACGATATGCAGGTCACGACAGGGCTTGACGTAGGTCTGCAACGGTGGCTGTCCATTCAGTTCAATGGCGATATTCACCACCGAGCCACCTTCCATCAAGCAATATGGTGGTGTGTCCGTCCAGCCACCTGCCAAGTCGATACGCACGGGGGAACGGCTCCAGACAATCTGGTCGGGGAAGACGGAGAGACGGGGGGAGGAGGCAGCGATGGAATCGCTGCGTACGAGAGAAGGGGGACAAGCGGCGACAGAATTGCTGCGTACGAGGGAAGGGGGACAAGCGGCGACAGAATTGCTGCGTACGAGGGAAGGAAAGGACGATGCAGACAACGTGGAGAGGACGCCATCGCGGAGGAGCGCAAAAGCCTGTTGGCTGTCGCCACGGAACATCGCATCGTGGATGCGTGTCATCAAGGGCGCATCCGCAGCTACGGGCTCAGGCATGGGAATCTGCATCTCATGGAATTCGCGGGCTGCATGGTCGAGGTCGAGCTGGTAGAATACCGAATGTTGCCAATTCTTGGCCAGTGCCGGCCAGTTCTGAGCACGGAAGGCTCGACGCTGAGCAAAGAGCCGGCGCAGATTGGCACGTTCAGCCAGTTCATTGCTATTCACCGCCTCGTCAATGCGGTAACGACGCACCTCATAATCGCTTTCGCCAACAGGTACGACATCGATACATTCACCAGGCTCTAAAGTGATGTCCCAGTCGTTCTCCGGCACACCCGTAACAACATTGTCATGCGTCAGTGTCCAGCGTGGACCCACAAAGCTATTCTCCACCCAAATGTTATAGTTCTGATCCGTAAACTTATAGTGCATGATAGCATTCTGCGTAAAGATGCTGGGATGCGGTTTACGGTCGTTATGCATGATGTCGCGCTGGTCGTTGACGAGATTCTGGATAGCCAGCGTCGAGGATATCATCTCGCGTGAGGTACCGAAATGGTAGAATTCGCCACCAGGGAGGGGTACGATAGCTACGGAGAGTTCGCGGAGTTCAGGGTCATCTATGGTGGGATTGGTACCGAGGGCACAGCCGAATTCGGAATAGAGGTCGTACTCTTTGAGCCCCGCAGCTGACGCTGCGGGAACGGGGGCGGAGGGGGCAGCGATAAAATCGCTGCGTACGAGGGAAGGGGCGGTGGGCACAGTGCTGCGCTCGGCAAGGAGGCGCACGGCACGGTCACTGAGCATCCAGATACCGATATCCGTCAGATAGAAGTGATCCTTCAGAAGGTCGGACAACCGTTCGGGTGATGGTTTTTGCAACATCTGCTTCAGGACGGTGGGTGTGCGGCGGTCACTGACAAAGACTCCATGGTTCTTGGCAATGGAAGCGTCAAGCCACAAGCCGTAGCATACCACGTCGGCATCGGGGATATCGCCAAGGCGTTCAGCAGCACGGATATACACGTCGCCACTGACAATCATCGTGGTGAGACGAGGAGGCGCCTGTTCCATCATGCGCTCGTAGAGTGGCAGTTGCAGGTCGAGCAGGGTCTGAGACAGACGCTGGCCACGCTCCCAGCGGAATACAGGGATGGGCGTCAGCACCTTACCACTGACGGCATAGGACGGCAGGCGTTTGCTCTGGCCACCAGCATGTAGAATGATGCGGCGTTCCTTTTTTACCCAATCGCTGAACGATTGGTCACACTTCTCGGCACGCCAGGCCTCCTGTAGGAGCCACGTCGTTCCCCCACCCGACCCTAAGCGATGCCCTATGGGGTCGCACGAACAGAAATATTCATCGTGTGAGAGACCCGTTACATCATGGAAACAATCCACCAGATTCGGTGGCAAAGAAAGCAACTTTTTCATCATTTTTATATTTTTATGTGCAAAGATACGAAAAAGTTTCGTATCTTTGCAAACAAAATACTAAAACTTGCTAATCTATGAAACTATTAGAGTTTTTCTCTAAGGAGGAACAACATCAGGGAAATTTCGTCACCACTCTGATACTCATCCTGATATGTTTTGCCCTATGGGGCTTTACAAACGATATCGCCAGTGTGATGGTAGGTGCATTCTCACGCATCTTCGCACTTGACATGACCCAGGCTTACATGATTAATGTGGCCAGTTTCATGGGTTATTTAGTACTGTCCATCCCTATAGCCATATTCATACAACGCTATACCTATAAAAAAGGTGTCATACTGAGTCTGAGCATCTATGCTGCAGGTATTCTGCTGTTACTACCCGCCATGGGTTGGGGTGCCTTTCATGGTTTTCTACTGGCATACTTCGTCATGACGTGTGGCTCAGCAGCACTGGAAACCTGTTGCCACCCGCTAATCTACAGAATGGGAGACTTGAAAAATAGTATCTTCCGTCTGAATCTGGCACAATCTTTCAATGCTTTAGGTGCCTGCATCGGTATGCTGGTAGCTATTTCGGCCATCACAAAGAAACTGAGCAAGACACCTGCAGAGGTAAGAATGGAGATGCCAAAAGCCCAGTTTGAAATCTTAAAGCATAGCGACCTCAATATCATCATACAGCCATACCTTTATGTGGCAGCGGTCATTATTCTGCTCATTGTACTGATAGGGATTACCAAATTCTTTGTTCATCAGAAAGAGAACCAGAGGGATAAGCCTGGCGATGCTTTCAGGCGTCTGTTACACGTCCGCAACTACCGAGAAGGTCTGATAGCGGAGTTTTTCTACATCGGTGCCCAGATATGCATCTTCACATACATCTTGGTTTATGGCAAACATCTCTTCATGACAGAAGGCATGGAGGCGTTAGATGCTGAAACACTGGTAAGCCGTTATAGCATGGGCGCTTTCATCATCTTTGCCGGCATGCGTTTCCTTAGTACATGGCTATTAGCCTTCATCTCCCCTGGACGACTGCTTTCAGCTATGGCGATTATAGGCACATTAGCCATTACCGGCAGTATCATCTTCACCGACCGTAATGGTCTGTATTGCCTGTTAGTGGCCCATGGAGCCCTTTCCATGATGTTCCCCACCATCTATGGCATGGCTTTGAGAGGTGTGGGAGATGACATCAAATATGCCAGTGCAGGTCTTACCATGACGGTGTTTGCAGGAGCTGTCATCCCGCCACTGCAAGCAGCCATTATAAAATGGGGAAAAGACATGCTGGGCCTTTCAGCCATCAACATGTCCTTTATTATCCCACTTCTCTGTCTGACGGTGGTTATCTATTACGGACATACAGGCTATGTCCGCCACAACATCACACACGACTACGAATCATGACTTGCGGCGTTTAACGCACGTGACAATCAGGTAGATAATCAGCAGCAACAACACGGCGTAGGCCACGTAAGCCACCGTCTCTGTGCGGTCAATGGTCTTGGGGAAGAAGCTCAGCACCACCTCGTGGTGACCTGGCTTCACCTGTAGGGCACGCAGCACGTAGTCGACACGTCCCAGTTCCTGTTCTACGCCATCCACCGTTGCCGTCCAACCCGGGTAGTAAATCTCTGAGAATACGATGACACCGCCCTTGCCCGAATTCACGTCATACGTCAGTTTATTGGGTTCGTAGGCCGTAATGCGCACCAGACTACTGGTGTCCTGTACGATAGCTTCGCCCAGTTGCTTCTGGAACTTCTTGTCAGCCACAGCCTCGTGACGCAGTGACAGTTTTCCTGTCATATCCAGTTCCTGATTGGCATTGTCCACATAGTGTATTTTATCCACAAACCACGCATTGCCATAAGTATAGGGATTCTCCAAAGGTACTGAGCGTCCACCCTGTAAGGGCAGGATGAAATACTTGGTGTTCAGCATGTTCAGCACTGGGAATACCGAATCGCCATTAACCTGCGTCATATCGCCTGCCGCCTTGTTCAGTGCACCATACAGGCGTTGCATCTCAGGCTGGATATGTGCATCTATCAATTCCTGATAACGACGCAGTTTGGCAGGATGATAACCACCAATGCTCTTCAGATAGAACGATGTCTCGTTCTCGTTGAAGGTTGATGTTGACAGGTTCAGCACACGATAGTCCAGCGATTTGTCTTGCAAGATATGGTCAATGGCTTCCGACTTCTGCATAGGAGCCTCACGCACGCTCTTCGACACAAACATACTGTCATTCAGATAACGCTTGTTCACTGTCCACATATCCACCAGACACAGCACCAAGATGAAGCCTATGCCGTACTCCTTCTTCAACTTACCCATCATAACAGACAGCAACAAGCCTGTACCTACCAAAATGATGTAGAACGAACGCAGGGCATCCGACGTGAACATCGACATACGAACTTCCGTCAGGTTGTTCAGCAACGGCATCAATTGGTCGGCAGGAATCTGACTCATAGCCTGCATCTCGCTCTGGCTGACAAAGTCAGAGAAGAACACCTTCGGCATCAGTGAGAATAGTAGGGCGACGCCACCCGTCAACAAGAACGAAATACCGATAAACTTCAGTCGCGACTTCATCTTTTCAGGCTCATCCAACAACTGCTTCAAAGCCAACATAGCCAGTAAGGGAATGGTAAACTCGGCCACCACCAAGATGGAAGCCACCGTACGGAACTTGGCATACATGGGTATATAGTCGATGAAGAAATCGGTGAACGGCATGAAGTTACGTCCCCACGACAGCAGGATAGAGAGGATGGTAGCCACCAACAAGGCCCACTTCAACGGTCCTTTGACGATGAACAAGCCCAACACAAACAGCATCAGCACAAAGGCACCCACATACACAGGTCCAGCCGTCATGGGCTGGTTGCCCCAATATTGTCCCAACTGCTGATAGATGCCCATATATGTCGGATCGGCCTTCTTCATGGCTTCTTTATTCTCAGCCAAAGGTACCGAGGCACCACCCTTCGCGTTGGGCACCAGCAAGGTCCACGTTTCGTCGATACCATAACTCCACTGAGTGATATAGTCACGGTCCAGTCCGCTTGACGTCTGGTTATCACTATTTGCTTTCACCAACTCACTCTTGCCACGCATCGACTCCTGGCCATATTCCCAGGTATGATACAGATTCGACAAGTTCAGACATACCGCTACCACTGCAGCCACCAGACATACGCCTGTGGCTTTGAGCAGGTGCATATATTGCTTTTGGCGCAGTCCATCGATGACGAAAGCCAGCACCATCAGCAGTATCACTATCAAATAGTAATAGGTCATCTGCACATGGTTGGCCAAAATCTCCAATGCGCCAAAAAGTGCCGTCACGATTAAGCCCCACAGATACTTCCCCCTATAGGCCAATACCACGCCACCAATCATCGGTGGCAGATAGGCCAGTGCCATTACCTTCCAGAGATGTCCTGCGGCTATAATGATGAAGAAGTAGCTGGAGAACGCCCATACTACCGCACCCAACGCAGCCAAATACTGACGGAAATCGAAGGCACGCAGCAAGATATAGAATCCTAACAGGTATGCAAAGACGAACCACACATTCTCAGGCAACCACAGATGATAGGCCTTTTCGACCTTCTGCAGCGTTGACGTACTGTTGTACGAGGGTGCCAACTGATAGTTAGGCATACCACTAAACAGTGCATTGGTCCATCGCGTACGTTCACCAGTACGCTGTTGATACTCAGTAGCCTCTTGTCCTGCGCCTCGTCCGGCTGATGAGTCGTGACGATACAGGATGCGTCCCTCAATGTCAGCAGGGAAGAAATAAGCAAATGAGATTACTGCAAATAGTACCACTGCCAAGATGTCGGGCAGCCATATCTTCAAATTTTTCATACCTTATTATATTATTTCGGCTGCAAAGGTACAAATAAGCGAGCGAAAAACCAAATTTATTTGTTTTTTTCCAAGCGAGAGCACTTTCTCGGAACGAAATATGCAATAAAACGGGAGGAAGATACGTTATAGACTATGGTATGAAGAATTGGCTGTTGGCTATTGGCTGTTGGCTGTTGGCATTGCTCCTAACGGGATGCGGTGCTGAACAAGCTATGAAGAAAGGGGATAAATTCTATGCCCTTGGCGAATATTATGATGCTGCTGCACAGTACAAAAAGGCCTATTCGCAGACACCTGCCAAAGAACGGGCACTGAGAGGACAACGGGCACTGAAAATGGCTGAGAGCTATCGTAAGATTAACTACACCCAAAAGGCCATTGCCGCCTACAACAATGCTGTACGCTATAAGCAGACCGACTCGTTGACACATCTGCATCTGGCTGAGCAGTTGATGAAGAACGGCCAATATAAGGAAGCTGCCAAGAACTATCAGACGGCCATTGACAGTTTAGGGTTAACCATCAAGCGTTTAGAAAAGATGAAGAATCCTAAACTCGCCCCTATTCAAGATGCTATCTCACAGGCCCGAACAGGTCTGCGCTCAGCACAGAAGGCACCAACATGGAAGGAGGAGGGTTCGCATTATACCGTGAAGCGCGAGAATTTCTTTAACTCGCGACGTTCGGAATATTCACCGATGTTGGTTGGCGAGGAGAGCAATCAGCTGTTTTTCACCTCGACACGTAATCAGGCCAAGGGCGATGAGTTGAGTGGTATCACAGGTACGAAGAATGCCGACATCTTTGTCTCCATCAAAGACGACAAGGGTAAATGGCAACGTCCCGAGGTCATAGACTCAGAGCTGAACAGTGATGGTGAAGAAGGTGCCTGCTCATTCACACCAGACGGACGAACCATGTACCTGACGCAGTGTAAGACAGACGGCCAGTATCCACGCTATGCCAATATCGCCACCAGCCAACGTTCGGATGCTGCATGGAGCAAAGCCACAGAACTGGTGTTGACCCGTGACACGCTGTCAGCCTATGCCCACCCTGCCGTGAGTCCTGATGGCGAGTGGCTCTACTTCACAAGTAACATGCCTGGTGGCAAAGGCGGCTACGACATCTGGCGCGTACGACTGACGAGTAGTGGTTTGGGTGGTGTAGAGAACGTTGGTGCCCCCATCAACACAGCTGGCGACGAGATGTTTCCCACGTTCCGTCCTAATGGCGACCTCTACTTTTCGAGTAATGGACATGAGGGTATGGGTGGTTTGGACATCTATATCGCCAAGCCCATCGAGACCCATGACAATATCTCGAAAAACTCACAGCTCTATATCATTGAACACCCAGGATATCCTTTGAATTCACAAGGTGATGACTTCGGCATGACCTTTGAAGGGATGAGCAACAAAGGTTTCTTCTCGTCGAATCGTGGTGATGGCAAGGGTTGGGACCATATCTTCTCGTTTGAGAAGCCCGAAATCATACAAACTGTCAAGGGCTGGGTCTATGAGGCAGAAGGTTACGAGTTGCCACAGGCACAAGTGTACTTGATTGGCAACGATGGTACAAATCTGAAGCTCAGCGTGAAGGGTGACGGATCGTTTGTGCAGGAAATCAAGCCAGACGTAGATTATGTGCTGTTGGGAACTTGCAAAGGATTCCTAAACCATCAGGAGCAATTGCGTGTCGATTCAGTGGACGAATCGATGGAATATGTGTTACAGTTCCCGTTGGCCTCTATCACAGCCCCTGTGATGATTGACAACATCTTCTACGACTTCGACAAAGCCACCCTGCGCCCCGAATCTACCGAGTCATTGGACAAACTGGTGGCGCTATTGAAGGAGAATCCCAACGTGGCTATAGAACTCAGTGCCCACTGTGACTACAAGGGACCTGCTGAATACAACAAACTGCTGAGTCAGCGACGTGCTGAAACCGTTGTTCAGTATTTGGTGGAGCACGGCATCGAGGCTGATCGTCTGACCCCTATGGGCTATGGCAAGGAGAAGCCTAAGACTATTCGTAAGAAGTTGACAGAGAAATACCCATTCTTGAAAGAAAATGACGTCTTGACGGAAGAATTCATCAAGACGCTGGAGAATGAGGAACAGCAGGAGCAATGCAACCAGCTGAACCGTCGTACAGAATTTATTGTGCTGAGAACTACTTACGGGCTAACTCAGAAGAAATAACCTCACCAGTACCCACAAACAAGAGTCCGAAGACCACTGAGAACAGCATCATCAGATTGATGCTGAACGACTGTGTAGCCATGGTGCGCACCATCACCTCGAACTGCACAACCAGCAATTCCCAACCATGGAATACCACAAACAGTACTGCGAAGACGGAGACACAGAAAATGGTCCACAACTTTGAGAACCTGCTCAGCCAAGCACGCTGAGAGGCGACGGGCAGACTCTGCATCACACGTTCCGTGAAGCCGTTGTCTTCTATTTGCTGATTGGCTGCCTCGCTGAAAAACTGCTGAAGCAAAAGCTCGTTATCATTTATCATATCCATTCTGTCTTAAATACGTTGCTAATTTCTCCTTGCCTCTTGACAGGTGCGACTTCACCGTGCCATCCTTAATACCTGTTATCTTGGCGATGCCTGCAATATCGTAACCATCGATGAGTTGCAGGGTGATACAGGTACGTTCGTCAGGCTTCAGGAGTGCCAAAGCTGCGTAGAGGTCCATCTTTAACGACGAATTATCGCTGCTTCCTCCTCGCTGAGGGACTACATCGACATCCTCCGTCTGATGATTACTACGCGTATAATCATAGAACACGTTATAGGCAATACGCATCAGCCACGTCTGAAACGACGCCAAGCCCTTGAAAGAGCGGATGTTGGTGTATGCCTTGACAAACGTGTCTTGTGCCAAGTCGTCACTCAACTGACTATCTCCCAGCGTCTGGCTCAGAAAGAATCTGCGCACAGGTGACTGGTATCGGCGTACGAGCTCGTCGAAAGCCCGTTTATTGCCGAATACCGCCACCTGCGCTACGAGAGAGATATCTGTTGTCATTGAGTTATTTCGATATTTCGTTATGCCGATATGTCGAATTTTCGACTTGACGAACTAGAGTTGAGTCTTAGCGGGAATGATAATCCACGCCACGATGTAGAAGGGAATACCAGCGAAGGCCGTAAACAGCGTCAAAGCTGCATAACCCAAGCGAACAGCCACTGGATCGAAATCCATATACTCTGCGAATCCTGCACAAACGCCGCCAAATACGCGGTCGTTGCTACGTTGTAATTTCTTAGTCATAATTATTCTGTGTTAAATTGTTATCTCTATCACATTTCTTCTGTGCCGTCTTCGAGGCGAACACTTTACCAAGTCCGATGCAGAACACCAAGGCACCAATGCCAAAGCCAACCTGACCTGCCGCATATCCCAGGAAAATCATCAGACCGACACCTACGAAACACTGGCGCATACCCTTCTGATACTCTTCGTCGGCATCTGCAGACCTCTCGTTCAGCAACTGGTCAGGAATGGGCTGTCCCTGCTGCATGGCCATCTGTGCCAGACGCATCTTCTCCTTGCGGTTCTTGTTGATGAAGTAGAACAGCGCAATGATGATGAATACGGGAGCCAAGACAAAGAGGATGAACAGGACGCACAGCACGAAGAACATACCTGCGATATCTTTGCCTCTCATGTCGCTAAAGGCATTGTGAATGATGCTACCAAAGTCGTCATCGTCCATCTCGTAGGTTGTCGTATTCGAACTCCAGGGGGACGTTGAGGTGGTAACGCTCACTTTCGTCTTATGCTTCACCGTCGTATCAGCACTTGTGGTGTCAGAGAACGCCTCGATAGCGTCATTTTTAGTTGTGTCCACCTGCTCTTTACGTGGCGTATGACGATGCTTCTGTCCTGCTGCCTGCATACCCATATTGAGCGTGAGCAGCAATACCATTGTAAATAATACCTTCTTCATAGTTGTTTTGTTATTTATCATTTTACATTAATCACAGTTCTCTCTTTATTGACCCGCAAGTCGTCAGTATGCATATCACCAGAACCACGCACATTCGACTTGTAGTTCTGAATGCTGCCCGTCAGCGTGATATCGCCAGAGCCTGTCAGATGTGATTCAACGGCACCACTATCATCGAAGTGAACCTTGACATCACCTGAGCCTACCAACTCTACTGTAGAGCGTAACGTCTTCACGTTCTTGAGTTCCACATCTCCTGAACCTACCAGCGAGACATTGACCTGATCGCAGATGATGTCGTCGAACTGGATGTCGCCAGAGCCTTTCAGAGAGATATCCAAATTGTCTGTATCCAACAGATTGACACAGTCAAAATCACCAGAGCCTTTCAACTCGATGCCGATGAAATCGGGAGAGCTGACATATACCGTCACGTCATCACTATTCGTCACACCGATATTGAGGAACTTGTTGCTACCCTTCATATTAACCACCAGTTTGTTGCCTTCCACACGGGTTTGCACATCCTTGATGACTTCTACGGGAGCCTTTACCAATACAGAGAACGAATCTGCCTGAGTGTACTTCACGTCTAACGAGCCCAGCAGTTCGATGCGCTCAAAGCCCGTTAGCGAACGAGACTCCTCTGCCAATGCCTCCGTTTTTGAATAATTAACTCTCAACCCGTGACATGAACAAGACGTCAGCATGCCAAGTGCCGCAAGAGCCACAACTGATAAAATCACCTTTTTCATACTTTCGTTTTTTAATTCTTTTGTCTGTTAGACGTTATAATTTCCAAATTAGTTGCAAAGGTACACATTTTTTTTCGTACCTTTGCATCGGAATGAATAATTTGCCAGTCGAATTCACAGAAAAAACACGCCAGCTGATGGGCGATGAACGCTTCGAGCGATACCTGAAGTCGTTTGAAGAGGACACTCCTGTCAGCATTCGGCTGAACCCAAAGAAGATGTCTGAAACTGGTGGGCAGAGGTTTGAGGTCATTGACGGTGAGCCAGTGGCTTGGTGCCGCGAGGGCTATTACCTGAAGCAGCGTCCAAATTTCACCTACGACCCATTATTACATGCTGGTTGCTACTACGTGCAGGAAGCGGCATCTATGTTTCTTGACGAGGTGTTAAGACAAATGCATAACGCATACGTCAGCCATCAGCCATTAGCCATCAGACCTCTTACTGCCCTCGACCTCTGTGCTGCTCCTGGTGGCAAGTCCACCCTACTCCGCTCAGCCCTACCAGCGGATTGTGTGCTCTACTCCAACGAGCCCATCCGCAATCGTGCCAGCATCCTCCTGGAGAATGTAACGAAGTGGGGCTACGAGAATCACATCGTCACCAACTGTTATCCGCGCGACTATCGCGCGGCGAAGATGAAGTTCGACCTCATTCTGTGTGATGTGCCCTGTTCAGGCGAAGGCATGTTCCGCAAGGACGAAGCCACCATCCGCGAGTGGAGTCCCCAGAACGTGGAGAAGTGCTGGCAGTTGCAACGAGACATCGTGAGCGATGCCTGGGCCTGCCTGAACGAAGGGGGATTCCTCATATATAGCACATGCACGTTTAATACGAAGGAAAACGAAGAGAACATCCGTTGGATACTGGAGGAGTTTGATGATGCGAAAGTGATGCCTGTCGACATCAAACCAGAATGGAACATCACAGGTTCCCTGCTTGACGGCTTCGATGAACCCGTCTATCGTTTCATTCCTGGTATCTCGCGTGGCGAAGGTCTCTTCGTTTGCGTGCTCCGCAAAAACGGGGCTCTTGCTCATCCTCAACGAGATTACGGCTCGTCGCCAACGAGATTACGGCTCGTTGCCAACGAGATTACGGCTCGTCATGACAAGGCAGTAACGGGCATTGACCTTTCCTACCAAGAAGCCATGAAGTTCCTGCGGGGTGAGACATTGACATTCTCCCCCAATACTCCACGAGGCATCGTAGAAGTCTTCTTCAAAGGTCACCCCTTAGGCACCATGAAGAATATCGGGACACGGGCTAACAACCTGTACCCCAAGGAATGGAGAATCAAGACAACACATATACCCACAGAATACGAAGCAATATTACAAGAGATATGAAACAATACTTAGACATTCTGAACCGCATCCTTACGGAAGGAACGGAAAAGGGCGACCGTACAGGCACGGGCACCATCAGCATTTTTGGTACACAGAGCCGTTATCGTCTGGAAGACGGTTTCCCGCTTTTGACGACGAAGAAGCTGCACCTGAAGTCTATCATCTACGAACTGCTGTGGTTTCTGAATGGCGACACGAACGTGAAGTACCTGCAAGAACATGGTGTACGCATCTGGAATGAGTGGGCCGACGAGAACGGAGAACTGGGTCCCGTCTATGGACACCAATGGCGTTCGTGGCCCGACTACAACGGAGGTGTGATAGACCAGATACAGTACGTAGTGGACCAGTTGAAGACCAATCCCAACTCACGTCGTATGATTGTCTCTGCGTGGAACGTCGCTGAGGTCAACAAGATGGCCCTGCCCCCATGTCACACCATCTTCCAGTTCTATGTGGCTGGTGACCGTCTATCGCTGCAACTCTACCAGCGCTCAGCAGATACCTTCTTAGGCGTACCCTTCAACATTGCCTCGTATGCATTGCTGCTACAGATGATGGCACAGGTCACAGGTTTCAAACCAGGCGACTTCATCCATACCACGGGCGATACGCACCTCTATCTGAACCATATTGAGCAAGCCAAACTCCAGCTAAGCCGTGAACCTCGCCCATTGCCCACTATGAAGATTAATCCTGACGTCAAGAGCATCTTCGACTTCCATTATGAGGATTTCGAACTCGTTGGTTACGACCCACATCCACATATTAAGGCAGAAGTTAGTGTATAGTTTATAGTTAATAGTTATGATTAGTATTATTGCAGCAGTGGCGAAGAATCGTGCCATTGGATTCGAGAATAAGCTGATATACTGGCTGCCCAACGACTTGAAACGTTTTAAGGCATTGACAACAGGACATACCATCGTGATGGGCCGTAAGACGTTTGAGTCATTGCCCAAAGGAGCACTACCCAATCGTAGGAATGTCGTGTTGTCACGAACAACCAAGGAATTGCCCAGTTGTGACGTCTACCCCACCCTTGAAGCAGCCTTACAAAGTTGCAAGGCTGACGAGGATGTGTATATCATTGGTGGTGCACGTGTCTATGAACAGGCCATCAGCATGGCAGACCGCCTCTGTCTGACAGAGGTTGACGACACACCTGCAGAGGCTGATGCCTTCTTCCCTGACTATAGCGACTGGCGCATTGAAAGTAAAGAAGAGCACGAGAAAGACGAGAAGCACGCCTTTAATTATGCCTTTGTGGATTATTTGAAGAGGTAGCCGAATAGTTGATGTTCAAGGCCCCTGCTCTGCGCAAAGCCTGCTTTACATCGTTGATGACACCCATCTCCGTATCCCTATCGGCACGGATGCTGATTGTCATGTGCTGGCGTTCATCTTCTGACATTTTTTCGCGTTCCTTCTGGATTTCGTCAGGAATCTGGGCTACCGTTACATAGCGGTCGTTCAGCTGGATACGCGTCTCGTCGCCAACCACATGACCTTGTGCGTCTACAGGCTTACCAATAAACAGATAAACCAAACCAGCCTTGCGTCCTTTCTCCACTTCCGTTCCCTGTGGCACCTCATAGCGTACCTTAGGCGTTACTTCGCGCATGTGGGTGACTATCATAAAAAAGAAGAGCACCGTAAAAATCAAGTCGGGCAGAGCTGCCAAGTTCAAGCCTGGCACCTCACGATTCTGCTTATGTTTAAATCTGCTCATTCTACTCACCTCTCACCTCTTACCTCTATTTCACCCCTTCAGAAATACGTTGTGGATAGCGGGCCTTGATGGCGTCGCGCTCAGCCTCAGAGCACTGAGTAAACGAATGACCGTATTGTTGGCGAGCCATTTTTTCGCGCAGTTGCCGGTAAGCCCTCACAATGGCGTTTTGCATCTCGAAATAGGCATTATAGCTTGTCGTACGAGCTGTTTCAACGGCAATGACATGCTGATCCGTCTGATGCGAAGCGACAAACGACTCTACCTGCTGTTGTAACTCCTCGTGAGTCACCACCTTATCGTCACAATACAGCACATCGTGGTCGTCAATTCTAATCTGTAGCACGTTACTGCGGTTGATGTCACGCTGTTCCTGTTGTTGTTCGTCCATAGGTGCCAACTTGCGTCCCAGTCCCTTGTCGGTATCCATCGACGAAGTAACCAGGAAGAACACCAGCAACATGAACGATATGTCGGCAGTCGACGTAGTGTTGAGTTCGGGAACGTCCCTATGTTTCCAGCGGAACATGCTTACCTTCTACTTTTTAGCTTTTCAACTTTTTCACTTTTTCAGATTGTCCATCCAAAAAGAACGGGCTGCCGAGACTATTACAGCTATTACAGCTACGCCTAAGACAATATACATCAGCCACAGCATGATGTCAGCTAAAAGAAAATATCCTGCTTCAGCCATTCTTACTTCTCCTTTCTCATTTTATACTCAGTAACAGCGTCCATAAGTATAATGGCACATTCCTCCATATGAGCCGTCAGACGTTCTATCTTAGCAAGAATGTAATTATAGAAGAACTGCAGCACGATGGCGACCACAATACCGAAGATGGTTGTAATCAGAGCCACCTTCATACCCTTGGCCACGATAGTCGGGCTGATGTCGCCAGCCATCTGAATCTGGTCGAAGGCCATCACCATACCTATCACGGTTCCGAGAAATCCCAACGATGGAGCCACCGCAATGAACAGGCGAATCCACGTGCAGCCCTTCTCCATCTTGGCAATCTGCACAGTGCCATAGTTAGTCAGTTGACGGTCTATCTGCTCCAACGGTTCGCGAATGTGCAACAGTGCCTGATAGCATATCGATGCCACCGGGCCGCGCGTATCGCGACAAATATTCTTGGCACCTTCCACGTCGTCCTGTCCTAATTTGGCATCGACAGCATCCATCAGTTTTCGGGTATTCACCTCAGACAGTGTCAGATACACTATACGCTCAATGCAGAAAGCCAGTCCCAGCACCAGAGCCAAGGCCACGAGCGACATAAAACCTGCTGAACCTTCAATAAACTTCTGTTTCAACTGCTTGTGCAACCCGCCACCTTCAACCCCGTCGTCAGGGCTACCCAAGTCGGCATCAATCAGCGCCATTGCCGAGTCGGCTGTCAGCGTATCACCTGCTGCTGTCAGAGTGGTATCAGGGGTAGCAGGCACTTTTGTGCTGTCTGCTTTCTGGGCATTTGCCAACAGCAAAAAGCTAAAGGCAAAGAGTCCGATAAAAGCCATTTTCAATCTATTCATCTTTATTTTTATTATTTGATTTTACTTTCCTGACTCATATTTCTCACGAATCTTCTTGATGCGTAACAACAAGTTGTGGTAGTGACGGCCATTCAATCCGTCCGTATTTTGTGCTTTCAAATATTTTTCAACCTGGTCCAGATGCTGCTCGACATAGAGGATAGCGTCCCCACGCTGAGTGGCCACATTCGAAGAACTACGCTCCTGCTGGGCAGGATTCAGGACAAGCCCCAGATGGTCAACATACGCACGCTGTTCCTGACGGCGGAAGTCGTTCAGGCGCTCGTCCTTGGCATTCAATGGTACCCAAACCTGGGCAAACACGTCGTTCAGGTATTCATCGACAGGATAGGGTTTATCGGCACGAAGCGAATTATTATGCAAGTTTGTAAGTAGTCCTGATGACAACAACATCGCTATCAACGTCTGCTGACGGCTGCGAATCTCGTCGGCAGCATCCAGTCCTAACTTTGATACGATACTTGACGGATAAAGCCATAATGGAGAGTCTAACACATGACGTCCCAGCCACTGAACAGCTTCCTGCTGCAACTCACGAGACAGATAGGCTTGCGCTGGTTGTCCAGGGGCATTGTTAGTGTACTTACCACCCAAATAGCGCTGGATGTGGTTGACATATTTCTGGAACTGGGCACGCGTAGCACGATGCATCGTGTTCAAGTCATCATACTGATAGTCAGATTGTGCTGTCCATTTCTCCAAATTTTGGACGACACGCTTCAGGTTCTTGATACCATATTCGTTGGCACGCATTTGATTGTCGCCCAGGTCTTCCGTTTGTGAGCGTGGGTCCAGACTCTTACCTTCATCACCACTCCACCACAGACGGCGATTGTTTTCCAGCATTTTGGTGGTCTCAGCACGCAAGGCTTTCTTCTCCTGATAGGCATCCTTGAACTCAGGACGGTACTGGTACCCCCACTTAATGGCCCACTTGTCATAGTCGTTAATGCGCGGGAAGAGTCCCTTCTCGCCTATCTTGTCTTCAGGCTGTGCCACATAGTTGAAGCGGGCATAGTCCATGATGCTGGCGGTATGGCCGTACTTCTCCACCCATGCCTTGTCGCGCAACTTCTCCACAGGCGTTGCCTGCGAGGCAATCATATTATGGCGTAAACCAAGCGAGTGGCCTACCTCATGTGATGACACAAAGCGAATCAGCTGTCCCATCAGTTCATCAGGGAAGTCCATCGACTGACCACGTTTGTCCAATGGTCCACACTGTGTCATATACCACTTCTTCAGCAGATTGATGACACTATGATACCAACAAATGTGGGCTTCAATGATTTCGCCTGAACGGGGGTCAACGATACGAGGGCCATAGGCGTTCTCCGTCTCGGAAGGCAGATAGCGCAATACCGAGTAACGGGCATCGTCCATCGACATCGTGCTATCGTTAGGCCAGTCCTTAGCCACAATAGCATTCTTGAATCCTGCAACCTCAAAGGCAGCATTCCAGTCCTCGATACCCATCTTCAGATACTTCACCCATTTCTTGGGCGTGGCGGGGTCAATATAGAACACTATCTGCTTCTTGGGTTCTACCAGTTTACCAGCCTTGTAAGCCTTCAGGTTCTTGGGTTCCAGACGATAACGCGAGATATATGCATCATGTTCAGGGATATCGTCGTCAGTAAACTGGGTAATCTTGCTATTAAAGAAGCCCACACGCTCATCAGCCAGACGTGCCGTCATCGGTTCACGTGGCAACAGCACCAACGATGTGGTGAGACCAACTGTAGCAGAGCCAGCCCTTGACGTTGGGGCCTTGCCCGACGTCATGGCGTAAGTGCGCAGTGTCAGTATTTCAAGATTGATGGGATAAGTCTTAATCGTGTCAACGAACGAGCGGTCTGCCTGAATGCTACCTACTCCGACTATCGTACGGTCGCTGGAGCTGAAACTTGTAATCTTGTTGTCGCTGGCCAGCCATTTCGTGATATTAATGAGCTGGTCCTTCGTTTGGGGGTTACGTCCGATGACATCGAACTTATAGACGATGGGATCGGCCACAGAAAGTTCAAGGCTCTCTGCTATTTTATCCTTCTGATTGGCAAAAGCTGAACGCACATACTCACGCATCAGAATGGTTTTCGTTCCATGCTGCTCCAGATAGATAGCCGAATGGTTGACCTCCTCACCACTAAGCATCTTGAAGCCCTGAGGCACACTGGCAAAGCGTGTCACGGCCAGCATCAGTCGGTTCAATAGCGAGTCAGGCACTTCCAGATACCAGTCATCCTTGATATGGCGCACGGTAAAGAGACCTTCACGCATGGAGCCGCCCTCCTTTATCACCTTGTGGTAGGGGTCTTTATGGTCAGTCACTGTGGTGTCTTCACAGCACTCCATCTTAGCCTTTTTCTTGGCAGGAACAGAGTCGTTAACATCAGCAAAAGCCGTCTGC
Organism: uncultured Prevotella sp.; assembly: GCA_946188165.1. Taxonomy (GTDB): domain Bacteria; phylum Bacteroidota; class Bacteroidia; order Bacteroidales; family Bacteroidaceae; genus Prevotella. The sequence goes on from CAMHTW010000011.1 coordinate 20,796, forward strand.
TGCCCCACGACGAGCAGCACGACGGCTATCAGTCTCTTAATCGTTTTCGTATAATTCTTTGCATTCATAGGTGCAAAGGTACGAAAAAGTTTAGAGTTTAGAGTTTAGAGTTTAGAGAAAAGTTCAAAAATAAACTATATTTATGTTTATTTCACAACACGCTTTGTTCCGTTGACGATATAAATGCCCTTACGGAGTCCTTCAGCCTTGTTGACCACACGTCCGTCGAGAGTGTATGATGACTGATGTTGGAAGCCGGGAGTCTGAGAGCTGGCCTCTTTGATGCCTGAAGCCTCACCTTTCACCAATCGCATGTCGATCTTCATGAAGTGAGCAGTAAAATACGGATAGTTGAACAGTATATTCGACTCGTCACCCTCCCAGATAGTATAATCGTACTGATTCTTCTTGGGCGAAGCAGGTGTCCACACCTTCAACTTATGCGAAAAAGAAGCGCCATTCACCACGTACCCATACTCCTCTTCATATTCTTCACCAACCATGAAGTTAGGACTATGGAAGTTGTAGAACACCATTTTGCCAAACTTATAGCCATCAGGTGCCTTGAAACGCATCGTCGTACCAGGATTCGTAAACAGTATGTTTATTTTGTCGTCCGTATAACCTGCAGACTGGCTGTCACCATCCGTGTCAACGCGTGCATAGACTGCAGGTTTCTGGTATTCGTTCAAATCTACGGCATAGACCGTCACCGTCACCAACTTGTCTGAACCCTCAGCAATAGGCCAGGTAAAGTCTTTGTTTTCGAAAATGGCACCTGTCTCATCAGTATAGTCAGGTCCCCACCCCTTCATTGTGGTAGTCAGAGGATATCCCCAGGGGTTCTCATTGAAATCAAACATCACGTAAGTAGTGTCGTTTTGCTCTTGTGCAAAGGCCGTCAGGCTGATGAGCACCAACAGCAGTGTTGAATAGATTTTTTTCATATTATTATTGACTAAATATTTCTCATTATCTCATTTTCTCATTATCTCAATCCCTCAATCATTTTTCATCCGTATTCAGCGTCAGGTTCGGATTCTTGTCACGTGCCGTACGTGGAAACGGAATGATGTATAAACGCGAATCAGGATGCAGTATGTAAGTCTGCTGGGGGTGCTCAGCGGATACATTCACCACAGGGAACACACGCGTGGTGGTCTTCGCATATTCTGGTTCCGTATTAAAGCGCTTGAGGTCGAAGAATCGGTGGAAGCCGAATAACAGTTCTTTGCGGCGCTCCAGAATAATCTGATCCATCATCTCTTTCTGACTGGCTGGTGTAGCAATGGTGCCGTCGCCCCCCTTGATGCGATGGGCACGCAAAGTCTCCACATACTTCTTAGCCTCCGTCAGATTACCCAAACGGGCATAAGCCTCAGCCAGTATCAGATAGACTTCTGCCGTACGCAGGCCTACCGTCATATAGGTAAAGCGTGTACAGTCAGTGGCAGGAGTCCAGATGGCAGCCCCTGAACCGACGTCGAAATAGCTGGTAATGCTGGAGCCCGACTGACGCAGGAACTTGCTGTAACGCAGGTCATTCTCGGTATCGAAGAGTCCCACCAGCTCTGGGCTAATCTGTCCGTGGGCATAAAGTGCAACGCTCTCTGTCGTCCAACCGCTGCCCATCCACATATAGCTCAATACCTCGGGGTTGTTTTCGTTGGCATACTTTCGGAAACTATAGAAGCCACTCGCTGGAATTTCGTTGTAGTCCACCAATGCACTGTTGATTGCCAGTGACTGCAGGGCAGCATCGCGCGCCTTCTCCCAGTCGCGATGGAACAGGTAAACCAGCGACAGTAGGCCATAGCCATAAGCCCTGCAGGGATGATAGATGTTGACGGGATGCTCCTGCAACAAGGGTACGGCAGCCTCCAGTTCATTGATAATAAACGTATAGACGTCAGCTACCGACGACTTGGAAGGCGTTGCCTCCAAATCGTATGCGTTCATGATGCATACGCCACCATCCTGAGCGGCGGTAGCTGTTGTATATGACTTCGCATAGAGGTTAACAGCAACAAAGTGGTCCCAGGCACGCAGCACCCGAGCCTCAGCCTTGCCCAATGTTTTCAAGGTTTCGTCACCTGTAGCCTTTTCAATATTGTCAATCACCAGATTCTCGCGCATGATGTACGCGTATATATTGGTATAGAGGTTGTTGTCCGCCAGAATGGTACGCTCAGCCTGTTCGTTGAAGGTAAAGTTGATGCCATCGAACGAGCGGTTCTCATTACCGATAACATTCGATTCCTTGGCCCATGCATCGTCACTCAGCATATAGAACGATGACACATTATAGCAGCGCATGGGGTTGATAATCAGTTCGTAGTATTGCGATACAGAATCCACCGTAATGGCACCCTTTGGCGTGATGTCGATATAGTCGTCACAAGAAGTGAAAAGTGAAAAGTGAAAAGTGAAAAGTACAGCGTATAACAGCAGACTTGTTCTTTTTATTATCCAGCTAATCATAATCCCTAATTTCTAATTACTAAGTTAAAAAGATGTTGATAGACCCAATGAATAAGTTGTAGGCTGCGGCAGCGTACGTGTGGCCGAATTGGCTGAATACGATTCCGGGTCAATATCATGTCCCGCAGCACACCATGTAAACAGATTGCTCACCTGTAGGGTAAAGCGCGTAGCCCCCAGATGCAGTTTCTTGCTGATGTGCTGAGGCAGGTTGTAAGCCACATTAATATTGCGTAGTTTGATATAGTCGGCACGCTTCACGTGTACGTCACTGTAGCGCCACCAGTACGACATCGTGCTGGCGTAGGTCTGCAGGTCGTTAGGAATGTCGGCAAAGGCACGCACGCGTCCCTCACCGTTTCCTGCTGTCCAGCGTTCATTCATCACGTCGCTGGTCATGCTATAAGAACTCATATCGAGGGCATCAAGACGCAGTTTGTTGCCACCGGCAAAGACGAACATCGTGTTCAGTTCCAAATCCTTCCAACGCAGGTTCAGCGACAGCGAACCATTATATTTCGGTGTCAGTGTTCCACAGTTCACCAGTGCATCGACACCATACATCGTTTTCGTATTGACGGTTGGATTACCCTGTGCGTCGAAGGTAATCATATCGTTACCCTCAGCGTCCTTGATGACAGGGTAGCCGTTCTCTACACGATCCAAATGGTAAGCCCACAGCGTATTGTAGCTGGTACCCTCGATGAAGAAGTTGGTGGGCGACGTAATGAAGTTCGATGCGATGTCCGTCGGCGAGTGTTCCACTCTGAGCAGTTTGTTCTTGTTGTAGGCCAGAACAAGGTTAGCCGAGAAATTCCAGTCACCCTTGCGGATAATGTTACCCGTCAGCGACAGTTCGACACCGCTGTTTCGCATCTTACCATTATTGATGACGCGCTGCGTGGCACCCACAGTCGGATCAAGATACTTGCGTACCAACAGGTCGTCACCTATTCTGTTATAGTATTCCAGTGAACCGCTCAGAATGTTATTCAGCAGGCGGAAGTCTATACCGATATTAAACGTCGATGTCTTCTCCCAACGCAATTTCGGATTGGGCAGGTTGTCGTCCGTGTAGTTCAGATACTGCGTATTGGTGGGGTCGTAGCTCAGCGTCTTGTAGCGGGCCACGAAATAGGTAGTTGAACTTTGATCGACATTACCGTTCACACCGTACGTCATACGCAGTTTCAGGTAGTTCAGCCACGAGATGCCCTTCATGAAGTCCTCTTCCGTCGCATTCCAGCCTAAGCCCACCGACCACAGCGGATGGTGCTGATCCTTGGTGTCAAGACCGAAGAGGTCGGCCTCGTCCCAACGTATGCTGGCCGTCACGTTATAGCGGTAACGATAGTTATAGCCTACATTGGCATAAAATGAGGCATAGCGATGGAACGTCTCGCTCTGGTTGGGATTCAGTCCGCCATAGGTCAGCTTGCTGTCGTAGACCAGACTCTGCCAGCCCGTCGTGTTCAACGACGCCCAGTCCATGCGCACGGCTGTCAGCGACGTTTCGTTATAGCCGTATAGCAGTTGGTTGATAAGGCGCGGAGTCCTGTTCTCACGGAACTCCAGACCGACAATGGCATCAATATTATGCCTGTTATTGTCAAAACTCTTATCGAAGTTCAGCTGGTTGCGGAACGTATAGCGATACGCGTTGTTGGTTTGCTGTGTATAGCGCCCGCCACCAGTCAGCAGGCAGTTGCCGTTCTCATCGATGAACGCATTATGCGTCACACGCATCTGGTAGGTATTGGGACTATCATATTGTTCACTGCGGCTCTGCGACCACTCATACTGGAACATGACGTTATACTTGAACCACTTCAGGAACTTTGCTTCCAAATTAACAAATGGGCGGATGCGCACACGACGCGTGTCTGTCAAGCTCTCGTCCAACGATTCCAACACGTTGAAGCGGTAGGACATCAGACCTGGCGTCCCTTCCACCGCACGGATGCGCGAGAGGTTCAGGGCACTGCCTACATAGCCGCCGATGTTGACATTGGGCGAATACACCAGATTGCCGTCGGCATCCTTGATACTGGCATAGCGTTCCTGCATGGTGTAGCTGGTGTACGAGCCATCGGGGGGCGTACTCTTGCTTAGACGGGCATCCACGCCGAGTTTCACATTCAACCACTTCGTCAGTTTGAACGTACTCTTATAGTATAAGGAGAAAGCATTCGAACGGTCGTTCATGATGCGGTTCTTGTCATGCTGGTAGTTGAACGAGGCAAAATGGTTGTTGCCGCCCGACTTCTGCGACAGCGATATATTGTAACGCTGGGTAAGCGAGGTACGCCACACGTTGTCGCGATACTGCTCGTAGAAGTCGTTCTGGCGCCACTGGTTCAGCGTCTTGTTCACCTCGTCAGCCGTAATGCGTCCTTCGTCACGGTCACGATACAACTGATAGAGGGGTGAATAGTAGTTATTCTTCAGTTCGTTGAACATCAGCGCCACACTACCCTTGTTGGCCACACGGTTGTCATACACCTCCGTCTCGTAGTCAATGATATCGCTCGTCGAGGCATAGTGCATCTTGTCGAAGTTCGGCTTGGTCGAGATATACCAGTCTGCATTCACGTTGACCGTTGTCTTATCCGTCTTACCCTGCTTCGTCGTTACCACGATCACACCGTTGGCAGCCAGCGCACCATAGATGGAGGCTGCTGCCGCATCTTTCAGCACCGTTATCGACTCTACGTCATAGGGATTGATATCGCTGAGCGACAGGTCGGTCGCCATATCGTCAACCACAACGAGGGGTGTAGTACCCACTTGGCTCGAGAAGGTACCCACACCACGCAACATAGGCGAACTCTCGCCGGTATTGGGATTGATGTTCATCACCACACCTGCCACCTGACCTTCCAGAGCCGAGAGCACGTCCTTGTGCATCACGCGGTTCAGCTTTGTCGAATCCACGAAACCGAAGGCTGCCGTTGAGCGTTCGCGGCTCAGTTTCTGATAACCCGTCGATACCACCACGGCCTCGGCCAACTGCGTTGACATCTCGTTCATCACGACCTTCAGCGTCTTCTGACCCTTGACGGCGGTCTGATAGGGTTCCATACCTACATAGCGAAACAGCAACACAGCATCCTCATTGTCTATCTGAATCTTAAACTGACCGTTTATGTCCGTCACCGTCCGATGGAGACCATTCTTCACATACACGCTGACACCTATCAGCGTTTCGCCCTTCGTATCCGTCACCGTACCCGTCACTTGACGTTGTGCACCGACTGGCAACACAAATATACATAGCATCAAAAATGATGTTAGTAGTAACCTCATATACATAAATATTATTAGTGTCTATACATTTTCGGCTGCAAAATTACAAAAAAAAACAAAAACGTATAAGGTTTTTCCCTTTTTTTTTGTACTTTTGCCGCCGCAAACAATCTAAAACGATTTTAAAACATTTAGACAATGAAAAAGATTTTTTATTTCGCATCCATGATGCTAGCTGTGTTCACAACCTATTCATGTACCTCTATTGAGGACAATCCTGCTAACGGCAACATCCCTGTCACCATTGAGGATGCTAACGGTAACAAGTATGAGACAAGTCCCATTGCCACCTTCACAGGCGAGGTCGGTAGCGAGGTATCACTCACCTTAGGCGTCTATGATCCCTACGACATCTACGGCGTTGACTTTGGCGATGGTAAGATTGTAGTCGATACCGTATGCTATCAGAACGGTGGACTGAAGGACGAGAACGGCATGACCGCCGAATGGCGCAAGAGTGCCACTACGTTCACTGGCACCGTAGCAGGCAACGGAACCATCACGGTTTATGGTAATAGCGATTTGTGGTATCTGATTGCAGCAGGTGGCGCAATACCTACCAGTTTTGACTTCGACAAACTGAAGAAGGTAGTACAGATGAGGTTTAGCGGTGCTTCTGTTGACGCTATTGACCTGAACGGTCTGGAAGAACTAGAGCAGTTTGCTTTCTCTCAAGGCTCGTTAGGCAGTCTGAAGTGCGCTGGTGCTCCCAAGCTGAAAGACATTACTGTCAACAACAACACTGCCTCGAAGTTTGAGAGTGTGCTTCAGAGCATTGACGTATCACAGAACCCCGCATTGGAAAGTCTGAACCTGATGGCAGCAAGTGCTGAGAAGAGCGGTCTGCTGACCTCACTCGACCTGAGCAAGAACCCCAAGTTGTCAAAGCTCTATGCACAGTACAACAAAATATCTGAGATAAAACTGCCTGCCGGTGCCGTCATCACTTTCATGAACCTGCAGAACAACCAACTTGAGAGCATTGATCTTTCTGGTATTGCCAGTCTGAAGGACACTTACCTGAACAATAACAAACTGAAAACTGTTGACCTCTCTAAATTAGCAGCTGGTGCCAACCTATATCTTGACGGCAACGAACTGACAGAGCTGGAAGTACCTGTTTCTGTAAAGAACTTCCAGGCCAACAGCAACAAGTTGACGAAGGTTACTTTGACAAACTGCACCGCTTCTTGCAAACTGGAGAACAACTACCTGACACTGGCTACATTGCCAACCAAGCCCGAAGGACTCAACACAGCCAGCAAGATTAAGAAGTTCACTTACAGTCCTCAAGCCGATATGGAGGTTGCTCCCGCGAATGGCGTTCTCGACCTCTCGGCACAGGCCACCGCACAGGGTATCGAGGCTGAGCCTCAAGCTACCGTATTCGCCATCACTGCCGGCGATGCTATTCTGGAAGCAAACAAGGACTATACGATTGAAAACGGTAAGATTACGTTCCTTGCCAACTTCAATGACGTCATTGTTAAAATGACCAATGCAGGATTTCCCAACCTGACACTGGCAACAAAACCATTTAACGTTACTGCTGGCGAGATTGCATCTCCATTTTTCTCAGCAAATCCTATTGCCACTTGGGATGCTCCAGCATCGTCAGAAACTGAAATCACTAGTACCAATGCGACTGTCACAGGTGGTAAAATTTATGCCATCAACCAACAGGAGTCTGCTAAAGCCATGATTAAGAATCAGGGAGGCGAAGTAGCATTCCAGTGCACAAACAATAACACTTTCTTTAAGATTGTGCTTGATAAAGCTCTTCAGGCTGGCGATGTCATCAGTATTCGTATGCAGTCAAGAACTGATACAGACCTTGGTCTCTTCTTTGCTGCATCAGATTCAAGACCTAACGAAACCACGACTTCCATTATTCTGCCAACAGCGGAATCTCAGGCATGGGTAGCTGCTCCCACATATACCGTTAAGACGGATGATGGTATTTGCGGTCTAACCACTTTCTATGCATTCCGTGCAACAGGAAAGAGTACATATTTCAATTCATTCACTATTACTCGCAAATAAAGAACACAGGTTCTTAATTGTGTAAAAACAATCCCCGCAATTCCGTGTGAGTTGCGGGGAATTTTGTTACTTATAGTATCCGATGCGAACACACAGCTCTCCTCATATCCATCTCATACCTCTGCGGCTATCGATAACATAGAGCAAGTATAGAGAGGACTTAGAAAAACCTTAGAGATACCTTTGAGATGCCCATGAGGAACCCCTGAGATACCCTTGAACTACCATAGAGTTGGTATAGACTTGGTATAGAGTTGGTATAGACATGCTATGGAGTTACTTTGGGAGAATTAGCTTATAAAAATCTTTGTATGGCAATGATTGTTATAAGCCACTGTTTTATGATGCAAAGATACATCATATTTTTCTATTTTCCAAATTTTTTGGCAATTATTCCTCACAGGGGCCCAGAACTGATGTCAACTAATTAAAGTGGGGGTGTGTTTTGTGACACACTCCCACTCTATTATTTAGTCACTAAAGTAGTTTAGAATTTGAAGTCGACGCCCAAGCCGATGACATGGTTGGTACGCGAGTAGGTTTCAGAGCCGGCATAGCCCTCGCGAGTGGGCAGGCACGTCTTCTGATAGTCATCGTAGATGCTACAGAAATAGCCGGCATTCAGACGAATCTTATCGGTCAGCTTAACAGCGGCACCCAAGCCGATGCTGTAGCTGTCGCAGGCAAACGACGTATTCTGCTCGTAATCGTCAGAAATACCGTAGTCAGTACGCTGCACGCCGCAGGAGAGTGTCCAGCGGTCGTTGACATCACCCTCGATACCAGCCAAGAACTCATGTGTACCGTGGGTAAGTTGTTCCTGACGGTTGTTGGCCATCTTGGCATTCTTGTCGTCAAAAAAGTGATACTCCAGCGTGGCACGGACGTTCTTCTCGAACTCATAGCCAACGGCAACAGAGAGCAGGGCGGGCATGTCGTAACGGGTCTCGACACCATCCTGATAAGCAACGGTCTTGGCGGACAGTGATGTGGCGATAGCAGCCAGCGAAGCAGGATCGGTAGCAGCCAGATAAGCCTTCACATTTGGACCGAGGTCAGCGGTGAGCTCGTTGGTCTTATTGGGCACGCTAATCTTGGTACGGAACTCGTAGCGGGCAGCCACCGTCAGCGGCCCCTGATGGTAGTTGGCACTGATGATGGGGGTATAGCCCCAGCCGCGCTGGTCAACATCAAGCTGTAGCTTGGCCAAGTCGCCAAAGGCCTTATGACCGTCGGCAATAACGTGGCCGCGATAGTAGCCGTCGTAGTAGTTGGCACGGGCACCAGCGGCAACCGACAGCCAGTCGGTAACCTTGTAAGTCAGGTTCAACTGTCCGCCATAGATATACTGCTTACCCTTCATCTCAGAACTGAGGTTGTAGTCCGTGGGGGCAATGCCCTTCTGGGCAAACATTCCTGCTAACACGACGTTGAACATGGGTACGCCTTCGTCGTACTTTACGAAACCACCACTACCCACAATACCAATCATAGCTGATACAGCAAAACGGTTCTTACGATAGCTGGCAAACAGGGCAGGCACGATAGGAGCCGAGGCGACGCCCTCATAGAGGTGGGAGCTTTTACCGTTGTTGTAGTCGATGTTACGCATCTGCCAAGGCTTCTGGAAGTTGATAGATAACTGGAAACCCTCGTGACCCCATGCCAAACCAGCAGGATTCGAGTAGGCTGCGTCAATGTCGAACGATGCACCGCGGGCCATCATACGGTCGAAAGCGATGTGATAGTTTGTGTTGGTCATCAAACCACCTGCCTGTGAGGTGGTAAACACTGTGGCAACGAATGCCATCAAAAGAATAATTTTTCTCATCAAGAAATAAATTGGTTGAAATTTCGGGTGCAAAGGTACAAAAAAAAGTGAAAAGAGAAAAGTGAAAAGAGAAAAATTTGCAGATAAAATAAAATTAATAGATTGATATACATTATTTATTATTAAATATGGAGATTTTTTTGGAAAAAAGTGTGGCGATATGCCTTATTTTTTGTAATTTTGCAAACTCAAAAGTGAATATATTATATAACGTTATATACAAAGGATATTTTTTATGGCAGACAACAAAAAGATTAAGACAGCGCTGATTTCTGTGTTTCACAAGGACGGCCTTGAGGAGTTGCTGAAGAAGCTGAATGACGAGGGCGTGAAGTTCTTGTCAACAGGCGGTACACAGTCGTTTATCGAGTCACTGGGCTACGAGTGCGAGAAGGTGGAGAACGTGACGACATACCCATCAATCCTGGGTGGTCGTGTGAAGACCTTACACCCGAAAGTATTCGGTGGTATCCTGGGACGTCGCGAGTTGGAGGGTGACCGTCAGCAGATGGCCCAGTATGAGATTCCTGAGATTGACCTGGTCATCGTTGACCTCTATCCTTTCGAACAGACTGTTGCCAGCGGTGCCTCAGAGGAGGATATCATCGAAAAGATTGACATCGGTGGCATCTCGCTGATTCGTGCAGCCGCCAAGAACTTCAACGATGTGGTCATCGTACCCTCAAAAGCCGAATATGCTGTACTGCTTGACATCCTGAACAAGCAGGGTGCAGAGACCACCAAGGCGCAGCGCCGTATGCTGGCTACCCGTGCTTTCGGGGTTAGCTCACACTATGATACCGCCATCAACGCATGGTTTGAGAAAGATTAAACATTAAAAATTAAACATTAAATTTCAGAATGGGATTTTTTAGTTTTGTCCAGGAGATAGCCATGGATCTTGGTACGGCCAATACCATCATTATCAGTGATGATAAGATTGTAGTGGACGAGCCTTCAGTAGTAGCCCTTGACCGCCATACCGACAAGATGATAGCCGTAGGCGAGAAGGCTAAGATGATGTATGAAAAGACACACGACAACATTCGTACTGTACGTCCGCTGCGCGATGGTGTGATTGCCGACTTCTCGGCATGTGAGCAGATGATGCGCGGACTGATTAAGATGGTACATACGGGTAGCCGCCTATTCTCACCCTCGCTGCGTATGGTAATTGGTGTACCTTCAGGTTCTACCGAGGTTGAGTTGCGTGCTGTACGTGACTCTGCCGAGCATGCCGACGGTCGTGACGTCTATCTGATTTTCGAGCCTATGGCTGCTGCCATCGGTATCGGTATCGACGTAGAAGCGCCAGAAGGCAATATGATTGTCGACATCGGTGGTGGTTCTACCGAGATTGCCGTCATTTCGCTGGGTGGTATCGTGTCGAACAACTCGATTCGTACTGCCGGTGACGATCTGACTTTCGATATTCAGGAATATATGTCACGCCAGCACAACGTGAAAGTGTCGGAACGTATGGCAGAGCGCATCAAGATTGCCGTAGGTTCAGCATTGACCGATCTGGGTGACGATGCCCCTGAGGACTATATCGTACACGGTCCTAACCGTATTACGGCTCTGCCTATGGAGGTGCCCGTATGCTATCAGGAGATTGCACACTGTATTGACAAGACCATCGTCAAGATTGAGAATGCCGTACTCTCTGCATTGGAGAATACGCCGCCCGAACTGTATGCCGATATCGTAAAGAATGGTATTTGGCTGGCTGGTGGCGGTGCATTGCTGCGTGGACTGGACCGTCGTCTGGAAGAGAAAATCAATATCCCCTTCCATATTGCCGACGACCCCTTGCATTCAGTAGCCAAGGGTGCCGGTATCGCCCTGAAGAATGTTGACCGCTTCTCATTCCTGATGAGATAAAAGTTCACAGCTTTTGGCTATTGGCTAATAGCTAAAATAAAAGCTAAATGCTAAAGAATGAAGAATCTCTTAGAGTTTCTGCATAAATATCACCACTGGTTCCTGTTCGTGCTTTTCGAAACACTGAGCATGGTATTGTTGTTCCAGTTTAACAACTATCAGGGCTCGGTGTGGTTCTCGACGGCCAACGCTGTCGCAGGACGTGTGTACGAATGGGATGCAGCGGTAGAGTCATTCTTTACGCAGGCTGAAAATAACGAGATGCTTACCAAGCGTAATTTCTATCTGGAGCGCCAATTGACACAATTGCGCCGACTGTACTTGGAAGCTACGCAAGAGACCAACCCTAAGGAGTTACAGGAATTAGAGAAAATTAGCCAGTACAAACTGATACCTGCCAAGGTGGTAACCAGTGAATTGCATAAGAAGAACAATTTGATGACCATCAACAGCGGTAGTGCCGAGGGCGTGGAGCCTGGCATGGGCGTAGCCTGCGGACAAGGCGTAGTGGGTGTCACGTTTATATGTAGCGACCACTATTCGGTAGTGATTCCTGTGCTGAACGCCACATCGTCGCGTATCAGTTGTACCATCCGCAATCGTGGCTACTTTGGCGTGTTGCGCTGGTATGGCGAAGAGTCTGGCTATGCCTATGTCGAAGATATTCCCCGTCATGCGCGCTTCAAGCGTGGCGAGTGGGTGGAGACCAATGGCTACAGCAGCATATTCCCTGCCGGTGTGTTAGTGGGACAGATTGTCGAGGTGTATAACGCACGCGACGGATTGTCGTATAAGCTGAAGGTTCGCCTGTCCACCGATTTCGGTACGCTGCGCGACGTGGTAGTCATCAGCGACAAGTCTATAGCCGAGCGCATGCGACTGATGCAGGCTGCAAGAGATTCGCTGAAGTTGAACGTTCATGAGTAATTAGGAGAGATGTCAATAGATTTTCTGAAACGAGTTGGATTGTTTGTTGCCTTCGTACTGGCACAGGCGTTGGTTTTGGGACGTATCCATCTGTTCCATTGCGCTACACCGTTGCTGTATGTCTACTTCATCACGCTGTTTCCGCGTAACTATCCCAAGTGGGGTGTGCTGACGTGGGCCTTCGTGATGGGACTGACTATTGACATCTTCACGAATACACCAGGATTGGCGGCAGCATCGCTGACGGCAGTAGCTGCCATACAACCTTATTTTTATGCACTCTTCATACCCCGCGATGCAGCAGAGACCCTAGAGCCGTCGCTCATCAATCTGGGACCAACCAAGTACAGCTATTATGTTGTGACACTGGTAACCATCTATTGTCTCTTGTTCTTCACACTCGAAATGTTCAACTTCGATAATCTGCTGGAGTGGACGATGAGTGTGGGGGGCAGCATATTGATAACGCTGGCATTGATTTTTACTTTCGAGATTGCGAAACGTAGGGTATGAGGGACTATAATCTGGGCAAGCGAAGTATTGTGATTGCTGGGGTGGCCATATTGATTGTGGTCGTCTACATCCTTCGTTTGTTCCAGTTGCAGATTACGAGTGACGACTACAAAAAAAGCGCAGACTCGAATGCCTTCCTGAAAAAGATAGAATACCCTGCACGTGGCGGTATCTACGACCGCAATGGCAAGCTGTTGGTATATAACCAACCTGCCTATGACATTATGGTGGTCATGAACGAAGCCAAGGACCATCTGGATACAGCGGACTTCTGTAATGTGATGAACATTACACGCGAAGAGTTCGACCGCCGTATGGCGACTATCAAGGACCGCAACAAGAATCCCGGCTACTCACGATTTACGCAGCAGGTGTTTATGAGCCAGCTCAGCGACAAGGACTTCTCTGTGTTTCAGGAGAAGATGTTCCGCTTTCCCGGCTTTTATATCCAGCGCCGAAGCATCCGCCAGTATGAATTCCCATTTGCCGCCCATGTGCTGGGCGACGTGGCTGAGGTGTCGCCTGCCGATATTGAGGAGGACGACTACTACCAGCCAGGCGATTATATCGGCAAGTTGGGTGTAGAGCGTAGCTACGAGAAACAGCTGCGCGGCGAGAAGGGTATGCAGATCCTGTTGCGTGATGCCCACGGACGTGTGCAGGGCCGTTATATGAACGGAAAATTCGACAAGCGTCCGACGGCTGGTAAGAACCTGACGTTAGGACTCGATGCCGACCTGCAGACATTGGGCGAACGACTGATGGAGGGCAAGATTGGCAGTATTGTAGCCATCGAACCTACAACGGGCGAAATACTGTGTATGGTCAGCTCTCCCAGCTACGACCCTCGTCTGATGGTGGGTCGCCAGCGTTCCAAGAACCACCACATGCTGAGTCAGAACGTATGGAAACCCCTGCTGAACCGTAGTATTATGGGCCAGTATCCGCCAGGCTCAACGTTTAAGACCACACAGGGTCTGACGTTTATGACCGAGGGTATCCTCCACCCAACTCAGACATCTTATCCTTGTGGTCATGGCTTTAACTTCAAAGGTCTGCATGTGGGCTGTCACGGACATGCCTCACCGCTGTCGTTGGTGCCTGCATTGAGTACATCGTGTAATGGTTATTTCTGCTGGGGTCTCTACCACATGATTAACACCAACATCTCAAAATACGGCTCTGTGCAGAATGCCATGAACAAGTGGCGCGACTATATGGTGTCGATGGGTTTTGGCTACCGTCTGGGTGTTGACCTGCCAGGTGAGAAGCGTGGTCTGATACCCAATGCCGCCTTCTACGACAAGGCTTATAAGGGATCGTGGAACGGTCTGACCGTCATTTCTATCGCTATCGGACAGGGTGAGGTCAATGCCACGCCGTTGCAGATTGCCAACTTAGGTGCCACGATAGCTAACCGAGGTTGGTTTATCACACCGCATGTCGTCAAGAAGGTGCAGGGCGAGGAACTGGACACGCTCTATACAAAGAAACGTCATACCATGGCATCGCGCGAGTCATACGACTACGTGGTGCAGGGGATGCGTGCATCGGCTACAGGTGGTACGTGTCATGCGCTCGCTAAATACGATTTCAAGGCATGCGGCAAGACGGGTACGGCACAGAACCGCGGTCACGACCACTCGGTATTTATGGGTTTTGCACCGATGGACAATCCGAAGATAGCCGTTGCCGTGTATGTGGAGAATGGCGGATGGGGTGCCACGTATGGAGTGCCCATCGGTGGATTGATTATGGAACAATATCTTCATGGAAAGCTCTCGGAAGCCTCTAAACATCAGGCTGCAGAGTTGCAAAGCAGACATATAGCGTATGGTACAACCAGCAGATAGACGACAGGCAAGTGTATTGCGTAACATCGACTGGTGGACGATTCTGATTTATATCGCCCTCCTCTCGTTCGGTTGGATCAGTGTCTGTGGAGCCAGCTATTCGTATGGCGAGACTGATATCTTCAGCCTTGACACACGTTCTGGTATGCAGATTATCTGGATTGCCACCAGTCTTGTACTGGGCTTCGTCATTGTAATGCTTGATGACCGTTTCTACGACACATTCTCCTTCGTCATCTATGGCTTGCTATTGATATTGCTCTTTGCCACTATTTTCAACCCTCACTCCATCAAGGGGTCGCGATCGTGGCTTGTGTTGGGGCCTCTGCGCTTGCAACCCGCTGAGTTTGCCAAGTTTGCTACGGCTCTGGCACTGTCGAAGTTGATGTCAACCTACGGCTATAACATCAACCAGTGGAAACACTTTGTTGCCACGATGGCTATTATCCTGCTGCCCATGTTGTTTATCGTGCTACAACGCGAGACTGGTTCGGCATTGGTCTATCTGGCTTTCTTCCTGATGTTCTATCGCGAGGGTATGCCGGGCAGCATCTTGTTTACGGGCGTGGCTATGGTAGTCTACTTTGTAGTGGGTATCCGCTTTGCCGAGGTTTATATGGGCAATACGCCCACTTCAGTAGGTAAGTTTGTGGTCTTGCTATTGGTGCAACTGTTCTCCATTGGTATGGTGTGGGTGTATTGCAACAAACGGAAGGCCATACAATTACTGTTCTATTGTGTGGTGGTCACGTTATTATCGTTGTTCCTGCTCTTGATTCCCATTGACATTGTCTATGTGCAACTGGGCATGACAGTCGTACTGGTAGGCTATCTTTTGTGGGAGGGGTTGAGTTCGCGCCTGCGTCCCTATTACTTTATTGCCCTGTTTGCCTTAGGCTCTGTGGCTTTCTTCTATGGTGCCGACTTCATCATGCAGAATGTGATGGAACCCCACCAGCGTTCACGTATCAATGTACTATTGGGGTTGGATGAGGACTTGCGTGGTGCAGGCTATAATGTGCACCAGAGCGAGATAGCTATTGGCTCTGGTGGCTTGCAGGGCAAAGGTTTCCTGAACGGCACACAAACTAAACTAAAATTCGTACCTGAACAGGATACCGACTTCATTTTCTGTACTGTTGGTGAAGAAGAAGGCTTTGTAGGTTCGGCAGGTGTATTGCTGTTGTTCTTAGCCTTGATTTTGCGCCTCATCTATCTGTCAGAACGACAACCCTATCGCTTTGCACGTGTCTACGGCTATTGTGTGCTCAGCATCTTTCTATTCCACGTATTCATCAATGTGGGCATGGTGCTGGGCTTGACCCCTGTCATCGGTATCCCGCTGCCATTCTTCAGCTATGGCGGTTCATCGTTGTGGGGCTTTACTTTCCTTCTGTTTATCTTCCTTCGTCTGGATGCCAGTCGTAACCAGACGCGATAGCGTCAAACCTACGTCAGTAACACCCGGCAGTATTTCGCGTTTCATGCAGTGGTGAATGGCCACATGCACTGACTCTCCCTTGTCAAGTTTGACTGTGGTGAGTGGAAACAGGTATTGATAGTGGTTGATACCTTTGCCATGGGCATGCCCCACGTCGTCAATCAGGTCACAGTTAAGGGTGTCTATAAACTTTATGTTAGAGGGGTGCAACGTTTGTTCCACAACCAGACTCAATCCCTTAAAAGGATAGTCACCCGTGATGCGCAGGCCTACCTCCTCTGCATACATGTTTGTTTCCTGCATGGGATCAATATTGAACGACAGCGTATCGTTTCGCTCCCACCCTCTAACGGGTGTCGACTCATAACGGCTGAAAACAATACGGTCGTCGCATGACACAAGCATCATGCCCATGCACATGACTATATATATATATAATAAGGTATGCCTCTTCATCTTAGCAGTTAGCTGTTAGCTGTTAGCTTGGGGCTTTTCTGCCTTGGCAGCTGGTTTCTTCTTTTTCTTCTTTTTCTTGGCACGGTCAAAGCGGTTGATATTTTCCTGAGTAGCCAGGTCAATAGGTCCTTTAGGCTCTTTGGCCTTACCGTCTTCCATCAATGATAAAGGCTTCTCGCCTCGACGGTTCATCTCAATAATATCCTTGGCACGCTGGGCTGTTATCGTCTCCAGATTAGCAGCAATATTCTTGTCGGTAGAGTATGTGATGAGACCTGCCAGGATGTCTGCCTTGAAATAGTAGTAGTCGGCATCCTGCGTCTGCAACTGTACTTCCTTAGAAGGCAACTTGCGGCTGGCTTCTACATAATCGTCAACCTCGTAATTCAGACAGCACTTCAGTTTGGCACACATACCAGCCAGCTTCTGCGGGTTCAGCGAGATATCCTGAAAACGGGCAGACGACGTACCCACACTGACAAAGTTCTTCATCCATGTGGCACAGCACAACTCGCGTCCGCAAGGTCCTGTACCACCAATACGGCCAGCCTCTTGACGGGCACCTATCTGCTTCATCTCAATGCGGACATGGAATGTGGCAGCCAGATCTTTGATGAGCTGACGGAAGTCCACACGCTCGTCGGCAATATAGTAGAAGATGGCCTTGTTGCAGTCGCCTTGGTACTCGACGTCACCAATCTTCATTTGCAGTCCTAAGTTCTTGGCTATCTGCCGACTTTCAATCATCGTGCCATGCTCGCGTCCCTTGGCCTCATAATACTTCTCCATATCCACAGGACGTGCTATGCGATACACACGCTTGATGTCGTCGGCACTCTTTAAGTTGGCTTTCTTTAGTTGTAGCTTTACCAGTCGTCCTGTCAGCGTTACCACACCAATGTCGTGACCCGGATTAGCCTCTACAGCCACAATGTCGCCTTTCTTCAGGTCCAGTTTATTCACGTTATGGTAGTAACCCTTGCGGGTATGCTTGAATTGCACTTCCACCAAATCGGTATCGTCTACGTTGCCTGGCACATCAGCCAGCCAGTCATAGGTATTCAACTGTCGGTCCTGTCGTCCCACAGCCTCTTTACAGAGTCCGCGGTCACAGCCAGTCATCATATTTAAGTCTTTTTCCATATATTTTATTTCTGTATTAACAAAACAATCATTTGCAGTGCCATGTCAAAAAACACAATCTTAGCGTTTGCATTCTGGCTGATATCACGAATGGCAAGGTTAGCCATATCGCTGATGGGCAGGATGTTAGCCTCATTGATGAAGCGTGCAAAATTGCGGGCAAACTCCTCTTCGCGCTGCGTCATATAGCATAGCTCCGCGTTCTGGAAGTTATACATGAAGTTCTCGCGCAACAGCCGTAGGAAGTATTCCAGAAAACGTTTCTGCTTCTCGCGCCCCATCATGCCCATCTGTTCCGACCATGCCTTCAAGTCCTTGACCTTGCGCATATAGGCCAGACGCATCAACGACTGAAACATATCCAGAAACAGCTCGTTCTCAGAATCGGCACTCAGCATTTCCAGTGCTTTCAGCCAGTTGCCGTTAGCCATGCGGGTAACGCGTTGTGCCATGTCCTCAGCCAGTCCGCGTTTCTCCATGAGTGCCTTCTTGATATCTTCGTCGGCAATCTTCTTGACATCGATGCGCTGCACGCGACTACGAATGGTCTCAAGCAATTTGTCCGGCTCCTGGCATACCATGATGAACAGTGTCTGCGAGGGTGGTTCTTCTAACAGCTTCAATATCTTGTTGGCACACTCGACGTTCATACGCTCAGGCAACCAGATGATGCTTACCTTATAGCCACCCTGGCTCGATTTCAAGCTCAACTTGCGCACCAGTTCGTCACTCTCGCCTGCCGTAATAATGGCTTGCTGATTCTCACCACCCATTTGCTCCAGCCATTCATTCATCGTAAAATAAGGACTGGCCATGATGAGGTCGTGCCATTCGTGTGCAAAGTCATCGCTCACGGGCTTATGGTCCGTACCCATTGACGGCAGCTTAATGGTGGGATAGGTAAAGTGCAGGTCGGGATGCTCCAACTTCTTAAGCATCGGACTCTCGACGTATTCAGGTGTATCGGAAAACATCGAGTTCTCCACCTTGGTGGCCAGCAGCCGTTGTGCCAGTCCTACAGCCAGTGCCAGTTTACCAGCACCTTGTGGGCCGCACAGCATCATAGCATGAGGCAGGCGGTCTTCGTTGACCATCTGCAACAAGCGCTCTTGCACCTCCTGTTGTCCGATTACCTGTTCAAACATTCTTCGCGTATATATACAATACGTTTGCAAAGTTACGAAAAAGTTACGAAAAACGAGCGAAGAACATAAGAAATAAGACTTTTTTTCCGACAAATTTAGTTAAAAAGATGTCTAAATGCTTGGAATTACGAAAAAAAGTATTACTTTTGTCATTAGTATAAAAAATCTAAAAATAAATATAGAGTATGAAAAGAATTTTAGTAGCAGAAGACAATGACAGCAATTGGACGCTGATGACCTATGTGCTGAAGAGGAATTATGAACCCGTTCGCGCTTGTAATGGTGAAGAAGCTGTCAAGATGGCATTGACAGGTGAATATGCCTTGGTAATCATGGATTTAAAGATGCCCGTCATGGATGGACTGGAGGCAACGCGCCAGATTAAGATGGCGAAGCCTGACCTGCCAATCATTGCCCTTACAGCCAATGCTTTCGACAGCGACCGTCAGGATGCATTTGAAGCGGGTTGCGACAACTTCATGTCGAAACCTGTCAGTGCAGACAGCTGCCTGAAGATGATTGCCGAATATGTTGGCGATTAGCTTTTAGCTGTTGGCTATTAGCTATTGACTACTTGATTTTACATGGAATCCAGAACCAGAAGGTTGCACCTTGACCTTCTGTGCTCTCTACGCCTATCTTGCCATGAGCAGCATCAATAATGGCCTTACAGATAGACAGTCCCAATCCAGGACTCTGTTCCTGCACGAAGGTGTGCTTGTCGCTCAACAGCATAAAGATATTCTCCTTCAAATCATTAGGAAGACCATCGCCCGTATCCTTTACTTCTATGTAAAGGCCATTGTCCTGTATCCTATAGCTAATGGTAATACTACCCTGAGCGGTATGCTTGACAGCATTGTTTAGCATGTGCATAGTGACAAGGCGCAGGTGGTTAGGGTCAGTCATGACTATCACCTCCTGTTCTGCAGCGTTGGTTTGTAGCACTACCCCCTCTTTCACGTCAGGTCTGATTAGGTTGGCATATTCGCTAATCAACAAACCGATATTACACTCGACCAATTGGAAATCAATACCATTGCCTTGAATAGTCGACAACTGCAGAAGTTCGTTAATGAAATAAAGAAGCTGTTCGCCATTGCCATGAATCTGCTCCAACATTTCCTGTTGTTCGGGAACCGATAAGGCACCTTCTGGCATCGAGCACAACAAGTCGCTGAAACCAATGATGGCATTGAGTGGTGTGCGCAACGCATGACTCACATTGGCCAAGAATACTATTTTAAGCTGTTCGGATTTCTGGGCACGACGCATTTCCCTATGCAGACGACGCGAATGAAGATGTTGTTGGAATATCAAGGCCAAGAAGGCTAACAACAAGGCAGAACCTAATGTCCACCAAACCCAATGGGGTATCTGGAAACTACCTAACTTCGTTATGTATTCACCATAGATCTCGTCGATGACACCTTCCTTTTCCATCTTTATCAGCTCGCGGTCAATGACACGAATCAGGTCACTGTTGACACTGACATAGCAGTATTCGCGTGGTGTCAGCGTCAGGTCCTCTGTCGTGAGGTTTGTCAGGTTCTGATGATGGATATGGTATTTGGCCTGATAACGGAAACAGATGACGGCATCGTATCTGCCACCACTCAAGTCTTTCAATGCTTTGGGCAGGTCGCGCACGACATGCAGGACGGCCCCTGCCTTAGTAAGCGTATCGGTAATGGGACGGCTGGCCATATAGGCAATGTTCTTGCCTTCCAAATGGCGCATGTCAAACTGTTCCGACTCGTTCTTGCGATATGCCACCTGATAATACAGACGGAATACAGCGCGTGAATAGTTGACGATGTCCTTACGGTAGGGCGAATAAACCATCATGCCCAAGCCTACACGTCCGCTGAGTACATCACCAGAGATGTTCTCCCACGAATTGGGACTATAGGTATATGGAATATTCAGGCGTTTCATCAACACCTGAGTCAGTTCCACATCCAATCCTTGAGGTCGTCCGTTGTTGTCCACATACTCCAACGGTGCATAGTCCAAATCCAAACCTATCTTCAGTGGTTCAAACTTGGTGTAGCCTAAGTTTTCTGCTTTTGCAAGGCTAGTCAGGCTTAGTAGTAGGCAAAGGCTTAGCAGCTTAAACTTCATATGTGTATCTCATACGACTGCAAAGATACAAATAAAGTTTTAAACTACAAAGCCTTTGCGTAGATTTTTTAAAAACTGTCTGATTATATATATCCTAACCAGCGTAGAATGTCGTTCAGGTTGGCTGCCACCATCAGCAGGATAAGCAGTCCGAAGCCTACATATTCGGCACGTATCATGAACTCCTCAGAGGGTTTTCTGCGGGTTATCATCTCGTAGAGCAGGAACAGCACGTGACCACCGTCCAAAGCCGGGATGGGCAGGATGTTCATGAAGGCCAGGATAATGCTGAGGAAAGCTGTCATCTTCCAGAACATATACCAGTCCCACATGGGCGGGAACAGACTGCCGATGGCCCCGAAACCGCCCAGCGACTTGGCACCCTCAGCAGTGAACACGTATTTCATGTCATCGACATACGAAGCCAGCACGTTCCAACCGTATTTGATGCCTGCGGGAATACTCTCCAGGAAACTGTATTCTATCGTCTTGGGTTGATACAGGCCTGCAAGGCTCTTTACGACAAAGCCCAACTTCAGGTCAGGTGTCAGGACGACCTGTGTGGTGTCAGTACGGGTATCATTACCAAAAGCAATGACCACAGTACGTGCTTTCAAGCTGTCTGCAGAGGTCTTCGATGTCAGCAGCATGTCCTGACGGCGCCCCAACTGGTCTGTGAACTCGTTGTAGGAGTCAACGGGAGAACCATTGATGGCGAGAATCTTGTCGCCTTTCTGTATGCCAATCTTTGCAGCGGGTGTCCCAGGCAGCACGCTGTCAACCAGCGCAGGCATCAAGGGACGCACAAAGGCAGGATCGGCCTTAATCATGTTCAGCATGTTGATTTCGCCAGGCAGACTGATGCTCATGGGCTTGCCGTCGCGGATGATGTCGACGCGATGAGCCTCGGAGATGTCGCGATAGAGATTGGCACCAAACTCCTTGAACTCACGCTTTTCTGTACCAATCAGTATGTCGCCGTCCTTGAAACCATAGCTTTTGGCTTCCTGATTGAATTTCATACCCAGCGTCATGTCCTTCACGGGAATATAGCTGTCGCCCCACCAGAAAAGAATCTGGGAATAGATGAACAGGGCCAGCAGGAAATTCACCAGCACACCGCCAATCATAATCAGCAGGCGCTGCCATGTAGGCTTGGTACGGAACTCCCACGGCTGCTCGGGCTGTTTCATCTGGTCCGTGTCGAAACTTTCGTCAATCATACCGGCTATCTTGCAATAGCCACCCAGGGGAATCCAGCCGATACCGTATTCCGTATCGCTATTCTTGGGTTTGAACTTAAACAGGCTGAACTTCCAGTCGAAGAAAATGTAGAACTTATCAACCCTTACACCAAACAGCTTGGCAAAGAAGAAGTGACCACCCTCATGGAGGAATACCAAGATGGTCAGGGCCAAAATCAGTTGTAATACTCTAATTAAAAATACTTCCATTATTATACTACTTAATCTTTTTCACTTTTCACTTAAGCATTGCTTCAGCGATGCGTCTCGCCTCGGCATCCGTCTGGATATATACGTCATAGTCGGGATTCTTGCTGAACGTGGCTCGCAGCATGGTCTCGGCAATGATGTCGCTCATCTGCAGGAAACCACAGCGGTCCTCCAAGAAACCGCGATTCACTATTTCATTGGCAGCATTGACGATACACGGCATGTTGCCACCCTTCTCGATAGCCTCAAAGGCCAATGCCAGACAGCGGAACTTTTTCAAGTCAGGCTCAAAGAACTCCAACTTCTGAGCAAAGAAGTCCAGACGGTCGCCACTCAGTGGCAGACGCTGCGGAAACGAGAAGGCATACTGGATGGGCAGACGCATGTCGGGCACACCCAGCTGCGCCTTCACGGCTCCGTCATGGAACTGCACAGCACTGTGTACGATGCTCTGCGGATGTACCAATACCTGAATCTGACGGGCATCGACACCAAACAGCCACTTAGCCTCGATAACCTCGAAACCCTTGTTCATCATCGACGCAGAGTCAATGGTAATCTTGGCACCCATATCCCATGTGGGATGGCGCAAGGCATCGGTCTTGGTGACAGTCTCCAGCTGTTCCATCGTGCAGTTGCGGAACGGACCGCCCGAGGCAGTCAGCAGAATCTTTTCGATGGGGTTGTCATCCTCGCCCACCAAACTCTGGAAAATAGCAGAATGCTCGCTATCGACGGGCAAGATGGGGGTATGGTACTGCTGTGCCAACTGCAGAATCAACTCACCAGCCACCACCAGCGTTTCCTTATTGGCCAGTGCAATGGCCTTGCGGGCCTTGATGGCATGAATGGTAGGCGACAGACCAGCAAAGCCCACCATGGCTGTCAGCACCATGTCAATAGGGTCAGCCTCTACGATTTCGTCCAAGGCCTGCTTGCCGGCATACACCTTCACGTCGGGCATGTCACTCATCAGCTGTTTCAACTCGTCCAGTCGCTGCTCGTTGGCAATAACGATAGCAGCAGGCTTGAACTGATGCGCCTGCTGAGCCAGCAACTCCACTTTGTTGTTGGCGGTCAAGCAATATACTTCATACAAATCACTATGCTCCTCGATGACTTCAAGTGCCTGTGTGCCTATCGACCCTGTAGAGCCTAATATGGCTATTTGTCGTTTATGTTTCATCCGGTTTTTCGTAATTCGGGCACAAAGGTAATGAAAATCAAGAGAAATACCAAATAAAAATGTGTTTTTTCGAAATCATCCGAGGCCTCAGCAACATATATAACAAATAAGGTATAAAGGAATAGCTACAGGTCAAGAAGACCTTCGGGCAGATGCATGGTGATGGTGTGGGAGGTGCCGTCAATAGTCTCGATGAGTTCGTCGCTGGCAGGTATCAAGGTACCGTCCTCCAACTCGAACAGAATGTTAACGGTACTGTCATCAATGGCTGCAATGCGCCCAATGGTTTTGCCATTGGATATATCAATAATGTCAAAACCCACAAGGGATGCCAGCGACGGTACTTCTTCTGCCTCTTCGGCCAGGGCACGAGGGAAATAGACGTCACAACCGGTCAGTTCCTGGGCACGCTGCTGGGTATCGATGTCGCAGAACTTCACCAGACAGACGGTGTCGTTGCGGAACCTGTATTCTTCCATGAAGAAGGGTACCAAAATGCCGTCGATGTCGAGCACCAGATAGTCGGCATCGACACGGTCAAAGACGTCATCATCAAACTGGAACGACACTTCGCCTTTCACGCCATGTGCCTTGCCCAAACGGCCTATCTTGTAAACTTCTTCTTGCTTAATCATTGCTATTTGCTGACAGCTAAATTCTCTCAATCTTAGCTCCAAGTGCATTGAGGCGGTGCTCAATATTCTCGTAGCCTCGGTCTATCTGTTCGATATTGCTGATGAGACTGGTACCATTGGCACTCATGGCGGCAATCAGCAGGGCGATACCGGCACGGATATCAGGACTCGACATACGGCTGCCGTGCAACTGGCGCTGGCGGTCGTGACCTACGACAACGGCACGGTGCGGGTCACAGAGGATAATCTGTGCGCCCATATCAATCAGACGATCGACGAAGAACAGGCGGCTCTCGAACATCTTCTGGTGGAACAGCACAGTGCCGCGTGCTTGCGTAGCCACCACGATGAGTACGCTGAGCAGGTCTGGCGTCAGACCAGGCCAGGGTGCATCGGCCAGCGTCATAATGGTGCCATCGATGAACGAATCGACCACGTAATGCTTCTGATGAGGAATATAGAGGTCATCGCCATCCTCTTCTACTTTCACGCCTAAACGACGGAATGCGTCAGGGATGATGCCGAGGTCTTTCAGTGAGCAGTCTTTGATGCGCACACCATCGCCACACATAGCTGCCATCCCGACAAACGAGCCCACCTCAATCATATCGGGCAACAATGTATGCTCAGCACCATGCAGTGTCTTCACACCCTCGATAGTCAGCAGGTTTGAACCAATGCCGCTAATCTTAGCACCCATCTGACACAACATGTGGCATAATTGCTGAACATAGGGTTCGCAAGCTGCATTATAGATGGTGGTAGTGCCCTCAGCCATCGTTGCTGCCATGATGATGTTGGCGGTACCTGTCACCGAAGCCTCGTCCAGCAGCATATAGGTGCCCTTCAGTTGCTTGGCACCAATTTCATAGACGTTACGGTCAGGAATCTGGCGGAACTTGGCACCCAGTTTTTGGAACCCCAGGAAGTGTGTGTCCAAACGTCGGCGACCTATCTTGTCACCGCCAGGTTTGGCTATCACGGCTTTACCCATTCGCGCCAACAACGGACCTATCATCATGACCGAACCACGAAGTTGGGCACATTTCTCCACGAACTCGTCACTCGCCAGGAATGCCATGTTCAGTGCATCAGCCTGGAATTCATAGGTATTCTCTCGCTTCGTAATCTTCACGCCAATATCACTTAACAACTGGATGAGATTGTTCACATCGCGGATGTTGGGAATGTTGTGAATGGTTACCTTGTCGCTGGTCAACAGCGTGGCACAAATCACCTGCAGGGCCTCGTTTTTAGCGCCCTGCGGACGAATCTCACCACTGAGCAGGTGTCCACCTTCTATTCTGAATGATGCCATGACGGTTATGATTACTTTTTCCTTTTGCGTCTGCCTGTTGTCTCAGCGGAGATGGCGTCTATGCGGTCAAGGCGGAACGATGACAGATCGACCTGTATCTTTCCATCGGTAAAGCGTGCCAGGTCGTCGGCTATGCGCTCGTCATCCATCGAACCGTGTCCCCACGTCAGCAAGTCGCGCTTCATCTGGTTGGCTGTGACCCGTACCAGTTCATCGCGTTCAGGACCCTCCGGCATGGTCTTCAGTTTCTCAAACACTTCGCCAACCAGTCGTCCATAGTGACGGTAACGGCTGATATTTTCGCTCTGCGGATGAGCCATCGGCTGAGGCTTGGTGCTGATTTTCTCAGCGTTATTCACGTCGTAAGGCCAGTCAATGTCCAGTTGTTTGCCACTCATCAGGTACAGATGGTCCCACAATGTCTGCTGGTAGTTTTCCGACTGCCGTACCTGCGGATTCTTCATCTCCATCTGTCGGATGATGGTCTTGGCACAGCGCATTCGTTCCTCTTTGGTGGGTAGGCCAATAGCCACATCCACCATTTTCTGAATCTCACGACCATATTCCGACAACACCAGCTTTTCGCGTTGGGTGTTATAGTCTAATCCTTTTATATCCATAGTCATAATAATTTCTTGGGTTTAATGGCCACAAAGTCCTTCAGATAGAAGGGCACAAAGTAGGCCACATCTTCAAACTGTTCGTTCAGGAAGCGCCGCTCTGCCAGTGGCTGCATCCATTTGGCCAAAGGCTCTATGCCTTCTATCAGGTGGGCATGAGGATGATTGATGGTCTCCATACATTTCTTGGCACCATTGCCAAAGAAATAGATGGGACGCTCGTCCAGCCACTGCTTATACGTCTCGGCAGTCACCACGTCAGCCTTCACTTCGCGTACCGTCTTCAGACTGCGGTCGAACAATGCGGAATACACCTCCATTCGTCGTGCATCAATCATCGGACAAAGCAGGGCGTTGTCTTCCTGTACCGTCTCTCTCAGCAACACCGGCACACACATCAATTCGAGTGTGGGTACAGCTATCAACTTCAGATTGCGTCCGTAACAGACACCTTTCGCCATTGACACACCGATGCGCAAACCTGTGTATGACCCAGGACCGCAACTGACAGCAACGGCATCGAAGGGAATGGCGTGGTTGTCCGTAAATGACATGGCCTCGTCCACCATCGTCCCCAAACGTTCGGCACCGGCACCGCGCTCTCCCTCTTCTTTCTGCTCAAATATGCACTGTCCATTCTCCGATACAGCCACTGAGCAGACATTGGTACTCGTTTCTATATTTAATATACAAGCCATTACTTTCTTGCCTTCTCATTTTAAATTAGGCTACAAAGGTAGTGTAAAATAAGCAAAACACAAAGAAAAATCCGTTTTTTCTTTATATTAATTCAACTTTCGCAAGCTCCGCTCGCTTTGTAGATAAATTTCGACGTTTCAGCGAAAAATCGACAAATATTGTTAAAAGTGTCATACTTATTAAATAGGTATGCTACTTATTTTGTATCTTTGCAGACTGAAAACCGAAGCAATGTTTTAGGTTTTTCGTCAAAGCTGACATGCTTGGGCAATAAGAGAAAGTGAATGTTCGAACAAAATTATTATTAATAGGTATGAAAATGAAGAAAGTATTGATGTTTGCGGCTGTTGCTGCAACGCTTGTTTCTTGTGGTGGTGGCGGTGGTCGTCCTCAGTTTGGCGACAATGAATATCCCGTTGCAACCGTAGGAACGTCGAGTGCCGATATGCAGAGCACTTATCCTGCTACGATTAAGGGTGTTCAGGATGTCGAAATCCGTCCGAAGGCTACGGGTTTCATTACTCAGGTTAATGTGAAGGAAGGTCAGACAGTAGGTGCCGGACAGGTGCTTTTTGTCATCGATAACGAGACAGCTCAGCAGCAGGTCCGTCAGGCTCAGGCTGCCGTGAACACTGCTCAGCAGCAGTGTAATACGGCCAAGCTGACTTACGAAAACTCGCAGAAGTTGCACGAGAGCCGTGTGATTGGCGACTTTGAGTTGCAGACTTCCCAGAACTCCTACGAGGTAGCCCAGGCCCAGCTGGCTCAGGCTCAGGCCGCTCTGGCATCTGCCAAAGAGCAGTTAAGCTATTGCTACGTGAAGAGTCCTGCCTCTGGTGTTGTTGGTACGCTGCCTTTCAAGAAGGGTGCGCTGGTCAGTGCCTCCAACGTGCTGACAACCGTGTCGAACAACTCGTCGATGGAGGTCTATTTCTCTGTTACGGAGAAGGCTGCCATGCAGTTGCAGGCTGCTGGTCTGCAGTCCCTGCCCAGCGTGAAACTGCTGTTGGCTGATGGCAGCACATACGGTCATGAGGGTAAGGTGACGAAGATGAGTGGCGTCATTGACCAGGCCACTGGTTCTGTTCAGCTGATTGCCCTGTTCCAGAATCCCGAGCGTATTCTGAAGAGTGGTGGTTCCGGTACGATTGTCATTCCCCGTCAGGCTACCAATGCCATTATCATTCCACAAAGCTGCGTCAGTGAGGTTCAGAACAAGAAGTTCATCTTCCTGCTGGGTAGCGACAACAAGGTGAAGTACACCGAGATCAAGGTTGACCCGCAGGACGACGGTAACAACTACATTGTGACCGAAGGTTTGAAGGCTGGCGACAAGTATGTCACCAACGGTGTCACCAAACTGACGGACGGCATGGAAATCAAGCCTATCACTCCCGAGCGCTATCAGCAGAAGATTGCCGAGCAGGCTAAGGCCATGACTGCTGGTGACATCGTGGAAGCAATGCAAAAGAAGTAAACTAATTAAAATTATGACATTTACAACATTTATCAAACGCCCGGTATTGTCGACGGTGATTTCCATCCTCATCGTCCTGCTGGGTTTCATAGGACTGGTTTCGCTGCCTATTGAGCAGTATCCAGATATTGCACCGCCTACGGTGGTGGTCTACACCAGTTATCCTGGTGCCGATGCCGAGACGGTGAAGAACTCGGTCATCACGCCGTTGGAAGAGAGTATCAACGGTGTGGAGGGTATGGACTATATCACCTCTACCGCTTCGTCGGGTTCGGCACAGCTCTCTATCCTGTTCCGTCAGGGCATGAATGCTGATATGTGTGCCGTCAACGTGCAGAATCGCGTCAGTCAGGCCCAGGCCTTGTTGCCTGCCGAGGTGACGCGTGTGGGTGTGACGGTCATGAAACGTCAGACGTCTCAGGTGCTCATGTTCACGCTGACCTCCGACGGCCGCTACGACGACGAGTTCCTGACCAACTATAACAACATCAACATCGTGCCGGCCATCAAGCGTATTCAGGGTGTGGGCGACGTGCAGTCACCAGGTCTGAAGACTTATTCGATGCGTATCTGGCTGAAACCCGACGTCATGAAGCAGTATGGCCTCATGCCGTCAGACATCAGCGGTGTGCTGGCTGAGCAGAACATCGAGGCTGCCCCCGGTAGTTTTGGTGAACGGGCCAACGTGGCCTACGAGTATGCCATGCGCTACACCGGCCGTCTGAAGTCTGCCGAGGAGTTTGGCAACATCATCATCTCGAGCGATGCCAATGGTCAGACGTTGAAACTGAAGGATGTGGCCCGAATTGAGCTGGGTGGTCAGCAGTACACGGTATCGATGAAGAACAACAATATCCCGTCGGTGATGGGTATGGTGCAGCAAATTGCCGGCTCCAACGCCAACGAGATTGCCAAGCAGGTGAAGGCTGAGCTTGCCGAACAGCAGAAGCTGATGCCCCCGGGCATGTTCTACAAAATCAACTATGATGTCACGGAATTCCTGTATGCCAGTATCGAGGAAGTGGTGTTCACGCTGGTGTTCACCCTCATCCTGGTGTTCATCGTCATCTACATCTTCCTGCAAGACTGGCGTTCTACGCTCATCCCGCTGATTGCCGTGCCGGTGTCGCTGGTCGGTACGTTCTTCTTCCTCTCGGTGTTCGGCTTCTCTATCAACCTGCTGACATTGTCGGCTCTGCTGCTGGCTATTGCCATCGTGGTCGACGATGCCATTGTGGTGGTCGAGGCCGTGCATGCCAAGCTGGACCAGGGCTACAAGTCGGCACTGACGGCTTCTATTGACGCCATGAACGAAATTTCGGGCGCCATTATCTCTATCACCTTGGTGATGGCTGCCGTGTTCATTCCTGTGTCGTTCATCGGTGGTACCTCGGGTACGTTCTATCGTGAGTTCGGTGTAACGATGGCTGTCAGCATCTTTATCTCAGCTATGAATGCTCTGACGCTGTCGCCTGCCCTTTGTGCCATTTTCCTGAAGCCGCACGACAAGGAGGGCCACCCAAAGAAGATGTCGGTGATTGACCGCTTCCATGCTTCGTTCAACACGGCATTCACCACGACGACTGATAAATATAAAGGTATAGTGGAAAAACTGGTGCGCAAGCCCATTGCCATTGTTGCGACGGTCATCATCGGTATTGCGGCACTGGTGGCTACGATGGCCACCACGAAGACCGGACTGGTGCCCGACGAGGATACCGGTACCATCTTCTGTACCGTTTCTATGCCTCCGGCAACATCAGTGGCTCGCACGCAACAGGTCATTACCCAGGTTGACTCTATCCTGGGTGCCGACCCTGCTATCCAGAGTCGTGAGCAGATTCAGGGTTACAACTTCATTGCCGGTGCCGGTTCCGACCAGGCCACGTTCATCATCAAACTGAAACCATTCTCGGAGCGTCAGAAGGGATTCTTCTGGAAGCTCAGCGGATTGTGGCAGGGCGATGGCATCTACCGCTTTTTCCTCAATCCCTATGAGGCTAATGGTGTGCTGGCTCAGATTTACCTGAAGACGGCCCACATCAAGGACGCCCAGATTCTGGCTTTTGCACCGCCTATGATTCCAGGCTTCTCAGCCAACTCAGGTGTGTCCATCGTCATGCAGGACCGCACGGGTGGTTCGCTTAATAAGTTCTTCGGTGTCGTCAAGGACTATCTGGCCGAGCTTAACAAGCGTCCCGAGTTCCAGACGGCCCAGACGTCGTATAACCCGAACTATCCGCAGTACATGCTGTATGTCGATGTGGCCAAGTGTAAGCAGGCCGGCATTTCGCCCAGCACCGTGCTTACCACGCTGCAGGGCTACTACGGTGGTCTGTACGCTTCTAACTTCAACGCCTACGGTAAGCTGTATCGTGTGATGATTCAGGGTTCGCCCGAGACGCGCATGACGCCCGAGTCGCTCAACAGTATCTATGTACGTACGCCCGGTGGCATGTCGCCCGTCCAGGAGTTCTGCCGCATGGAGCGCGTCTATGGTCCGTCGAACATCAACCGTTTCAATCTGTTTACGTCAATCAACGTGACGGCTACAGTGGCCGACGGCTATTCCACTGGTGAGGCCATCAAGGCAGCCCAGGAGGTGGCTGCCGACGTGCTGCCGCAGGGCTACACTTACGACTATTCAGGTCTGACGCGTGAGGAGGCGAAGGCTTCCAATACCACGGCCATCATCTTCGTTCTGTGTATCGTCTTCATCTACCTTATCCTGTCGGCACAGTACGAGTCTTACATCCTGCCGCTGGCTGTTATCCTTAGTGTGCCGTTCGGTCTGGCTGGCTGTTTCCTGTTTACCATGATTTTCGGCCACTCTAACGACATTTACATGCAGATTTCGCTCATCATGCTGATTGGTCTGTTGGCCAAGAACGCCATTTTGATTGTGCAGTTCGCATTGGAACGCCGTCAGACGGGTATGGCCATCTCGTGGTCGGCAGTGCTGGGTGCCGCAGCCCGTCTGCGTCCTATTCTGATGACGTCACTGGCTATGGTCATCGGTCTGTTGCCCATGATGTTTGCCTCGGGTGTAGGCAAGAATGGTAACCAGACACTGGGTGCCGCAGCCGTTGGTGGTATGTTGATTGGTACGATTCTACAGCTCTTTGTCGTTCCTACGTTGTTTGTGATTTTCCAGACATTGCAGGAGAAGATCAGTCCGCTGAAGTTCGAAGACGAGGAGAATGCGGAGGTTGCAGCCGAACTGGAACAGTATGCACATACCGAACCCGTAACTTATGAATTGGAGAAATAAACGACTATGAAGAAGATAATGATTTTTGCAGCCGCTACACTGCTGATGGGCAGTTGCGGGCTATATAACAAGTACGATCGTCCTGACGTGAATACCGCAGGGCTGATTCGCGATGCCTTCAACGATGCCGATACGCTGGCAGTACAGGATACTGCCTCGTTCGGCAATCTGCCCTGGCGTGAAGTCTTCACCGACCCGCAGCTTCAGGCACTCATCCAACAAGGTCTTGAAAAGAATACCAATCTGCTGAATGCAGCCCTGAACGTACAAATGTACGAGGCCATGCTGAAGGCAGCCAAATTGGCATTCCTGCCTGCTGTCAACATCGGCTCCACAACACCCATGGGTCAGATTTCAACGACGCATACCGACCCGTCGGTAACCACGAAGAGCTATTCGTTGCCTATCTCGGCATCATGGACTGTTGACCTCTTTGGCAATGTATTGTCACAAAAGCGCTCTACGCAGATGAAGCTCCTTGGCATGAAAGACAACCAGATGGCCATACGTGCTTCACTTATCAGCGGCATTGCCAACAGCTACTACACGCTGCTGATGCTCGACGAGCAGTTGCGCATCGTGACAGAGATGGCAGGCATGTCGAAGGAAACATGGGAGATGATGCAGAAGCAGTTTGAACTGGGACGCACCAAATCTACCAATGTACAGAGTGCACAGGCAGCCTATCTGAATACGCAGACTCAGATAAACGACTTCAAACGTCAGATTCGTGCTACGGAGAATGCACTGTCATTGCTCATTGGCGATGCTGGTCACCAGATTTCGCGTTCTACACTGGGCAGTCAGGTGCTTCCGTCACAATTTGCTACGGGGGTAGGCGTTGCTTTGCTTCAGAACCGTCCCGACGTGCATCAGGCCGAGATGAATCTGGCTGCTTGTTTCCACGACATACAGACTGCACGCTCTAAGTTCTACCCCAGCATCACCATTGGTGCCTCGGCAACGTTCTCGAATGCCAATGGTGCCATGAATCCTGGCAAGTGGATTACCTCACTCTTTGGCTCGCTGACGCAACCTATCTTCAATCGTGGTGCCCTGACAGCTAATTTGAAGGTGAGCAAGCTGCAGTATGAGCAGGCTTTCAACAACTGGCAGAATGCCATCCTGAAGGCAGGTAACGAGGTCTCGAACGCCCTCGTCAACTACAATGGTTATGACGACAACAGCAAGATTGAGGCTGAGCGCATTGAGGTGCTGACAAAGAACGTGGAAGATACCAAGGCTCTATATCAGAGCAGTGGCAGCAGCTATCTGGAGGTGCTTACCGCCCAACAGCAGTTGCTCTCGGCCCAGCTCAACAAGGCTACCGACGACTTCAATAAGATGCAGTCAGTAGTAAGTCTATATACCGCATTAGGTGGAGGCGGTAAATAATTGATAATTGACAATTGATAATTGATAATTGATAATTATGGCAAGCGAAATATCCCCAAAAGCTGAAATCAGCCCCAAGGCGAAAATCGGCAACAATTGTAAGATATTCCCCTTCGTATATATCGAAGACGACGTGGAGATTGGCGATGACTGTATCATCATGCCTTTCGTCAGCATCCTCGACGGTTCACGCATTGGTAAGGGCAACAAAATTCATCAGGGTTCGGTGATTGGTGCCCTGCCTCAGGACTTCCACTTTCGTGGCGAGAAATCGTATGTGAAGGTTGGCAACAACAATATTATTCGCGAGAATGTTGTCATCAATCGTGGTACCTACAGGGACGGCTGTACCGTTATTGGTAACCACAACTATCTGTTAGAGGGTACGCATATCAGCCACGATACCGTGGTTGGTACCAACTGCGTATTTGGCAACGGTGTAGAGATTGCCGGCGACTGCGTTATAGGCAATGGTGTCATCTTCTCAACCGGTGCCATCCAGAATGCCGACACCCGTGCCGGCGATATGTCACTGATTCAGGCCGGCTGTGCTTTCTCGCACGACGTGCCTCCTTACGTCATTGCCGGTGGTTCGCCCATGGAGTATGGCGGTGTCAACACGACGATCTTGGATTTTGCCGGTATCGACAAGAAGGTGCAGAAGCACATTGCCAATGCCTACCGTCTGCTGTTCCACGGTAAGACCAGCGTGTTTGACGTCATCAACCAGATTAAGGACCAGGTGCCCGACAGCCCTGAGATTCAGAACATCATCACGTTCCTGCAAGAAACTAAGCGTGGTATCATGTGTAAGTAATCGCCGTGCTGACCACGACCAATAATTAATCCCCGCCAAACAATTAATTGGCGGGGATTCTTATTTGGTGTGTTTGTGCTCAGGCTGCTTAGTCGTCAGGATTACCCTTGTAGTGATAGGGCTTCAGCATAGGATTGTCGCCAAGATCCATCTCTGGTATGGCTGTATCCTTCATGAGGCGATCGTTGTTCTTACCACGCACGTTACCTTCTGTCATCACGAAATCGTCGTAATTGAGGAATGGAATGACAATGCCAAAGATGCCCAAGCCTTCACGCAGTCCGTCAGTATGTACGTTATTGACCAAACGACATGTAGAGAACAGTGTGTGATGATACACTTCAATACGGTTGTTGCGATTGAAGATTTCCATTATCTCCTTGTCGTTAAAGGTGGTGTCGGCTTCCGTAAAGGGACGCCGTATGTTGTTGAAGACCTCGTCTACTGGATCGCAGCGCTTTTCATAGTTGTCTTGTATGCATTCGCGGATGTCGTCTGCCATCTGTACACGCATCTCTTCCTCAGAGGGAACGGTAGCTATTGCCACAATCAACAGTATGAAGGCAATAACTGCGAGGATGATGATTTTACCCAGACAACTGTTCGTAAACTCATTTGACATACTTTGTCTCTTGTAGGTGCTTCTGTTGGTTGGTTCCATCTTACTATATAATTATGATTTGTTATTTGCTGTGTATGAGGTTCATAAACTCCTGACGGGTCTTAGCCTGATTGAAGGCTCCGCTGAAGTCGCTGGTTGTGGTAATACTGTTTTGTTTCTCCACGCCACGCATCTGCATGCACATGTGGCGTGCTTCTACTACCACCATAACTCCTAAAGGATGGAGGGTCTGCTCGATGGCCTCCTTAATTTGCAGCGTCATACGTTCCTGCACTTGCAGACGATGGCTGTAGATGTCAACCACACGGGCTATCTTCGAGAGTCCCGTGATATAGCCGTTGGGGATATAAGCCACATGTGCCTTACCATAGAAGGGCAACATGTGATGTTCACAAAGCGAGAAGAAATCGATGTCCTTGACAATAACCATCTGTGAATAGTCTTCCTTGAACAGTGCCTGGCGCAACACCTCATGAGCATCTTCCTCATAGCCTCTGGTCAGTGTCTGCATAGCTTTGGCCACACGCATAGGGGTCTTCTGAAGTCCTTCACGCTCCGGGTCTTCGCCCAGCAATTTCAGAACCTCCTCATAGTGCTTGGCCAGCGGCTCAAGTCCCTCTCTAAATGTTTCGTTTCCCAGACTCACTTCTCTAACTCCTTTAACTTCTTTAACTCCCTTAACTTCTTTAACTCCCTAACTTCCTTAATATTGTACCGTAATCTTTCCCTTGACAATAGAAGCTTGGTTGTAGCCCAGATTGCGCAGCTGCACCAGCATCTGGTGGGCTTCCTCATAGGTGCGGTAGTTACCAACCCGGCATATCCAGCGTGGCGAATAAAAATGTACGTACACGGGTACGTTGGCAAAGTGTGACTTGATATTGTTGCCTATCCGCTCTGCCTGAATGCGGTCTTTACGCGAGTTACCTCCTGCAAAGGCTTGCACGCGGTAGCCACTTACCTTCACGCCACCACGCATGACCTTTTTGCTCAGATCAGGCGTCGTTTCGTCTTCGCCTTCGTTTCCTGTGGTCACACTGTTGGGTGTTGCAGGTTTGTTGGTCGAAGTCTTCGACCCTGACGTAGTAGTATGCGATGTGGCAGATTGATTAGCTGTGGTTGTCTGCTTGGTGTTGTTATTCAGCACCTCACTATTGACCAACTTGTCGATATCCGCGTCCTGATGAATGGTCACCGTACCTTGTCCGTTACCGTTCTGCTGTTGTATGCGCTGGGTATAAGTCTGTGCAGATAAAGGTAAAAAAGTAAAAAGGTAAAAAGGTAATACAATGAGAACCTTTTTAATCATGGAATAATTTAAGATTGTCGTCATAATGCTACGTTTTTACTTCTTTACTTTTTTACCTTTTTACTTTTTATTTCTTCCAAGCGTCGATGATGCCCTTGAAGTCAGCACACTTCAGTGAAGCGCCACCGATCAGACCTCCGTCGATATCGGGCTTTGCAAACAACTCAGGAGCGTTCGAGGCCTTGCAGCTGCCACCATACAGGATGCTGGTGTCGTCAGCTACTGCCTGACCGTACTTCTCAGCAATGATAGAGCGGATGTAAGCGTGAATCTCTTCAGCCTGCTCAGCGGTAGCAGTCTTACCTGTTCCAATAGCCCAGATAGGCTCGTAGGCGATGATAATCTTGCGGAAATCCTCCTCAGCCAAATTGAATACGCTACCCTCAAGTTCAGCCTTTACGACCTCGTTCTGCTTGTTGGCCTCACGTTCTGCCAGTGACTCACCGATACAGAAGATAACCTTCAGACCGTTCTTCTGAGCCAACAGCACCTTCTCCTTCAGAATCTCAGGAGTTTCCTTGTAATATTCACGACGCTCTGAGTGGCCCAGAATCACGTACTGGGCACCAGTTGACTTAATCATCTCTGCGCTAACCTCACCAGTGAAGGCACCCTTCTCCTTGTCGGCACAGTTCTCAGCACCCAGACCAATAACGCTACCTTCCAACACCTGAGCGACAGATGCGAGGTGGATAAACGGTGTGCAGATAACCACGTCACAGTTGGGTTTGTCTGCTGCCAGTGCTTCGTTCAGTTCCTTTGCCAGGGCTACGCCCTCCTGCAGGTTCAGGTTCATCTTCCAGTTGCCTGCTACAATCTTTTTTCTCATGTTCTTTTTACGTTTTAAAAGTTGAAATATCTTGTCTTTATTGTCCTTGTCTTTTTTCTTCAGCCAATTCGACCACATCCAGAGTCTGTCAGCCAGTGTCAGCAACAGTAGTGGCAATACATACCAGAGCAGGATAGTCAGAATCTTTTGTGGCACGGAGTCCTCCG
This sequence comes from uncultured Prevotella sp., assembly GCA_946188165.1. Classification (GTDB taxonomy): domain Bacteria; phylum Bacteroidota; class Bacteroidia; order Bacteroidales; family Bacteroidaceae; genus Prevotella. The sequence continues at coordinate 57,742 of CAMHTW010000011.1, forward strand.
GCATCTGTCCTATCTCCAGGAATTGCAACTGCTTGCTCAGCGCTTCTTCACGTGGCAGACGGTTGTGGCTCCACTTGCGTATCACCTTGCCGTCCTTCAGCAGCATCAGTCCCGGATTGCTGCGTATCATCGTTTTCAGCACGATATCGTCCGTCTGACAGAAAGAGTACTCAGCACCTGTACGGTCTCTCCATTGCTGTATGCCTTGCTTGCCGCTGGCTGTCAGGCAGTAGAAAGGGTAGTCGTAATCCTGCGCATATTCATGCACCTCGTTGATGCGATCCAACTGCGAGTCGTCTGCCTGTTCCAAGTGTGGTGCAATCAGCAGGAACGTATAACCCTGATTCAGTAGCATCGGTTCCGTTATTTCCTCGCTATCTTCCACCTGATCCGAGTTTTCATTCTCTGAGACATCCGGCAGGCGTTCCACGAAGAAGTCTGCGTAGGGCGACTCTTCTCCCTCCATCATCTTCAGCCATCCAGCCCTGAGATCGGTACCCACATGGTAGGGACGGAAATCAAAATAGGGCAAGTCGTAGAGCGACCATCCTGATACGGCAACAATGAACAGTGCCGAGTAGTTGATGACTATCCACTGGTTCGATCGCGATATGAATCGCATCATCTCCAACGGCCAGCGTCTCACGATGCAGGCCAGTGCCAGTAGCACCACATTTTTGGCCAGCGTCTGCCAGTTAGTCAGCACCACGGCATCGCCAAAGCATCCGCAGTCGCTGATGGGATTGGCTATGGCCAACCACAGCGTGATGGGGGTCATCACAAGCATCAATATCAGCGTCAGCAACGTTACCATTCGACGACGGATGGCAAACAGCAGACAGATGCCCAATCCAAATTCTACGGCCGATAGCAACACCGCTGCACCCAGCGTGGCAACGTCAGGCACATACTGCGCCAGTTCGACGGCCTGTAGATAATCGTGTATTTTATATTGTGTTCCCAGCGGGTCAACGGCTTTGACGAATCCTGACAGAATCAGGATAATGGCCAGTACCAGCCGTGCTATGTTTACTCCCGCCTTCTTCACTCTTCACTATTCACTATTCACTCTTCACTATTCACTAGCGCAGCGCAACTTGATGGCTCCAAACACAGCATAGTTGATGATGTCCATATAGTTGGCATCAATGCCCTCGCTTACCAGCGTGCTGCCCTGCAAGTCCTCAATCTCCTTGATACGCTCTATCTTAGTCAGAATGAAGTCAGTATACGAACTCACGCGCATCGAACGCCACGCCTCGTCATAGTCGTGGTTTTTACGTTTCATCAACTCCAACGCTTCCTGGGCGTAACGGTCGTACAGCACCATCGCCTCGTCGTTAGTAATGTCGACAGTATCACTGAAGCCACGCTCCAGTTGGATGAGTCCCACAATACCATAGTTTATCAGAGCGATGAACTCAGGACGGATGCCTTCGCCCACCAGCGACTCTTTCTTGATTTCCAGCGAACGGATGCGCTTGGCCTTGATAAACAGTTGGTCGGTCAGCGACTCTGGTCGAAGAATGCGCCATGAGGCTCCATAGTCGTGGAGTTTTTTCTCAAACAGCGCACGGCATTCACCGATGGTTTGTTCGAACTGTGCGTTCGTTTTTGCTTCGTTATTAGCCATATCGGGTGCAAAGGTACAAAAAAAATCTTAATTCTTAATTCTTAATTCTTAATTTTTTTGTAACTTTGCAGGCCAAAATAGAAATATATCAAGATGAAGTTGTATTCAGATGCCGCATTGGCTCAGATATTGGATCAGGAGATTTTCCACCAGATCAGCCACGTAGCCGATACGATGGGTGTCGAGTGTTATGTGGTAGGCGGCTATGTACGTGATATATTCCTTGAGCGACCATCCAACGACATCGATGTTGTCGTGGTGGGCAGCGGCATCGCCGTAGCGGAAGAACTGAAACGACAGTTAGGCAAGAAGGCTCACCTCTCCGTTTTCCGCAACTTTGGTACGGCACAGGTTAAATTCTATCAGAAGGGAAAGGAATTCGAGGTCGAATTCGTTGGTGCCCGCCGTGAGAGTTATAGCCACGATTCGCGCAAACCTATTGTCGAGGATGGTACGCTGGAAGACGACCAGAACCGTCGCGACTTTACCATCAACGCTATGGCTATATGTTTGAACAGCAGTCGTTTTGGCGAGCTGGTCGATCCCTTCAACGGCATTGCTGACCTTGAGGACGGCATCATCGCCACACCCCTCGACCCCGAAATCACCTTCAGCGACGACCCTTTGCGTATGATGCGCTGCATCCGTTTTGCTACGCAACTCAATTTCCAGATTGAGGATGCCACCTTCGATGCCCTGCAGCGCATGGCAGACCGTATTAAGATTGTCAGTGGCGAACGTATCGAGGTTGAACTCAACAAAATCATGATGGCCCCGCACCCCAGCATCGGTTTCGAACTGCTACAACGTTCCGGACTTTTGCAGATTATCCTGCCTGAACTGGCTGCCCTCGACATCGTTGAAAAGCGTGACGGGCGTGCCCATAAGAACAATTTCTATCATACGCTGGAGGTGCTTGAAAACGTTGTGAAAAGTGTAGAGTTAAGAGTGAAGAGTGAAGAATTTCCTACCGGACAGGGGGCTGGCGCAGAAGGTGTGTCGAAAGCAGATTCTTCACTCTTCACTCTTCACTCTTCACTATATTTGCGTTGGGCCGCTCTGCTCCACGACATCGGCAAGACCAAGACGAAACGCTGGGAACCCGCTATAGGATGGACATTCCACAACCACAACCTCGTTGGTGCCAAGATGGTGCCTCAGATTTTCCGTCGTCTCAAGTTGCCCATGGGTGCCGAGATGAAGTATGTGCAGAAACTCGTTGACCTCCACATGCGTCCACAGGTCATTGCCGATAACGAGGTGACTGACTCTGCTGTACGTCGACTGATTAATGATGCAGGCGATGATATCGACGACCTCATGCTGCTTTGCGAGGCCGATATCACATCGAAGAATGAGGTTAAGAAGAAGATGTTTCTCGAGAATTTCCGTATTGTCCGCGAAAAACTTGTCGACCTCAAGGAAAAAGACTATAAGCGCCTGCTCCAGCCTGTCATCGACGGCAACGAGATTATGGAACTCTTCCACCTGCAACCTTCTCGCGAGGTGGGAACGCTGAAGCAGTACTTGAAAGACGCCGTATTAGATAATAAGGTGGAGAACGAACGCGAACCACTCATGCAACTGCTGTTGCAGAAGGCTCGTGAAATGGGGCTGAAAATGTGAGAAGGGCGAACAAGAGAAAAGCCTCGCAATGTGATTGCGAGGCTTTTACTTTTCCACTCTTTCTTTCGATTACTTACGCAGACCGAGGGCCTTAATCAGTTCACGATAGCGAGTGATGTCCTTGTTGTACAGGTACTTCAGGAGCTTACGACGGCGACCTACCATCTTAGTCAGTGCACGAGCGGTACCGAAGTCCTTGTGGTTCTTCTTCAGGTGCTCGGTAAGGTGCTGAATACGATAGGTGAACAGGGCCACCTGGCTCTCTACAGAACCTGTGTCCTTAGTGTCTTTGCCATACTGGCCGAAAATCTCAGCCTTTTTAGCTTGATCTAAATACATTGTTTTGTTTGTGATTATAAATGTTTTGCAATAACATCTTTCGGACGTTTTTCCTGCCTAATCACGGGCGGTTCGCGTCGTCAAATGCTTCGGATTTTCCGAAATGCGGGTGCAAAATTACACATTTTCTGCAAAACTACCAAATATTTCCCAAAAAAGTTGTACCTTTGCACCCGAAATTGTAAAAAAGTAAATGGTAAATCCGTAAATTATTTAGGATGCAGGATATCAGAAATATTGCGATTATCGCACATGTAGACCACGGCAAAACGACGCTCGTGGACAAGATGATGCTGGCCGGAAACCTGTTCCGTGAGGGACAGGACCTGTCGGGCCAGGTGTTGGATGCTAACGACCTGGAGCGCGAACGCGGCATCACCATTCTCTCGAAGAATGTCAGCATCAACTGGAAAGGAACGAAGATTAACATTATCGACACCCCGGGCCACTCCGATTTCGGCGGCGAGGTGGAACGTGTGCTCAACATGGCCGACGGCTGTCTGCTGCTGGTCGACGCCTTCGAGGGTCCCATGCCCCAGACGCGCTTCGTGCTGCAGAAGGCACTGCAAATCGGGCTGAAGCCCATCGTGGTGGTGAACAAGGTCGACAAGCCTAACTGCCGTCCCGAGGAGGTCTACGAGATGGTGTTCGACCTGATGTTCTCGCTGAACGCCACCGAGGACCAGCTGGACTTCCCCGTGGTCTATGGCTCTGCCAAGAACGGCTGGATGGGCGAGGACTACAACAAGCCCACCACCGACATCACATACCTATTAGATAAGATTATCGAGGTGATTCCCGCACCCAAGCAAATTGAAGGTACACCGCAGATGCTCATCACGTCGCTCGACTACTCGAGCTATACGGGCCGCATTGCCGTGGGGCGTGTCCACCGCGGTCAGCTGAAGGACGGCCAGCAGGTGACCATTGCCCACCGCGACGGCTCGATGGAGAAGACCAAGATCAAGGAACTGCACACCTTCGACGGCATGGGCCACCAGCGCACCGACCAGGTGGACTGCGGCGACATCTGTGCCGTCATCGGACTGGAGAAGTTCGAGATTGGCGACACCATCTGCGACCTGGAGAACCCCGAGCCACTGCCTCCCATCGCCATCGACGAACCTACGATGTCGATGCTGTTTACCATTAACGACTCGCCGTTCTTCGGCAAGGAGGGCAAGTTCGTCACGTCGCGCCACATCAACGACCGTCTGGAGAAGGAGCTGGAGAAGAACCTCGCCCTGCGCGTAGAACCCTTCGAGGACACCACCGACCGCTGGGTGGTCTCAGGTCGCGGCGTGCTGCACCTCAGCGTGCTCATCGAGACCATGCGCCGCGAGGGCTACGAGTTGCAGGTGGGTCAGCCGCAGGTCATCTACAAGGAGATTGACGGTCAGAAGTGCGAACCCATCGAGGAGCTGACCATCAACGTCCCCGAGGAGTTTGCCTCGAAGATGATTGACATGGTGACGCGCCGCAAGGGCGAGATGACCAGTATGGAGAGTCAGGGCGAGCGCACCAACATCGAGTTCGACATCCCCTCGCGCGGCATCATCGGTCTGCGCACCAACGTGCTCACCGCCAGCCAGGGCGAGGCCATCATGGCCCACCGCTTCAAGGAGTACCAGCCCTTCAAGGGCGACATCGAGCGCCGCGTCAACGGCTCCATGATTTCCATGGACACGGGCAACGCCTTTGCCTATGCCATCGACAAGCTGCAGGACCGCGGCAAGTTCTTCATCGACCCGGGCGAGGACGTCTACATGGGACAGGTGGTAGGCGAGCACGTGCACGACAACGACCTCGTCGTCAACGTCTGCAAGGCCAAGCAGCTCACCAACGTCCGTGCCTCTGGTACCGACGACAAGGCCCGCATCATTCCCAAAGTCGTCATGTCGCTGGAGGAATGCCTCGAATATATCAAGGAAGACGAACTTGTCGAGGTCACGCCTAAATCCATGCGTATGCGCAAGATTATTCTTGACCACGACCAACGGAAAAAGGCAAACAAGCAGTAATTAAGTATAAAAGAGGATGCGACTGCATCATGTTAATCTACAGAATTTGGGCAATACTTCTGACAATCATAGTGGGCTGTGGCATACAGGCACAAGCTCAGGTGACCATTGCGGGCAAGATAACTGACGAGGGCGACAAGCAGCCGATAGAGTTTGCCTCAATACTGATGAAGGAGAACGGACGCTGGGCCATTACCGACAAAGAAGGCAATTTCACCATCAAGAACGTGCCCACAGGCTGGGCTACGCTAACCATCCAATGCTTGGGATATGCCAAACGAGAAGTAACCATGAACATCGCAATGGACATGCCCCGACTGAGAATCACACTGAAACAGGAGAACCTGAAATTGGACGAGGTGACGGTGACGGCACGACGACGGACCGACGAAGCCACCACCAGCTATACCATTGACCGTACTGCCTTAGACCAGCAACAGATTCTGAATGTAGGTGACGTTACCACACTGCTGCCTGGCGGAAAGACAGTAAATCCGACGCTGATGGACGATAGTCGTATGGCATTACGCAGTGGCAACAGCGAAGGTGGCAATTCTTCGTTTGGAACGGCTATCGAGGTAGACGGTGTGCGTTTGGACAACAACGCCATGACGGGCGAGACGGCTGGAGCCTCAACACGTAACATCAGCGCATCGAATATAGAGAGCGTGGAAATCGTGACAGGCATTCCTTCGGTAGAGTACGGCGACCTGTCGAATGGTGTTGTGAAAGTGAATACCCGTAGAGGCAAGTCACCCTTCATCGTAGAAGGCAAGCTAACACAGCACACACGCCAGATAGCCCTGAACAAAGGCTTCGACTTAGGTCATAACCGTGGTATTCTGAATGCCTCGCTGGAACATGCCCGTTCGTTCAGCGATGCAGCATCACCCTATACGGCTTATCAACGCAACATATTAAGCCTGAATTACATGAACGTCTTTTGGCGTGACAAGATGCCACTGACGCTGAACATCGGACTGACAGGCAACATCGGTGGCTATCATTCTGAGAGTGACCCCGACGAGCAGTTGGATGACTACACGAAGACACGCGATAACTCCCTAAGAGCACGACTGGAACTAAACTGGCTACTGAATAAGCCGTGGATAACCAACCTTTCATTGCATGGCGCCTTTTCAACCTCGGACCGCACCTCAGAGAGTTCGACACACGCCAACAGTGCCACCACGCTGGCATATCTGCATACCATGGAAGAGGGCTACTTCATGGCGCAGAATTATGACGCTCTGACCTCCCTTCCTACTTGGGAGGGGTCGGGGGTAGGCTCTTCTGTCATCCTTGGACCTACGGGTTATTGGAATGTCAAGCAATATCAGGAGTCCAAGCCAATGAACTGGTCAGTACGCCTGAAGGGTGACTGGACCCGTAGCTTTGGCAAGATGATGAGCCGCATGCTGGTTGGCGCAGAATATACTGGCAGCCGTAACAATGGCCGTGGCACGTATTATGATGATTTGCGCTATGCACCAACATGGCGCGAGTATCGTTACGACGACTTACCTACGCTGAACAACATCGCTTTCTATGCAGAGGAGAAGGTAACCATAAAGACGGGCAAACTGTCGCGGATGGAACTAACGGCAGGTCTGCGTAACGACAACACCATCATCAGCGAGTCGGACTACGGCACGGCGAGCGCGCTGTCACCACGCTTTAATGGCCGCTATATTTTCTGGCAGAACCGTCGTAAGCACGCAGTCAGCGACCTCATCATTCATGCCGGATGGGGCAAGAGCGTTAAGTTGCCGTCATTCCAGATACTATACCCTACCCCGACATACTATGACACAGAGGTTTTCCGTTCACAGTCCACTGCCGACAATACGACGGTCAGCGCCTGGTACTCTCGTCCATCAAAGGCGCATTATAATCCTGACCTGCGCTGGCAACACACCAACCAGACAGACATCGGCGTAGAGTTAACGATAAAAGGTACGCGCATATCGCTGTCGGCCTTCCATCACCGCACTCACCATGCCTATATGCCCAGCAACGTCTATACGCCATTCAGCTATAACTATACACCCGTAGCCACATTGGAGAACATTAGCATTCCGAACTCAGAGCGTATCTATAGCATCGACCAGCAGGGTATCGTCACCGTTAGCGATGCCACGGGTGCCAACAATTCCATACGTCTTAATACCGACCAGGACGGCAATAAGCTATATAACACGCGCCGTTTCTACCAAACCAATACCCGCTACATCAATGCATCGCCAATAAACCGTTATGGGCTGGAATGGATTGTCGACTTCAAGCAAATCAAAGCACTGAACACGAGTTTACGCTTCGACGGCAACTACTATTATTACAAGAGTGCCGACGAGACGCTGTTTGCCAGTATGAACAACAGCAACACAAAGATGACCGGTACCCAGGAACCTTATCAGTATATAGGTTGGTATCGCGGCACTAATGGCATCAGTGCCACACAGACATCGGTAGCCAACGGAGCTGTATCGAAAGCGCTGAACCTCAACACAACCATCACGACGCATATTCCAAAGTTACGACTCATCGTTGCTCTGCGCGTTGAAGCATCGCTCTACAACTACCACAAAGCCATCAGCGAACTGGACGATGCAGTGCGTGGCATCGTGCTCAATAGTCAGGGGGAATACACTGGCACATCTTACGACGGCACGACGGAGAACAAGTTCATTGCCGTATATCCCGAATATTACTCTACATGGGACAAACCCAATGAGAAGATACCATTTGCAGAGATGTTCCTTTGGGCCAAGGACAACGATGCCACCCTGTATAATGACCTTTGCAACCTGGTAGTCAAGAGCAATACGCCCTACGTCCTGAACCCCAACCGTATCAGTGCCTACTATTCGGCCAACCTCAGTATTACCAAGGAAATTGGCGACCACGTCAGTCTATCGTTCTACGCCAACAACTTCCTCAACAACATGAATACGGTACACTCTTCGCAGACCGACCTTGACACGTCGCTCTTTGCCAGCAGTTATATCCCGAGTTACTATTACGGTTTGTCACTAAGACTGAAACTTTGAGAAATTGAGATAATGAGAAAATGAGATAATGAGAAATTAAGATAATGAGAAAATTCTTGATATACTTTTCACTTTTCACGCTTCACTTTTCACTTCTTGTCTCCTGCTCCAATCAAGAGACGCCATCAGTCTCTACTGGTGTCGTAGCCATTACGTTGACAGGCATCGACGACGACTTGTCGGGACTGGACGTGCAACTGCGCAACATCAGCACAGGCAGCGTCTTTGTCGATACAACCGACAAGCAGGGAACCGCGTTGTTCAGCGTTACGCCAGGACTCTACGAGGCTTCTGCTTCGCAAACGCGTTTTGGGACCGGCAACGAGTACTACAGCTATAACGGCATGTCGGGACAAATTACTGTCTTGAAAGACCGGCAGACGACAGCTGCCATTACGATGAAGCGTGCCGTCATCAGCCGTCTGGTTATCAAGGAACTGTACTGTGGCGGATGTATGGCTGATGATGGTATTACACCATTCTATTACGACAAGTGCATCATCCTCTACAACAACAGTGCAGAGACAGCGACGTATGATAACCTGTGCTTGGGTATAGCAGCACCCGCCAATGCTCAAGCCACCAATAACAACTATACAGCAGACGGAAGACTCAACTACGAGGGCGAAGGCTTCACACCGCTGTGGAACGGTATCTGGTTTTTCCCTGCCACACTGACTATCGAGCCTTACTCGCAGGTGGTTGTCAACATTCATGGTGCCATCAACAACACGCTGTCCTACAGCAATTCGGTCGACTACGCCAAAGCGGATTACTACTGCATGTTTGACCCAGAAAGCGGCTACAACAACCAACGCTACTGCCCCACACCGTCGGAAGTAATACCAACCTCACACTATCTGAAAGCTGCCGTTTACGGACAAGGCAACGCCTGGCCGCTAAGTAACTCGTCACCAGCTATCGTACTGTTCCAGACCAAAGACGTTACCCCTGCCGACTTTGCCGCCAACACAGCTAACTACTGGTACGACGGTGGCAGTTCGAATGCCGTCAAGCGTTGTGTGAAGGTGCCTAACAAGTGGATCATCGATGCCATAGAGGTATTCTCCAGCGACTATGCCACACAATGTGTCAAACGCCTAACGGCAGACATTGATGCGGGCTACGTCTGGATGACTAATAAGAAGGGGCATGCCGTCTATCGCAATGTGGACCGTCAAGCCACTGAATCGCTTGCAGAGAACGAAGGACGTTTGGTTTACAATTACTCGTTAGGAGTTGACGACAGTACCGACCCCAGCGGCATTGACGCAGAGGCTAGCATCAGCAACGGGGCTCACATCATCTATCAGAATACGAATAACGCCACCAACGATTTCCACGAACGCCAACTATGCTCACTGCGGGCTACGCCTAAATAAGAAATAAAAAATAAGAAACAGACACCAACGATGTATAGATTTCTCGTATTTTATATTTTATATTTTATATTTAGCTCCGTAGGGGCGCAGGACTCTCTGCTACTTCGCGACTACCGTTACATCCAGCAGTCGTCGCCCTGGCTCACTCAGCGTAATGCCGCAGCACTGACGCTCTACGACAACAAAAATATGGCAGAGGCAGAGATGTCGTTCAGCTATGGTAGCGGCAAACTGACGGACATTAGCGGTGCGCCATCAGTAACAAATCTGCAGGCTGCCATCGAGTCGTACTACCGCATCAATCCCCGCACGGTGGTCTTTGGCGCCATCAGTTACGACAACTTCTCCGGAAACGACATGACAGGCTCCGTCTTCATGCAGGACCGCCTCCCCTTCGACATCATCGAAGACTCGCTGACCAATGCCGGTCGTAAGCATCGTGACACTTATCATCTCACAGGCGGCTGCGGATATACTATTGCCAACGGTTTTGCCGTTGGCTTTAAAGCCGACTATACGGCTGCCAACTACGCCAAATACAAGGACCTGCGTCATAAGAACAAACTGATGGACCTGAAACTCACGACTGGCATCCTGGCACCTGTCACGACATGGCTGAACATCGGTGCCGACTACACTTACCTCCGCCGTACGGAAAGTCTGAAGTTTGACACCTACGGCACGAATGAGAAAGTGTATAAGTCGCTCATTGACTTCGGCGGTATGATGGGCATCGTCGAACAATATGGCAACGATGGATATACTGACAAAACCCATGAGATGCCGCTCTTTGAGGACGGACACAGTGGCGGTTTACAGTTGTCACTAAGCCACGGTTCCTTCTCACTGTTCAATGCACTGACCTACAGCCACACCACAGGCTACTATGGCCGCAAGTCGCCTTATACTATCACCTATACCGAGCATGACCGCGACATTCTTGCTGAGCACGTCCGCCTATGCTATGCCCACAACGCGTTAAAAGCTTTCATCGACGTCCGTTATCAGCATGAAAAGCTTCAGAACCGCATGAACACCTACCGAGGGCTGACCAATACGAATGGAGCGACACACTACGAATACTACGATGAGGCGGAGACCTCCGACAAATGCTGGCGCAATCTGGACATTGACTACACCATGTATCTGGGCATCCTCCATGAGTTGCCGACATGGACCATCACAGCAGGCTACCACTGGCAACAGCGAAACCTGTCGGCCTACCTCTATCCGTATTATCGCCTACAACAGCTCAGAACTAACGAGCTGACGGCAAGTGTCACACGCAACATCATGCTTCCGAAAGGCATATGGAGCGTCACCGTTAACGGCGGTTACCAAAAGGGGGCTGGCGATCCTTACAATGACGGCACCTTCGTCACCCCCAGCAGCAAACAGGCTCAGCCTGCCAGCATGGAGGTCCTGCTCTGGCGCGACTACCAATACCTGACGGTTCCCCAATACAATATCGGACTGCAAATGAAGTATTCATTCCTCATTCCTGGAACGAGACTTCACACCCATGTACGTGCAGCTTTCGACTATCGCAGAGCTTCTATTACAGACGAGACCCCCTCTGGTTTCCACAATCCTGACCGCGCCACATTTACCATTGCTGCAGGACACACGTTCTGAACAAGGCCACATCAAAAAGCCAGCCACCCTCACATCAGGAGAACGGCTGGCATAATTCTATAATAGTTATCCTTACTTAATGACGACCTTCTTGCCGTTGACAATGTTCAGGCCACGCTGCAACTGATTCATACGAACACCCTGCAGATTATAGATAACCACCTTGTCAACATCAACTGCATGGACGTTGGCGATGCCTGTGCCACCAGTTGTTATGCTGATTGGCAGCAGCTGGTTCTCGGTAGCAGACTTTCCTACCAGGATGGCTACGATGGTAACGTTCTCCAATTTGGTATCCTTAGCCCATTCAGCAATCTTGTGCAACTGCTGGTTAGCGGTTGCTGCACCGTTGTTGACAGCAATAGTGACACCGCCCTGTGTCAGAGTGCCCGCTGTAGCACTGGTTTCTTCGAGTGTAGCACCCGATATCTTCACGACCTTGTTCAGATTGGCAGGCACGTTAACCTCGGCAATCGTACCCTCAGCAACGGTATAGTCACTCAGCTCGCTGACAGTTATCTCACTATTCACGGTAGCCTCAGCCTCCTTCATCTGGACATTACCAGAGTTTGGGCGAGCCACGACATAGACAAAGCCATTCACCTTGGTCTTCTCAGCCAGTTTGGCATTGAGCGAGGTGTACTGAATCCAGCAACCACCAGTAGCATCCTGAATGAAGGCTGTCGAGTAGCCATCGGCAGAGATACCCGTCACCTCGGCATCGGTCAGCGTCACCCTGGCATAAGTACCGGCAGCAAGGGCATTGAAGGCGGCGATATTGGCGCACTCAGTATAGCCGAGGTTAGACAGGACCGTTGTTGAAGCGTCCTTGGCAGCCAGCGTTACGATGACATTTGCCAGATAGGTTGTACCGCCCTGCTTAAAACGTACGCCTTCGACGTTACCCGTCCAAGTCATGTCATTGATAGTGCCGCCACTGCAAGTGAAATTCTTAATATTGCTGTTTCCTGCTGCAGTAAATACAATCTTGGTAATAGCATAGCCCTCAGGAGCCTTGAAGGTCAGGGTGGTATAATCCTTGTAAGTCACAAGGCACTGACCACGGTTGGCGTCGTTATAAATTCTGGAAGGAGCAGAACCGGCAGTAATCTGCAGTGATACGCCTTCAGATGTAAATTTCTCGTTGTAGATAAATCCCTTCACGTCAGTCATGGTTGTGCCGATATCCGTACGGATGCTGGCACTGGCAAAGTCGAAGACAGCTTCAGTAGCCTGTGTCTGAGCGTGATAGTCGCTATACTGTCCGCCAGCCCATGTAATCCAGTTCTTTTCCGGTGTCTCCCAGGCGTAGTTGCCATAGAAATTGGTCTCCTGAGAACTTACCTGAAGATAGACATCACTCTTCTGCTGCAACGTCACGGTGCAGTTCTCGTCGCTGTTTCGCTGGAAACCAGCCTTGCCACCGTCGTTGACAAAAGCAAAACGGGCACGGTTCTTCGTTGTACCGGCATTGACACCAGCCTGTGTGCCCGGACTCATTGCATTGCCGTTGCTAATGGTCTGGTTATAGAGGGCAGAGGTCAGCACGAAGTCATACGTACCACTCTTTGCCATCAGCACAAGGGCAGCGTCCTTAGATGTAACAGCAGGGACGGCATCAGCACCATCGTAGTTAGAATAGGTGACGTAAGCGCCCTTGGTGGCAGAATAGCCGGCATTGACCTTGACGGCAATGACCTTTTCAGGAACGATATAGCTGCTGGAGATGTGATAGCCGCGCAGCCCGTTCTCGATATTTACCGACAAGGCATTGTGTACCTCGACCAGTGAGAAATGGGCATCTGTAACAGTTTTGGCCTCATAGTCAGTAGCATACTGCGGGTTCTCCGTGTTGCCATAAGGATGCCCGGCAGTACCGTAAGTAAGACCTATCAGCAAGTCCTTGGTATTGGTGAGGTCTGCCATATCAAGACCGCCCAGAATCTGATAGCTGTATGCCACGAAGTTATCGGCAGCATCGCCAAACAGACCGGCACACTCGTTGGCATCTGTAGTGCCATTCACCGTCTGAGAGCCATCGACCCCAAGTCCTTTCAAGTCGGCCTTTACCCATACTGTAGCTCCCGAAGTTGCCAAAGCGTCCTTCTGTGCATTCAGTTCTGCGACGGTGTAGGGCGATGTTTTGGTTCCGTCGCCAGCCCAAGCGTGTCCTGCTCCTGTGAGCAACATACCAGCCATGAGGGCCAGCATTTTAAGCGTGTAGATTTTCTTCATAAGCTTATCGTTTATTAAAAATGTGTACCTTCAACGCTGCAAAGGTACACATTATTTTTATTATAGCCAATACCTATTATTTATTATTTTACATTGCCGACCTTAATCAGGTACTCACCAATCTGTACGGCATTGAGGGCAGCACCCTTGCGAATCTGGTCGCCAGAGAGCCAGAAGGTGAGTCCGTTCTCGTCGCTCAGGTCTTTGCGCACACGCCCCACGAAGACATCGTCCTTACCAGCCGTCTCTAAAGGCATGGGGTATGTCAGCGTTGCTGGGTCGTCAACCAGCGTACAGCCAGGAGCGGCAGCAATGGCCTTCTGGGCTTCCTCAACGCTGATGGGCTTCTCCGTCTCAATCCATACGCTCTCAGAGTGGCTGCGCAGCGAGCTGACACGCACACACATAGCCGAGCACTTGGCATCGGTATGCATAATCTTGCGGGTCTCGTTGTACATCTTCATCTCTTCCTTGGTATAGCCGTTGGGCTGGAACACGTCAATCTGAGGAATGACGTTGTAAGCCAACTGATGAGGGAACTTCTTGATGGTCTTCACTTCACCCTCTTCTACCATTTCCTTGTACTGCTGCTGCAGTTCTGCCATAGCGGCAGCACCGGCACCTGACGCGCTCTGATACGAGCTGACGTGGATGCGCTTGATGTGCGAGATGTTCTCCAATGGCTGGAGTACCACCACCATCATAATTGTGGTGCAGTTGGGATTGGCAATGATGCCACGGGGACGGTTCAGGGCATCTTCGGCATTGCACTCAGGCACCACCAAGGGTACGTCATCGTCCATACGGAACGCACTGGAATTGTCAATCATCACAGCACCATACTTGGTGATGGTTTCTGCAAACTCCTTCGACGTGCCGGCTCCGGCAGAGGTAAAGGCAATATCGATGTCCTTAAAGTCATCGTTGTGCTGTAAGAGTTTAACGGTCAGCTCCTTGCCACGGAATGTGTACTTGGTACCGGCAGAGCGCTCAGAACCAAACAAAACCAACTCATCCATTGGGAAATTTCTCTCATCAAGCAGGCGCAGGAATTCCTGGCCTACGGCACCTGAGGCGCCCACAATTGCTACTTTCATAAGTCTAATTCTTTTCCGTTTATACTATTTGGGGTGCAAAGGTATGCATAAATATTCTAATATCCAAATTTTTATGCAGCGAATTCATCGTGTGCTCGTCATTTTTGATGCATCGCAATGCAACGCCACACTTTGACTGCGGTCAAAGAATGCTACGTGCAACGGTATAGGCCGTCGTCCACGCTGCTTGGAAGTTAAAACCGCCAGTAATGCCGTCAATGTCAAGCACTTCACCGGCAAAAAAGAGACGGGGCACATGACGGCTCTCAAGCGTCTGAGGACTGACCGCTTTGAGCGACACGCCGCCACAGGTGACGAACTCATCCTTGAAGGCGGCACGACCTGCTATCTGGTAGGCATCATTCACCAGGATATTAGCTAAACGGTTGACGTCCTTTTGATTGAGTTCACTCCAACGCAGCGTGGCACGCTGACCAAGCGCTTTCTCTGACAGATAGCTCCACAGGCGCTGTTGCAGTCTGAAGGGATTACATGTAGTCAGTAGTTTCTGGGGTTGGCGATGGCTCATGTCGCGAATAGCCGCCTGGACTTCCTCCTCATGCTGTTTTAGCCAGTTGATGCTGAGAGGGGCACGATACTGGTTGTCGGCCAAATGGCGAGCGGCATAGCTGGACAGTTTCAGGATGGCAGGACCGCTCAAGCCCCAATGAGTTATCAGCAGGGGACCTTCAGCACGATACTTAGTGCCAGGAATCAAGGCGGCTGCTTCTTCAACGACCAGTCCTTGCAGGGCATGCAACTTGTCGTCAGCAACGGAAAAGGTGAACAGCGAAGGCACTGGTGCTTCTATCTCATGACCTAACGCTGCCAGCCAGCGCAAGCCTTCGCCCTTGGGCGAGCCGCCTGTCGTCACAGCCACATAGTCGTAGCCGGCGAGTTCGTCCAACGACTGTATCTTCCTGCCCGTACATATATTAATATGGTGGTGACGGGCTAACGACAGGAAGCAGTTGATGACGGCATGCGAGTCCTGTGCCTGCGGAAAGACGCACTCGTCGTCCTGCGTCACCAAAGGCACGCCGTGACGTTCAAACCATTGGTAGGCATCTTCTTGGTCAAATACATTGAACAGGCGTTTCATCAGCCTGTGACCTCGCGGATAGACCTGCGAGAGGTCGCTGACCTGTGCAAACGAATTGGTACAGTTGCAGCGTCCGCCGCCGCTGACCTCCACTTTGGCCAGCACACGACTGCTGCGCTCAAAGATGGTGACGTCCATCTCCGGCATCATCTCCTTCAGGTTGACAGCCAGAAAGAACCCCGCTGCACCGCCTCCTATGATTGCAGTCCTCATGCTACGGCCTTTTTATCCACACTTTATGGGAGTGGCTGCCTCGCGACATGATGCCTGAAGTCGGGTCGGCCACAAGCTTCTTCAGGTCTAAGGAGGCACTGGTTCTGCTGAGTCCTGTTGCCTGCACGTAGTCAGAAAGGGTCATGAATCCGTTCTCGTCGATAACGGCCTTGGCCTTTGCCACACGTTCATCGCGACTCAGCATTCCCTTTCTGGGCACCACCACATCAGCCTCAACCTTGTCGAAAGTGGTCTCACGGTTCATGTCTGCCAAGAGCTCTGCATCGGGCTTGAAGTTGATGCCTTTGATGCAGATGTGACGGTACTTCGTCTTTGGGTCTTCTCTCTCGTCATCTTGTCCCTTCTGGTTAGCAATAGCCTTCTCAGAGGGTGTCGAGGTATCGAATCCTAACGTCAGCGAGAACACGCCGAGTCCGTCAATCTTGATGCTGTGCCCTAATGGCATCCACGACTTCATGGTTTCCGTCAGTGCTTCCAATACGGCCCGCATCGTACCCTCGCTGATGTTGGCAGCGTAGGTATGCATGTGCTTCAATACCGTCTCAAAGTCATGCAACGAGTAAGTCTGCATCCTCGGATACACTACCTTCTCGCCTTCCCTCATACCTTCCGGCAGTTTCTGCAGATAATAGTTTGCCATAGCCTTATTTTGTTTTTTTATACTGATACTATTTTTCTTTCCTTACGTACTTTTTTATATTCATAGTACCATAAACCTATGTTCATAGTACCGTAAACATATATTCATAGTACCGCAAACTTATGTTCACAGCACTATAAACATAACTTTCCACGTGCAAAAGTAATATTTTTCTTTGGAATAAAAAAATTATGTTGATGAAATTATCCATAACAGTATGGATTAATATAATTATTTTGTATCTTTGCAGCGTCAAAAGGATTTATTTAAAATCTAAAATAAAAAGTTATGAAAAAAATCTCCACTCTTAAGACGATTGTTCCTATAATAATTACCCTGGCAATCGTTGCATGCTCGAAAAACGATACCGCAGTTAACAACCATCAGGTTATTGACCTCGCGGACCTTACCGCCGACTATATCGCACAGGATGGCGATATTCTCACAGGAAAACTTGACTTTACAAATCATTTTATTAAAATTTCCATTGCTGACCGCGCTACAGTGACTCTCAACGGCGTGACCATTATGCCCATTAAAGAAGACATGGTTAACACTAATTTCAAGTGGGCAGGGCTCAACTGTCTTGGCGACGCCACAATCCTCCTTAACGGCAAGAAGAATACGATAACAGGAATTCACTACAATTATCCCAGCATTCACATACCTGCTGGTAAAACGCTCACTATCAGTGGCTCTGACTCACTTGAAATCCGTAACTATGGCTACGGTGCCGGCATTGGTGGTGGTTGGGGTATCGACTGCGGAAATATCGTCATAAAGGGCGGTATTATCAACGTTATAGGCGGTCAGAGTGCTGCAGGTATCGGCAGTGGCCTTGGCAGTGATTTCGGTAGCAATTGCGGCGATATCACTATCTGTGGTGGTACTGTGACTGCAACAGGCGGCTACTTCGGTACAGGTATCGGATGTGGTGTTCAAGGTACCTGCGGCAACATAACTATTAACAACGATATAACCCGAGTAACAGCAACCAAAGGCGAATTGGCCCCATACTGCATTGGTAAGAACGGAGATAACAGCATCTGTGGCACCATTATGATTGGTGGAAAGAATTATGGCACCGACGGCATTACCGATGACACATTCATCTATCCTGTAACAGAATAATTAGTAAAAAACTCAGAATAGGTTTGGTGGTAAAAAAAAAATATTCGTACCTTTGCACTCAGAATGCTGAACTTTGACGCATATTTCCCCGTCACGAGTCCCACACTCATCTTCTGCGTGGTGTTGCTCATCATCCTGTTTGCCCCTATCATCATGGGTAAGCTGCGCATTCCGCATATTGTCGGAATGGTGCTGGCAGGTGTACTCGTTGGCAAGTATGGCCTGAACATCCTGGAGCGTGACTCGTCGTTCGAGCTGTTTGGCAAGGTGGGTCTGCTGTACATCATGTTCCTGGCAGGTCTGGAGATGGACTTGGAGAGTGTGAAGCGCAACTCCAATCGCTTCCTGATATTCGGTTTGCTCACGTGTCTGTTGCCGTTAGCCCTGACATACGTGATGTCCTTGTGGCTGTTAGGCTATTCGCAGACGGCATCGTTCCTGTTGGGATGTATCATGGCGTCGAACACGCTCATCGCCTACCCTATCATCTCGCGCTACGGCCTGGGACGCGACTCCAGTGTGATGCTCAGCGTGGGGTCCAGCATGATATCGCTCTTCTTAGCCCTGCTGATGCTGGCCGCTCTGGCTGCCTCGTATGGCGAGGATGTGGGTATCACGTTCTGGCTGCTGTTCATTCTGAAGTTTGCCATCTTCTGCGGTGTCAGCATCTGGCTCATTCCTATTCTGGCCCGCTATTTCCTGCGCCGTTACTCCGATGCCGTCATGCAGTTCATCTTCGTGCTGGCCGTCATGTTCCTCTCTGCTGCAGCATCGGAAGCCATTGGGGTCGAGGGCATCGTAGGCGCCTTTATCTCAGGACTGATCCTGAACAGGTATATCCCACATGTGTCGTCGCTGATGAACCGAATCGAGTTCACGGGCAACGCCATCTTCATTCCCTACTTCCTGATAGGTGTAGGCATGCTGATTAATGTCCGCACGCTGTTCGAGGGGCCTCACATGCTATGGATAGTCTTCCTGATTGCCTTCTTCGGCACGTTTGGCAAGGCCGTCGCCGCCTATCTCAGTAGCTTGCTGTTCCGGCTGCCAAAGTCGGCTGGGCACATGATGTTCGGTCTGACTTGTGCACATGCTGCCGGTGCCATCGCAATGGTCATGGTAGGTATGCGACTGGAAGTGAGCCCGGGTGTATATCTCGTCAACGACGAAATGCTGAATGGTGTGGTGATAATGATTCTCATCACGTGTATCATCTCAACCATGATGACCGAGAAGGCAGCCCAGCAGATTGTCATAGCCCAACAGACTGTTCTCAACGGATCTTTGACCGGTGGTCAAAGTGTGGCGTCGCAATCTTCCGCCGACTCTCGCCACGACAACGAAAAGATTCTGCTCTGCGTCAAATATCCTGAGATTGCCCCACAACTACTTGAACTGGCTATCATGATGGGCAGTCGGTCGAAGAACAGCGGACTGGTAGCCCTTAACGTGGTGTACGACGACGACAAGGCTGCCGCAAACCGTGAACGCGGTCTGCGCCTGCTGGAACAGCTACAGCAGCGTGCGGCTGCCAACGACGTCAGCATGCAGACGCAGGTGCGACTGGCTACCAACATCGCCAATGGTATCAAGCACGCCTTCCGCGAGTTCGGCGGCTCCGAGATTATCATGGGTATGCACGTCCATACGGAGGTCAACCCCAAGTTCTGGGGCGACTTCATCCAGAGTCTCTACAATGGTCTGAATCGCCAGATTGTGCTCACCCGTTTCGTACAGCCCCTGAATACCTTGCGTCGTATTCAGGTTGTCGTACCGTCAAGAGCTGAATACGAACCGGGCTTCTACCGCTGGCTGGAGCGACTGAGCCGTATGGCTGCCAATTTGGACTGTCGCATCCAGTTCCATGGTCGCAACGAATCACTGGACCCGATTCGTAACTATCTTACCAACCACTATGACAGCGTACGAGCCGAATACACCTATATGGCTCACTGGAACGAGTTGCCCAAGTTGGCAGGAACCATTCACGACGACCACATGTTTGTAGTGATTACGGCTCGTAAGGGTACTATATCATATAAGAACGCGTTGGAACGACTACCCAACGAACTGATGCAACACTTCTCGGGCAAGAACCTGATGATTATCTTCCCCGACCAGTATGGCGAGGCTAAGGACGACAGCATGACGTTCACATCGGCTCAGCACCAGGAGGAGAGCAGTATCTATGCTACTATTGCACGGTGGATTCATTCGAAGAGAAGTTAGGAAGTTAGAGAAGTTAAAGAAGATATGATTGAAATAAAAGATATAAAAAAGAGTTTTGGTTCGTTGCAGGTTTTGAAGGGCATCGACCTCAACATCCAAAAAGGCGAGGTGGTCAGTATTGTTGGTCCCAGCGGTGCCGGTAAGACCACCCTACTCCAGATTATCGGAACTCTCGACCGTCCCGACAGCGGTACAGTGCACATCGATTCCGTCGATGTGACCCAGCTCTCCCAAAAGAAGCTGAGCGACTTCCGCAACCGCCATATCGGCTTCGTGTTCCAGTTCCATCAGCTGTTGCCCGAATTCACGGCTATTGAGAACATCATGATTCCTGCCTACATTGCCGGCGTCAATACCAAAGAGGCGCGTCATCGGGCCGAAGAGTTGCTGCAGTTCATGGGATTGTCTGATCGCGCCAAACATAAGCCCAACGAGTTGTCGGGCGGTGAGAAACAGCGTGTGGCCGTGGCCCGTGCCCTCGTCAACAACCCTGATGTCATCTTAGCCGATGAGCCCAGCGGTTCACTCGACTCTAAGAATAAGGAAGAGCTGCACCAGCTGTTCTTCGATCTGAGAGACAAATACGGCCAGACCTTCGTTATCGTCACCCACGACGAACAGTTGGCATCTATCACGGACCGCACCATCCACATGCGTGACGGACTGCTGGAAATTCCATCAGACCCATCAGTCTCATTAGACCCATTAGACCCATCAGACCCATTAGACCCATTAGACCCATCAGACCCATCAGATCCATCAGCCCTATGATAAAACTCGGCGACTACAACACCCTGCGCATCGTCAAGCGCGTGGACTTCGGTCTCTATCTGGACGGTGGCGACGACGGCGAAATACTTCTGCCATCCCGCTATGTGCCAGATGGTTCTGCCATTGGGGACAAGATAGAAGTCTTCATCTACCTCGACCAAGACGAGAAACTCATTGCCACGACCCTGCACCCGTTGGTTAAGGTCGGCGAGTTTGCATGGCTGGAGTGTGCCTGGACGAACGAGTATGGAGCTTTCCTGAATTGGGGACTGATGAAAGACCTCTTTTGTCCTTTTCGTGAGCAGAAGCAGCGCATGGTGAAAGGCCAGCGCTACTACGTCTATGTGATGGAGGACGAAAAGACGCACCGCCTCATGGCAACAGCCAAAGTGGAACGCTACCAGAAACATAGTGGTTACGAACGTGCCCTCGACTTTAGCGACGAACTGTTGCACTATCTGCAAGCGCACGATGGCCGTTGCCCTTTAGGCGACAAAAGTCCTGCAGAAGACATTGCCCAGACATTCGGTGTATCGAAGAAAATCTATAAGAAAGCCGTCGGCGATCTGTACCGCCGCCGACTGATTACGATATCGGATGAGGGGCTTTTTTTGCTGCAATAGCAAAATAATTCACAAAACATTTGGAACATTAAGAAATTTTGCCTAAATTTGTGGGCAAAAGAGACAACTACGTGCCTTTTTATCAAGAATTAAATTAATTATTTACTTAAATATTACTAAAGGATGAAAAAACTATTCAGAAATTACAGACTGCCAGTGCTAACAGCCCTTAGCAGCAGTCTACTGCTGTTGGGTTGCACCAATGCAGACTACGATTTCGACAAAGTCGATTACACCTTGGGATTTGGTAGCAGTGAAATCACACTGCCCAGTAACAACTCCATCAACATTATGCTTGATGACATTTTGGACTTAGGGAACTCAGACATCATCAGCACGGCGTCGAACGGTGACTATGTGTTAGACAAACAACCTGAGAAAATCGATCCGATTACGGTAACAGTCGATCCGTTGGTACAGACCATCAATGAATCTGGCGAACAGTCATTCTCCATCGACATGCCGGCAGAATTACAAGCCTTGGCAGGAACGACAGTCTCTGTAAAAGACATACTCGGCCATACATTGGACGGCAATGGTAATATATCATTGATCAGTTATAGATTCGATGTCGATCCCGTTGTCAAAGAACTCAAGTATGTTGGTGTTGGCTATGACAAAGGAGTCAACCTGAAGCTTAACATGACACTGCCCACAGCTGTCAAGAAAGCCAAAGTCACCATCCAGCTGCCCCGTAACTTAGACATGACATATACTGGCTCGATGGGTACATTCAACCAGGCAGACAATACGCTTACTTTGGATTTTGACCAAAACGGCAATGCAAGTAGCATGCAGCTGGTGTTTAATGTCAAGGGAATCTTTATCAAGGAATTCGACGAGAAGAACTATGCCACCTTCAATCCCAATAAGTGCGAAATGATTTTGTTCAGTGACATCGCCCTACAAATTGAGATTGAACAACTACTGGTACCCTCGACGCCCAACATCGAGATAAAGGGTAACCAAACGTTTGACGACATTGTTGTCACCAGTGCCCGTGGCATCTTTGACCCTGCTATTGATCTGGAAGATGTGGGTACAGTAACCATTGACGACATTCCAGATTTCTTGACAGATAAAGAAGTGGTAGCAGATATTGCCAATCCTCTGATTTGGTTAACAATTAAGACCAACTTACCACTTGGAAGTATTATTGAGGCAAGGATATCCTCTGATACATATCCGAAGGAAATCATGATTGAGGGTGACAACGCCATTGAGCTGAATCCCCAGGCTACAGGTGCAACTGAAGATGCAGAGACAAAGATTGTTATCTGCCGTCATGCCCCAGAGAACCTGAATGGTTATAAAGCCATTGAAATTGAAGACCTCTCAAAGCTTATTGAGAAACTGCAAGATGGTATGAAACTGTCGTTCACAGCTACCAAAGCCAAGGCCAAGCAAGTGGAGGGCACCGTCGAATTGGGCAAGAATTACCATCTGAACCCCAGCTATGAATTCAATGCCAAATTGGCATTGGGCGATAATGCAGTCATTGTTTATTCAGACACGGAAAACGATTGGAACAAGGACATCGACAAACTCGAACTCTCAGACAATTCAAAGATTACGCTGACGGCTAATGTTGAGAACCAGGTTCCTGCTGATCTCGAAATAAACATAACGCCGGTGGATAAGAATGGCCAGCCATTGACAGCCCTTACTGTTACACCCATCAAGAATAAGGTTGCTGCAGGAGCCGCCATAGGTGAAATTCAATACGAGATTAGTGGTACGGGGGTAAAGCAACTCGACGGTGTTGACTATCGTTTGAAGGTTACTGCTCCATCTGATACTGCTCAGAAAGGTAAGACACTGAACAAGAACCATCAGATTCATCTGAAGGACATCAAGATACAGGTAAATGGTAAGATTGTATATGATGCGAATTAATGTTGAACCCCGAAAAAAGCTATAGAAAGATGAAACAAAAGAAAATAATACTTGTTGCCACCTTAATGCTTTCGGTGGTTACAGCAACAGCCCAATCGCTGAATTCGGCATACTTTACTGACGGCTACAACTTCCGTCATACGATGAACCCTGCCTACGGAAACGACCAGAGCTATGTGTCTATTCCGGCATTGGGTAACATCAATGTCCGCACACAGGGTAATTTCGGTTATGATGCTATCATCAAGAACAACCCCAATCCCTATGGCAATAAGACAATGACGACGTTCCTCAATCCCTACATCGATGCTTCCACAGCCCTCGACGGCTTTGCCAGCGGCAACAACCGTGTCGTCGGTAGCGTTGGCATTACCATCCTTTCAGCCGGTTTCAAGGCTTGGGGTGGCTATAACACGATTGAGATTAATTCTAAGACCAGTTTCGGTGTATCGCTGCCCTACGAGTTGTTCGAGTTTGCCAAGAACACTGGCAATAAGAGCTACGATATCGGAGACATCAACGCTGGTGCTTTGTCGTATGTTGAAGTTGCCCTCGGACACTCCCGCCAGCTGACAGACCAGTGGCGTGCAGGTGCCAAACTAAAGGTACTGTTAGGTGTTGGTCGTGCTGACGTGAAGATGGAGAACGTCAAGGCTCAGCTGAATGATGCCAACCAGTGGCTGATATCTGCCAAGGCCCAGGCCGATGTCTCCATGAAGGGTTTTACCTACAAGCAGAAGGATAAGGAATACAAACAGAAGCCTGGCTCTTATAAGTATGTCAACGATTTGGATGTTGACGGCGCTGGTATCGGTGGCTTTGGTTTGGGTATCGACCTTGGTGCCACCTACAAGTTGAATGATGACTGGAACTTCTCGGCAGCCCTGCTCGACCTCGGCTTCATCAGCTGGTCAAACGACATGCAGGCTCGTAACATCAACGACCAGTTCTTATTCGATGGTTTCCATGATGCAGAGGTCAGCAAGAGCAGTCCAAATTCTTTCAAGAATCAGGGACAGTCCTATTCTGACCAGATGGCAGAATTTGCCAATCTTCAGGATCAGGGCGACCAGGGTGGTCGTACGACTGGTATCGGCACCACACTCAATGTGGGCGCAGAATACACGCTGCCTATGTACCGCCAACTGTCATTCGGATTGTTGAGCAGTACCCGTTTACAGGGCGAATACTCTTGGACTGAGGCTCGTCTGAGCGCAAACTGGGAGCCTCTCAACTGGCTTGACGGCGGTATGAGCTTAGGCGTTGGCTCATTCGGAGCCAGTGCTGGTTGGTTGATTAATATCCACCCAAAAGGCTTCAACTTCTTCATTGGTATGGACCATATCCTGGGCAAGCAGTCTAAGGAGTTCATTCCACTCAGTTCAAAGGCCAGCGTCAATCTGGGTATGAATATTACATGGTAAACAACCATCATACAAACAATAAGCCCCGACCTGATAAAGTCGGGGCTGATTGTTAATACTGTATTCAATTAGAATTCTGCTGATTTCGGTGTACGTGGGAAAGGAATCACGTCGCGGATGTTCTGCATACCTGTTACGAACAGGATGAGACGCTCGAAACCAAGACCGAAACCTGCGTGTGGGCATGAACCCCAACGGCGGGTGTCGATATACCACCAGAGGTGGGTCTGATCCATCTCACGGCGATTAATCTCAGCCATCAGTTTGTCGTAGCTCTCCTCGCGGACAGAACCACCAATAATCTC
Organism: uncultured Prevotella sp.; assembly: GCA_946188165.1. Taxonomy (GTDB): domain Bacteria; phylum Bacteroidota; class Bacteroidia; order Bacteroidales; family Bacteroidaceae; genus Prevotella. The sequence goes on from CAMHTW010000011.1 coordinate 83,115, forward strand.
ACCAATCTGCGGGAATAGCACATCGGTACCCTGCATCGTAGGTCCAGGAGCCACAGCACCCTTGTAGCCGATAGAGGCTTCTACTCCCGCAGATTCTTCTGCGGGCTCATTCTGCTTCATATAGAACGACTTGAAGGCACGCGGATAGTCAGTCATGATGACTGGCTTCTTGAAATGCTCCTCAACCAAATAGCGCTCATGCTCTGAGGCGAGGTCGTCGCCCCAATTGCAGGGGAACTCAAACTTCTTGCCATTCTTGATAGCCTCCTGCAGGATATTGATACCCTCTGTATAAGGCAGACGTACGAAGGTCTCCTTCAGCACTCCTTCCAAACGCTCAATAAGGGTCTTGTCAATCATCTGATTGAGGAACTGCAGGTCGTCCTTACAGTTATCAAGAGCCCAACGAACGCAGTACTTGATAAAGTCCTCTTCAAGGTCCATCAGTTCTTCCTGGTCTAAGAAGGCCACCTCAGGCTCTACCATCCAGAACTCAGCCAAATGGCGTGGAGTATTTGAGTTCTCAGCACGGAACGTCGGACCGAAGGTGTAGATAGCACCTAATGCCGTAGCACCCAGCTCACCCTCCAGCTGACCAGACACTGTCAATGAAGTTTGTTCGCCAAAGAAATCGTCATCGTAGATAATCTTACCCTGCTCGTCCTTCTTCAGGTCGTAGAGGTTCTTGGTGGTCACCTGGAACATGTTTCCTGCTCCCTCACAGTCGCTGGCAGTAATCAGCGGCGTGTGGAAGTAGTAGAAGCCATGCTCATGGAAATAGGTATGGATAGCCATTGCCATGTTATGGCGGATGCGCATCACAGCACCAAAGGTATTGGTACGCAGACGCATGTGGGCGTTCTTACGCATAGCCTCGA